>DATLCW010000338.1:0-93982 GCA_035526195.1 Bryobacteraceae bacterium
AGCCGCTTGTCGATCCGCCGCCGTCGCTCAGCTACCCCTTCTGGAACTACGAAGACATCCTGCTGTTTTTCGGCATGGGTCTGCCGTGCCTGGTGTTGAGCGTCGTGCTGTTGGAAGGAATCGTCTGGTTCATCCCGGTTAAACCCAGCCGCGTGCTGTATTTCCTGATTGCCCAATTCATCGGGTATGCTCTGTGGTTCGCCTCTCTTATCCTGTTGCTGCGCGTGCGCTACGACGCTCCCTTCTGGAGTTCGCTTGCCTGGGTGATTCCGAAGCAGGGCTTCTGGCGCAATATCTTCCAGGGTCCGATGCTCGCCTTCGCGGTGGCGTGGCTGGGTGTTGTGCTGCGCACGCCGAATATCGAGATGCCGTTCAAGCAATTGCTCGACGATCGCTTTTCGCTGATGGTCACTGGCGTATTTGCGGTCAGCGTCGGGCCGCTGTGCGAGGAACTGGCGTTTCGCGGATTTCTCATGCCGTTGCTGACCCGATCCTTCGGCGTGTGGCCCGGTATTCTGATCACCGCCGTTCCCTTCGCGCTTCTCCACGGACCCCAGTACGCATGGTCCTGGCGTCACTTGTTTCTGCTGGTACTGGCGGGCGTAGCTTTCGGACGGGTCCGGCATATCACCGGATCCACCGCCGCCGCCACGCTCACGCACGCCACCTACAACCTCACGTTCTTTAGCGCCCTGGTTGTGCAAGGAAAGGATTATTAACGGGGCTGCGCCCGCAACGGCCAAAAATGAAAATGCTTCTTAAGTTGGCCGGCCTTTTTCATCGTTATACAGATGCAATTTTCTAACCTGTCCCCAGTGGCTGGCTGCCTCCATTGTCGAGAAGCAGCCTCTCGCCCTGCTTGTTCCACTAGGGTGGGGGTCAAGCCGTTTTGTGCGCGCAAGGATGCCACTGCCGGCAAAGCTCTTCACCGTCTCCGCAGGCCAGGTTTGACACAATCTCGACCCAATTCATAACATTAGGAGCTCATGGATCAAATCACAATTGACACGTGGAGGTTGAGCCGGACGCATCGCCTTCAGGCCTCCATGCCGGGAAGGAAGCGCGGCGACCGGCCAGTGGCGCGGGTTTCCGTGCGCCGGATGGAGAATCATTCCGGCTCGTTTCACGCAAACCGCTCATGGTAGAAACAATTCAATGGACCGATGACGGCGTGGTTCTGATTGATCAAACGCGGCTGCCGCGCGAAACCGTCTACGTCACCTGCCGCGACTACATCGAAGTGGCCGACGCCATTCGAAATATGGTGATTCGCGGCGCGCCCGCGATCGGAGTGGCCGCGGCGATGGGCGTCGCCATCGGCATGGCAAAGAGCGAGGGAGCCGATTTCCTGACGCGCCTCGATCTGGTCTGCGACACGCTGGGCCGCACCCGCCCTACCGCTGTCAATCTATTTTGGGCGATCGAGCGCATGAAGAAGCTCGCCCTCAGTTTGCAGCAGCATTCCGCAGCAGAGGTGTGCGCGAGGCTGATTGCAGAAGCAAAGCTCATGCACAAGGAAGACGTCGCCATCAATCGCGCCATCGGGGCGCACGGCGCCCCTCTGGTTCCCGACGGCAAGCACGTGCTCACCCATTGCAATGCCGGAGCGCTCGCCACCGCCGGCTACGGCACCGCGCTGGGAGTGATTCGCGCCGCGGTGGAGGCAGGCAAGAAGATCGCCGTCTATGCCGATGAAACGCGGCCGTTCCTGCAAGGCGCGCGCCTCACGGCGTGGGAATTGCAGCAGGATGGGATCGACACAACGCTCATCACCGACAATATGGCCGGGCATTTTCTGCGCCAGGGGGACATCGGATGCGTGGTGGTTGGTGCGGACCGCATCGCCCGCAACGGTGACGTCGCTAACAAAATCGGCACCTATTCGGTGGCCGTGCTCGCCAAAGAGAACGGCGTACCATTTTACGTCGCCGCGCCCATATCCACCCTTGATCTCACCCTTGCCAGCGGGGATCAGATTCCTATCGAGCAGCGGCCTTCCGGCGAAGTCACCCATGTGTTCGGGGTGGCGGTGGCTCCGGAAGGCATCGCGGTCGCCAATCCCGCTTTCGATATCACGCCTCACCGTTATGTAACGGCGATTATCACGGAGAAGGGCGTTGCCACGACGCCGTACGAGGAGTCCCTTCCGCGTCTCGCGGCGTTATAGGCGTTATCCGCGCCTGTAATCCGCTTGCTTACGCGCGCGGCTCGACAGGACGGGCGTGCAAGCGTTTCCAGTTGATTGCGTTCCTTAAGAGCGTTAGAGTTTCGCGCGGGCTGCCATCACCATCTGCAACGCTTCCTCCGGCGTTGAGCCGAGGGCGGTTAAATGCCCCATCTTCCGTCCGGGCCGGGCTTCCATCTTGCCGTAGAGATGTACTTTCACGTTCGGAAAGGCAGCCACGGAAGCCCAGTCCGGTTCGCCTTTGCTCCATAAATCGCCGAGCAAATTGGCCATCGCCGCCGGACAAAGCCGCTTCGTACAACCTAACGGCAGCCCGCATACCGCCCGCAATTGCTGCTCGAACTGGCTGGTGACACAGGCATCAAACGTCAGGTGGCCGGAGTTGTGCGGCCGCGGCGCAAGCTCGTTAATCAGCAGTTCCCCATTTTGCGTCACAAAGAACTCCACGCACAACACGCCCACTACATCCAGCGCTTCCAACACGGCACGCGCCAGTTCCTCTGCTCTCCGCTCTACGGCGGCCGGTACGCGAGCCGGTGAGAGCGACACATCGAGAATATGCCGGCGGTGTTCATTCTCGATTAGCCCGTAGTGCGCGAAAGCCCCATCCACGGATCGCGCCGCCACCAGGGATACTTCTTTCACGAATGGCACGAACGCTTCGAGCACCGCTTGGCGCGCTCCGATCGCCTTCCATGCTTCCGCCGCCTGCTCAGCTTCATTGATTCGAAACTGACCCTTGCCGTCGTATCCGAAATCGGCCGTTTTCAGGATCGAAGGACATCCCAGTTCCCCTAGCGCCTCGCGCAGATCTCCGATCGTATCTACGATGCGGTAGGGAGTGACCGGCAGTCCCGCGGCGGTGAGAAATGTCTTTTCACGAATCCGATGTTGCGTCGTATGGAGCACGCTGCCGGCCGGACGGACCGGCGCACATTCCGCCGCCGCCGCCGCCGTGGGAGCCGGGACATTCTCAAATTCGAATGTCACCGCGCTCACGTTCCCGGCGAAGCGCCGCACCGCATCGAGATCGTCATAGGGCGCGCAGATTTCCAGATCGCTTACCTGGCCGGTGGGCGTGTCGCTATCGGGGGAAAACGTGTGTACGCGATACCCCATTCGCCGCGCGGCAATCGCAAACATGCGCCCCAGCTGCCCGCTGCCGAGCACGCCGATGGAGGCGCCGGGCAGAATCGGCTTCATGGCAGCGTGTCCGAAAGGACCTTTTCCGATTGCTCCCGGCGAAAGGCGTGGAGCTTCGCCCGGAGCTCCGGCCGCTTGTTGCCGAGAATCGCCACCGCCAGCAAACCGGCATTGGCGGCGCCCGCTTTACCGATCGCCAACGTGCCGACTGGAACTCCACCCGGCATTTGCACAATGGATAGCAGCGAGTCCATGCCTTTCAGCGCCTGGCTCTCCACCGGGACTCCCAGAACCGGAACGATCGTGTGCGCCGCCACCATCCCCGGCAGATGCGCCGCCCCGCCCGCGCCGGCAATGATCACTTCCAGCCCGCGCGCTTCCGCCGCCACCGCATATTCCGCCATCAATGCCGGTGTGCGATGCGCCGAGACAATCCGCATTTCATGCGCGACGTCGAACCGCTGTAGAATCTCGACCGTATGGCGCATCGTCTCCCAATCGGATTTGCTGCCCATGATCACGCCAACCAGCGGCGTCCGCGCGCTCATGTCTTACGCCGTGAAGCCGGCTTGGCCGTCGAAATTGCAGAGATGTTCGGTTTTAATGAAATCGAATCCCGCTCCGGCAATTCTGCTGAGCAGCTCGATCACCTGCTGATGCGTCACTGTTCCGGCACCTTGAAAGCGGCAGCGCCAGTTGTCGCCGGTGAGCGTATCGGGAAAGCCGTCGGGATAGACTTTTACGCCGCGAGCGGCAATGTTGTTCAGCTTCAATGCGTCGGTGCCGCATCCCTTCAACTTATCGCCAAGCTCATTCGGCGTCCCAGCCGACCAATCGAGGAACACATCCACGCCCACCAGATCCTTCTTCGCCGGCGTGCGTGCTTTTGTGGCGCTCGATGCCGATTGCGGCGGCGCGGAGCTGTATGCGACGGTCTTCAGCTTCTCCGGCTTCTGGCCCATGCGCGCCACCACCGCCTGGGCGAACTGTTTCGTTCCCACCTTCTCTTTGCTGACGCCTTCGGTAAAGATATCGTAGGTGTGTACGCCGTCTTCAATCGTTTTCAGCCAGGCATTGTGAACCAGCGTCGCCACGTCCGGCTGATCGATATGCACCAGCATGAGAATGGCTCCGTGCAAGAGGCCGGAAGGGTTGGCCAGATTCTGGCCGGCGCGCCGCGGCGCGGAGCCGTGGATCGCCTCGAACATCGCGTACTTCCCGCCGATATTCGCCGACCCGGCCAACCCCACCGATCCGGCAATTTGCGCCGCTACGTCGGAAAGAATGTCGCCGTAAAGATTCGGCATGACGATCACATCGAAGGCGTTGGGCGTATCGGCCATTTTGGCGGCGCCGATGTCGACAATCCAATGCTCATTCGCGATCTCCGCATATTCCGCCGCGATCTCATCGAAGACCTTGTGGAAAAGGCCGTCGGTGAACTTCATGATGTTGTCTTTCGTAAAGCAGGTGACCTTTTTACGATTGTTGCGGCGGGCATACTCGAACGCATAGCGCACAATGCGTTCGCAGCCGGGCCGGCTGATCAGCTTGAGACACTGCATCACCTGGTCCGTTTGGCGGTGCTCAATGCCGGCATACAGGTCCTCTTCGTTCTCACGCACAATTACCACATCCATGCCGGGATGCTTGGTCTCGACATAAGGGTGATAAGCGACGCACGGCCGCACGTTCGCATACAGCCCGAACATCTTGCGCGTGGTCACGTTCAGACTCTTGAATCCACCGCCCTGCGGCGTGGTGATGGGAGCCTTCAGAAATACCCGCGTGCGCTTGATCGATTCCCAGGCATTCGGCTCCACCCCGGTGGAATGCCCGGCGAGGTAGACCTTCTCGCCAATCTGGATCTCTTCAATATCGATGCGCGCCCCGGCATCCTTCAATATGCGCAGCGTGGCATCCATGATTTCCGGGCCGATGCCATCGCCCCGCGCGACGGTGATTGCGGTATTAGCCATGAGTTGTGTTTGTGAATCCTACAGAAAGGTGAACTAATACGGTATCCGACTGGGAGGCCTGGAAGCAAATGAATGCCCGGGAACGTTTAAAATGTAGTTGTTGACCCTGGAGAGCCGGATTTGAACGCATGGCTGGTTCGCACCTCGGGACCGCTGGCGGGAACGAGATATCCAGTTCGTGACGCGGTGACGCGGGTAGGCCGCGGCCCGCAGAATGACATTCTCATTGAGGATGACGCGGTCGTCTCGCTCACCCATTTCGAAATACATAAGGAAGGCGGGAGCTACCGGCTCCAGGATGTCGAGAGCACGAACGGTACCTATGTAAACGGGGCCCGTACCCAGAAGGCGTTGTTGCAGCCGCCCTGTTCCATCCGGCTGGGCCAGGAGGGACCGAACCTGTCATTCATCCTGGACGATTCCGTTCCTGTCGATACGGATCAAACCCTTCGCATAAACCGCACCCCCAAGGCAATCGGGATCGGCGAGCATGAAGGGCTGTTGGCGGAAGCCCTGGCCAGAATTCGCCTGGCGAGGGGCATGATCAGCCGCGATCAGACACATGCCATCGTGCGCGAGGCGATCCACAAAGCCGTCCACCGCACGCGCAAAAGAGCGCGCAAACTGATTGCCGTCCTTACGCTCGCCCTGGTTGGGCTTACCGCGTTTACCGTTTGGAAGGTTCGGGACTTACGCTCGCAAAAGCAGGCCATCGATAAACGCATTCTGGAAGTGGAGGCGCTGCTCGAGAAGGAACAAGCGAATCCCGAGCAGGCCGACGAACTGGTACAACGCCTCGACCGTTACCAGGGAGAAGCGAAAACTGTCGCCAATGCGTTTCTCTACCGTGTGGGAGTGAGAGAGCAGACGAACCCCGTAGAAGAGGAATTGAAGTTGTTAATGGCTGAGTTCGGAGCCGAAACACTTCGGTTTCCGCCGGACTTCCTGGAACAAGTGGAACGCTACGTGCGCAGTTATCAGGGACCCGATCGCGCCCACATCACTGCCGCGCTGGGCAGCGCGCGCAAGGATATCCAGACCATGCGATCCATTTTTGAGCACGAGCAATTGCCTCCCGATCTCGCCTACATGGCGGTGGTCGAGAGTGCTTTGGGGAATGTGAGCAACCGCACGAGCGGAGCCGCCGGACCCTGGCAGTTCATGGCCTCCACCGCGCGCGCCAACGGACTGATCGTGAGCGGCAAAGTGGACGAACGATTCGATGTCCGTAAGTCCACCAAAGCCGCCTGCAAATTGATGCGCGAGCTGATTCTGGATTTCGGCTCCGGAGGCTCGGTGATGCTGGCCGTGGCCGCCTATAACGGCGGCGTGGGGAAAGTGAAGCAGGCCGTGCGCACCGTCAAGGATCCGATCAAACAGCGAAACTTCTGGTATCTCTACCGGATTCGGGCACTGCCGCGGGAGACACGCGAATACGTGCCGAAAGTACTCGCCGTTCTCATCATCGCCCGCAACCCCACGCGCTTCGGATTTTGATACATACAGGCTCCGCGGCGCCGGATGCGATGGACTGGTTCGCGCTTCCTCCGCCACGCCGCGATATCGTGTCTTTTCCAGAACATGCTATACTGCAAATGTATCGGAAGCAGATCCGCAACCCCTCCGTTGGCTCGCAGATTCATCCTTCCCCCAAAAACTGAATGAACACTTTCTCTGAAATTACCCTGTCCCCTGCCTTGCAGGACAGTCTTTCCAAGCACGGCTTCGTCACACCGACGGCTGTCCAAGCGCAGGCTATTCCTCCCGCGCTCGAAGGGCGTGACGTTGTTGCTACGGCCCAGACCGGCACCGGCAAGACGCTCGCTTTCGTGCTTCCCTTACTTCAATCTTTTACTGCGAAGACTTTGACTCTTGGCGTTAATGCCGTTATCCTGACGCCCACGCGTGAGCTTGCTCTCCAGATTCACGAGGTCTTCAATAAACTCGCTCCCGGTACGGGAGTCCGCTCGGCCGCTGTAGTCGGCGGGATGAGTGAGCAGACGCAACTGCAGAACATCCGCAAGGGTGCGCAGGTGCTGATCGCAACTCCTGGCCGGTTGTGCGATTTCCTGAATCGCAAGCTGGTGAAGCTTGGCGCGGTCCGTTATCTGGTGCTGGATGAAGCCGACCGCATGCTCGATATGGGCTTTCTGCCGACGATCAAATTGATTATGGGCGCGATTCCGGCGGAACGGCAGACGCTTTTCTTTTCCGCGACGATTGAACGCTCCGTCGCTCATCTGATCAACACGCATGTGAATAATCCCGTGCGGATCGCGGTGGGATCTACGACGAAACCAGCCGAGCACATCGATCTTCATGTCTACGAAGTGGAACAGGATCATAAGCTTAGCCTGCTTCAGAACATGCTGAAACGCGAGCAGGGGTCCTTTCTGGTTTTTGCTCGCACCAAGCATGGGGCGGAGCGGCTGGCGAATAAGTTGTCACGGGGCGGCGTGAATGCCACCAGCATTCATGGCGACCGCACGCAAAGCCAACGTAATCATGCGCTTCGCGGCTTCCAACAGGGACAGTACCGGGTTCTGGTCGCCACGGATGTGGCAGCCCGAGGGATTCACGTCGAGGGCATCGCGCACGTGGTGAACTATGATTTGCCGCAGGTGCCGGAAGATTTCATCCACCGCGTAGGCCGTACGGGACGCGCTGGGCTTCGCGGAGTAGCTTCTACCTTTGGTACCCATTCCGAGCGCAGTGAAATCCGGCGTATCGAGCGAACGCTCAATATTCGTCTGACGCGGCGGGATCTGGGTGGCGAGGTTTCGGCGGAAGTCCGGGACATCATCGTGATGCCGAAACCGCGAGTGGTGAGCTATAAGCCGCGCCGTCCTGAGTACCGCCGCGCGCGTTGAGGCTGAAATAGAGCTGGCGAAGGGGGATGGAATAGGGTATAGTTGGGCTGGAGGGTTTTATGAGCGCCAGCACCTACGAGGAAATCGTTGATTTCATCGCGGGGGGAACTACTCCTCAGTCTGTCATAGCGTTTCGGCCCTCGAGTGCGGTTCAACAGCGTGTGGAAGATTTGGTGGCCCGGTCAAAGGACGACAGCATCTCTTCCGACGAACTGTCTGAACTCGACGATTACCTGCAGCTCGAGCACATTCTGTTGATGGTGAAGGCTCGCGCGCATCAGTACTCGCACGTTGCGGGGTGACGCCAGCGCGGCGTTGAAGCGCCGAATTGCCGAGCGTGCCAGGCATCGTTGTGAATACTGCCTGGTGCACGAAGAGTTCTCGTTTTTCCGGCATCAGGTTGATCATATTATCAGCCGTAAGCACGGGGGCCTCTCCGGTGAAGACAATTTGGCATACGCCTGCCTCCGATGTAACACGTGGAAAGGAACGGACATCAGCTCGGTGGATTTACGTTCCGGAAATCTCGTGCGTTTGTACCATCCACGGTTGGATAATTGGGATGCTCATTTTCTAATCCGCGGCTCCGTCATTGAACCTCTCACAGAGGAAGGCACGGTGACGGCGCGGCTTCTCAAGCTGAATCTGAATAAGCGAGTGGCTGAGCGCGGGCTGCTGATCGCAGCGGGCCGGTATCCCGCCCGCGCTTCCGCCTTATCATGCTTACAGGCGCTGTAGGGTTTGCAAAAGGCAGCGGGGCACGTGAAAAAAGCATTTATACGGACCGGCTTTCAGTGAATTACTGATCGTGCCCCGGCGGTCGCAATACCCGAACCATTCGCCATGCTCCCAGTCGACGGAAGTGCGGAAGGTGTAGCCGTCCACTGTCTGCAGCCACTGCAACCACTTCGGGTTGCGCGTCTTATTGTAGGCCAGCGCCAAGGCATAGATGGCCTCGGTGTGAACCCACCACAGTTTCATGGGTGCTTCGAGGTGAAGCGGCGGCAGACCTTCGGCGTCGAGGAAGTAGTAGAGTCCCCCGTACTCGTGATCCCACCCGAGTTCCAGCGAGCCCTCAATGACATCCTGCAGAAACCCATCATCCTCTTCTCCCAACGCCTCGAGCGCGTGCCAGAGGAACCATGCCACCTCCAGCGCACTTCCCGGGCAAAGGATGCGCGTGTCCGGGGAGTCGCGATAATCCGAGCCATCGAGCGGCAAGTTCTCGAGCAGCGTCCGCTTGCCGGGGAGCCAATGCTCCCGCGCCTGGCCGAGGCAACGCCGCAGAACAGCAGGATAGTGCGGGTCTTCGTCCACCGCCATTAGTTCCAACGCCATGGAGGCCATCGCCATGATGTCCGCCAATTGACGCACCGGCGTCTGCCCGCTCCAGGATGGCCTGCCCAGCAGGGAAGAATCGGCAATCCACGATTCGATTTGAGAGAACAGCGCCTTCGCTTCCGCGATGTGATCCGCCGCTCCGGTTTTCGAGAACTCCACCATCGCCAACAGCAGGAAAAAGGCTCCGTAAGGCTTCCGTTGGAAGAATACTGGCTGGCCGCCGCGCGTAAGGCTGAAATAACACCGGCCCTGCTCATCGCGGGCGTGGCGCAGCAGAAAATCACAGATCAGCCGGGCGGACTCCAACCATTGCGGCCGTTTTTCCACCTGGTTATAGAGCCGGCTGAACATCCACGCGGCGCGGCCCTGCATCCAAACATACTTCCTGGAATCAAAGACACGGCCTTCCCTGGTGAGGCAATTGAATTGCCCCCCAAACTCCCGGTCGAGCGAATGCCGCTCCCAGAAAGGGACCACCGAATCCAGCAGATTGCGCCGGTAGCGCTCTTTTAACTCCTGAAGCATTCATTCCACCATACCCCGCTTTGATAGAATGCAGATTGAAATGCGTCTATGGATTGGGTTTGCGTTCGCGGCTTTGGTTCTGGGCCAGCGAAGGGACCCATTGGAATATTTCGAGACCCGTGTCCGTCCCGTGCTGGCGAAGAATTGTTTTTCCTGCCACACGCAGACGAAGCTCGGCGGACTGGAGATGGTCTCCCGGGATTCGCTGCTGAAGGGCGGCAAATCAGGACCGGCCATCGATATCGAACGTCCCGAGGAGAGCCTGCTGGTTAAAGCGGTGCGTCACACCGATGACAAGCTCAAGATGCCGCCCAATGGCAAGCTCTCCGACGGCGAGATTAAGGATCTGGTGAATTGGATCGGACGCGGCGCCGCATGGCCGGCGGCGACGGTAAAAGGCCACGGATATAAGATTACGCCGGAGCAGCGATCGTGGTGGGCCTTCCAGCCGGTGAGGAAACCGGTCCCGCCGGCGGTGAAGGACAAAGCCTGGGCCCGGACGCCTATCGATCAGTTTCTTCTCGCCTCGCTGGAAAGCAGGGGACTGAAGCCCGTGAGACCGGCTTCGAAGCGGGAGTGGATTCGCCGCGTGAGTTACGACCTTACGGGGCTGCCTCCGAAGGCGGAAGACGTGGATGCGTTTCTGCTCGATAATACCGCCGATGCAAAGGCGCGCGTCGTTGACCGGCTGCTGGCGTCCTCGCAGTATGGGGAGCGCTGGGGCCGCTATTGGCTGGATGTCGCCCGTTATTCCGACGACCTGCTCAACAGCACGCAGGACCAGCCTTACGACAACGCCTTCCGGTACCGCGATTGGGTGATCCAGGCTTTCAATGACGATATGCCTTATGACGTCTTTGTGAAGGCGCAGCTTGCCGGGGACATGCTGAAGGATAAGGAAAAGACGGTGGCCGGACTGGGATTCTACGCGCTCAGCCCCCAGTTTCAAGATGATCGGGTGGATGTGACCACCAAGGCTTTTCTCGGCCTGACGGTAGCGTGCGCGCAGTGTCACGATCACAAGTTCGATCCGATTCCCACCAAGGATTACTATTCCTTGCTGGGCGTTTTCACGAGCACCGCGGAGGGCGAGTTTCCCTTGGCCGGAAAGAACGTGGTGGAGGAATACAAGGCCCGCAAGGCGGCCGTGGAGGACCAGGAAAAGAAGCTGAATAAATACCTGGACGATCAGGCGAAACAGCTATCGGAAGTGATGGCGTACCGCACGGCGGACTACATCCGCGCCGTCCGCAAGGTGGTAGCCGGCAAGGCCGGGATCCAAGAGACGGCGAAAGCTGAAAAGCTGGATGAAGGCACGCTGCAGCGGTGGCACGATTATCTGCAAATGCCCGCCCGCGAGCATTCGTTTCTGGAGGGTTGGCAGACCTTTGATGCGGACGCGTTCCAGCAAAAACTGCTCGCCACGCTGCAGGAACAGAAGAACGTGGAAGAGAAGAACTTCATCCGCCTGGGCGGTTCCAGCGTGCGCAGCGATCTGGCCGGAGCCGACCTGCTGTCGCTTCCCCGCGAGAAGTGGCTGTTGTGGCGCGACACGTTCTCCTCCCAACGTTTTGGGAAGTTCGATAGCGGCATTCTTTATTACAAAACCGGCCAGATCGACCGCTTTTTAACAGGAGCCTGGAAAGCGCACCTCGATCAACTGCGGACGGATGTGGACACTCTTAAAAAAGCTGTCCCGGAGCGTTACCCGTATTACCACATCATTACGGATCGTGAGAAAGTGAAGAACGAACGGGTGCGGATTCGCGGCGCTATGGACAACCTTGGCGAAGAGGCTCCACGGGGATTCGTGTCCATTCTTAGCGAGGGCGAGCCGCGGAAGTTCACGAATGGCAGCGGACGTCTGGAGTTAGCCGAAGCCATCGCCGACGCCAAGAATCCGCTGGCGACTCGCGTGGCCGCCAATCGCATGTGGCACTATCTCTTTGGCGCCGGCCTTGTGCGGACACTGAACAATTTCGGGCAGTTGGGAGAAAAGCCGAGCCATCCGGAACTCCTGGACTACCTTGCGGCACGCCTGGTGGAACAGAAGTGGAGTTTTAAGGCAATGATCCGCGAGCTGACGCTCAGCTCCGCCTACGGCCTCAGCTATCTGAACGATGCGAAAAACTTCACCGCCGATCCCGATAACCGGCTGCTGTGGCGCGCCACCCGGCGGAAGCTCGATATCGAGTCCCTGCGCGATTCCTTATTGGCGGCATCGGGGGAAATCGATGTCAAGATGGGCGGCGCCCCGATGAAACTGAGTGAAGAAAAGAATCTGCGCCGCACTGTATATGGTTTTGTCAGCCGCCGGAAACTGGATGGAACGCTGGCGCTGTTTGATTTCCCGAACCCGAATTCGATGTCGGAACAGCGCATCCCGACCTCGACGCCGGTGCAGCAGCTTTACTACCTGAACAGCAAGTTTCTGATGGACCGGGCGGGGGCGCTTTCCACGCGCCTCAGCGTCCCGGGCGGCGATGCCTCGCGCATCAAACAAGCCTACCGTGTTTTGTTTTATCGAGAGCCGGAAAAAGCCGAGCTCGAAAGCGGTCTTGCATTTCTGAAATCCAACCCAAAGGCCTGGCCGCAATACGCGCAGGTTCTGCTGAGCTCTAATGAATTCCTCTTTTACTAAGGTCCTGCCCACTCGCCGCGACCTGCTTTCCGCCATCGGCGGCGGATTCGGCCTGCTGGGGCTTAACCACCTGATGGCGGCGGACGCTGGCGCGCGCGGGCCGCACTTTCCCCCAAAAGCAAAGCACGTCATCTATCTGTTTCTCAACGGCGGGCCCTCGCAGGTGGATACGTTCGATCCGAAACCGATGCTCACGAAGTATCACGGCAAAGCGGCCCCCACCGCCAACCTGCGTACGGAGCGGAAGACGGGCACGCTGCTGGGCTCGCCGTTCCAATTCCACAGGTGCGGACAGAGCGGGATCGAAGTCAGCGAGATCTTTTCCGAGCTTGGTAAGCACATCGACGATATCTGCGTGATCCGCTCCATGCACACCGAACGGCCGAACCACGAACCTTCGTTGTTCATGCTGAACTGCGGGCACGTTTTGCCAGGCCACCCGTCCATGGGATCGTGGCTGAACTACGGGTTGGGCACGGCGAACCAGAACCTGCCGGGGTTTGTGGTCCTCTGCCCGGGACTGCCGGTGATCGGTCCACAGCTATGGACTTCCGCCTACCTGCCGCCGCATTTACAGGGCACGCACATCCCCAATAATGAGACGGAACCGGAAAAGCTGATCCAACATCTGCGGAACAAACAGATCCCGGCGGAAGAGCAACGCAAGCAACTGGACCTGTTGGCAAAATTGAACAAGCTGCAACTGAAACGGGAAGGCAGCGACCCGCAGTTGGAAGGCCGCATCGAGTCGATGGAAATCGCCTATCGCATGCAGACCGAGGCGTTCGACGCGTTCGACATCAACAAGGAGCCTTTGAAAGTGCGCGAGCGCTATGGCGACGGGGCATTCGCGCGCGGCTGTCTGCTCGCGCGGCGGCTGGTAGAGCGGGGCGTACGCATGGTGCAAGTCTATTATGGCGATGGGCAGCCCTGGGATAACCACGACGATATTCTGATCCACAAGAAGCTCGCGCAGACCTCCGATAAGCCGATGGCGGCGCTGCTCGAGGATCTGAAGAACAGCGGCCTGCTCAAGGATACTCTGGTGATCATCGGCGGTGAGTTCGGACGCACGCCCGCCGTAGAGGTAAGCGGCCTGGTGAAGTTTCAGAATGGGCGGGATCACAACAATCACGGATTTTCCATGCTGCTGGCGGGCGGCGGCATTAAAGGCGGCACCACCTATGGCAATACCGACGAGTTTGGATTCAAAGCGGTTGAGAACCCGGTGCATCCGCACGATGTGCATGCCACCGCGCTGCACCTGCTCGGCCTGGATCATACGCGGCTCACTTATCGCTACAGCGGCCGCGATTTCCGCCTCACGGACGTTTTCGGGAAAGTAATCCAGGACATTCTCGCTTAAGGCTTATGAACCATTACATCGTCTTCGGCCCGCAGGGTTCGGGCAAAGGCACGCAGAGCCATCAGTTGTGCGCCGACTACGACCTGGTGCACATCTCCATCGGGGACATTTTCCGTTGGAACGTAGCTCATCACACGAAGCTGGCGGCGCGGATCCAGCGCATTACCGACGCGGGACTACTGGTGCCGGACGAGATCGTGGAGGAAGTGGTGCGGCGGAGGCTCGAAGAGCACGACTGGAATTACGGGTTCGTGCTGGACGGATTTCCGCGAACCATTCGCCAAGCCGAGTATCTGTTTGAGAACTGGAACCTGGATAAGGTGATTTATCTCGATATACCCGATGAAGTGGTTTTCGAGCGCGTCATGTCGCGAGCCAGAATCGGCGAGGGGAGCGGCTTTACAAAGCGCGTAGACGACAATCCCGAAGCCCTCCGCGTCCGTCTCCAGGAGTATCACGAAAAGACAAAGCCGCTGCTCGAGATGTACCGGCGGAAAGGCATTTTGCTGACCATCGACGCCACTCGCGGTATCGAAAAGATCTCACGGGATATCCGCCAGCGGTTGGGCCTGCCGGAACCCCTCAAACAAGTGCCGCGCCAGTAACCGGCGTGCTACGTCTCGGGCGTATACCCCAGCACGATATCGAATTTCGCCGATAGCTCGCCGACTCGTGAGCCCTTGACCGGATGAAACTGCACCATCAGCAGCGACTTTGCTTTCTCGTCCTTCATCGCCTTCAGTACGACGTCCTTCCCGTTCTCCGGATGGTCTTTGATGTAGCACTGCGTCGTGAATTTCTCCCGGCCTTTCCTCTTCACTATGTAATGAATGTGCGGAGTGCGTCCGGGGTAGGAGACGGGCTTGATCGTCCGGAACACGTATTCGCCCGTGGAACCCGTCAGAAATCGTCCAAACCCCTGAAAATTGCGGTCCTGCTTATCCTTATTGCTCGTTTTGGAATGCAGATAGGCGCCGTTGTTGTCACATTGCCAAATCTCCACGAGCGCATCGCGGACAGGTTCTCCGCGCGCGTCCAGAATGCGCCCCGTAACCCATGAGATTTCGCCCACCGCAGGTGTAATGGCGTTGTTCACCACGATCAGATCGTTGTCCGTGTCCAAAGGCAGCTTATCGGGATAGAACGGGCCTTCGGTCTGTTTCGGCGTCAGCATGAGTTGCCCGGCCAAAACTCCCGGGACGGCCCACAGGAAGCTGCCAAGGCCCGCCGCGCCCAAAAATCTGCGACGATCTATGGGGTGCATGACAGCTATCCTACATCAAAAAAGCGTCAGTTGCGCCGGCTCGGGTTGATATTCCACCGGCCGCCGTTCCAGCCGCGCCTCTTTCCGGGCGGCTTCGAGGCGGCGCTCGATCGCTTCCGGGTAAAGGCCTTCCAAGTACGCGCTCTTTGCGTATTGCTTCCGGTAGCGTTCCACCAGCTCCGGAAATTCACGCTCGAGAAAAGGCAGAAACACCTGACTCGCACAGGGCTTCAGGAACAAAACACCACCGCCGAAGTAGCGCGCCCCCGCCGCTGCTCCGGCTCTGGCAATCTCCGCCAGACTGGCCGCGCTGTCGTTGATGCAAGGAATCACGGGACGAACGCCGATTCCTACCGCCACTCCTCTCCCCGCCAGTTCCCTTACCGCGCGGATCCTCAGGTCCGGACGTGGTGCACGGGGCTCCAGCAATCGCGCGAGCGGCGCGTCCATGGTCGTTACGGTGATATTCACATTCACTACATTGAAGCGTGCGATCCGTGCCAGCAAATCCGCATCCCGCGCCACCAGATCGGACTTGGTGGTCACGGATAAGTGGCGTCCCCGCTCTTCCGCCATCACTTCCAGCATCCGGCGCGTCAAGCGGAACCGCCGCTCGGCGGGCTGGTAAGGATCGGTGGCGGTCCCGATCGCAACATGATCGTCTAGTGGAATGGAGAGCAGCTCTTTGCGGAAAGCAATGGGGGAGAACTGCTTCGCAAAAATGCGCTTCTCAAAATCTTCCGGCTGCCGCAGTTCCATAAACTCGTGCGCGTAACGCGCGTAACAGTACTTGCAACCGAATTCGCAACCTCTGTAAGGATTGATCGACCATTCGAAATGCACGCGAGATCCGCTGACGCGGTTGATCCAAGTGCGGGTGGGGAGATGGGCGTAGGTAACGTCGCGCTTGAGGGCCAAAGGAGGGGCGAGGGAGGCGAGGCGGGCAATGCCGAGGAGGGCCATAGGCTATGTTCGCCTTTTTTTCGCCTATTGTCAATACGAGGGTCCGGAGGCCGGCTAAATCTGTAAGTCATTTATATTCATTTGTTTGCGGTAAAAATAGAATCACTTTTGTGGATTTGATTCTCATGCGCCGATCGCGAGTTTACCGCTAAACTAGAGGAGTGCGACTATCGGCATCCCTATACCGCGCCCTGCCCGATTTAGTTTTTCTCGTACTTTGTCTTCTAGCGCACGTTGTGATTTACCGAAGCCGCCGGCGAAGGCGATTCCTAACGGTGGCTCTGATTGCCTCCGCCGCGTTTATCACCTTCAGCATCGTTTTCAGTTCTAACCGGCTGGCGAATTTGCTTGCACCGGGCAATTGGCATGAGTGGGCCCGGGGCATCGGCCATCTCTGGGGACTGACTTTTCTTGGCACGGCGGCTGGCCTTTTCGCGCTCCCTCTTGCCGGGCGTCAGTTCTCGCCAGCGCGGCGCCAGTTTCTGAACGCGGCGGGCGGCGCGCTGGTGGCCTCGCCAGCCATCATTGTAGGCTACGGAGTTTTTGGCCGGAACCAGTTCCAGGTGAAGGAAATCGATATCCCGATTCCGGGGCTTCCAAAAGATCTGCAGGGTCTGCGGATTCTTCAGCTTTCCGATATTCACATGAGCGCGTTTCTCACCGAAGCAGACTTGCGGCGCGTGGTGGATATGGCTAATGAGACCAAGCCCCATCTCTGCGTGCTTACGGGCGACCTGATTACCGGCCGCAACGACCCGCTCGAGCTGTGTATGAAGCACGTGTCCCGGGTCCGGGCTGATGCGGGAATTATCGGCTGCAATGGAAACCATGAGATCTTCGCCGATTGTGAGGCGCGGGTGAAGGCTCGGGGCTCCAGTCTCGGCATGAATATTCTGCGCGGAGAAAAGACCAGGCTTCGCTTCGGGAGCGCCACGCTGAATGTAGTTGGGGTCGATTACCAGCCGTTCCGGAGTCCGTATTTGATTGGCGCGGGAGAATTGGTGGAGCCAGACGCGGTCAACCTGCTGCTCTCGCACAATCCCGATGTTTTTCCGGTGGCGGCGCGGCAGGGCTACCAGCTTACCCTCGCCGGACACACCCACGGCGGCCAGGTAACCGTGGAAATTCTCCATCAGTACGCGAATGTAGCCCGGATGTTCACGAATTACGTATACGGACGCTATCATCAGAACGGAGCCGCTCTCTACGTAACACGCGGCATTGGCACGGTGGGTATTCCCGCCCGCGTAGGCGCTCCGCCGGAGATCACCGTGGTGCGTTTGTGCGCTTCTTAATTCTTAGCGACCTCCATTCCAATCTGCAGGCTCTCGAAGCGGTAGTCGAACACGCCGCCGGAGCCTACGATCAGGTACTTTGTCTGGGCGATGTGGTGGGATACTGCGCCGATCCGAATCCGGTGACGGACTGGATCCGCCAGCACGCCGCTGCCATCGTACGCGGCAATCATGACCGCGCCTGCACGGGCGACGCGGTGATTGAATGCTTCAGCGGGCCGGCACAATTCGCCGCGCTGTGGACGTATGGGGCGCTGAATCCGGAGAATCGGGAATGGCTGCAGGAACTCCCTCAAGGGCCGGTAGCGATCGGTGATTTCTTTCTTGTGCACGGCTCGCCGAAAGATGAGGACGACTACCTGCTCAACAAATGCGATGCCGCTGAAGTGTCCCGCCACATGCCCGGAGCAATATGTTTTTTTGGACATACCCACGTCCAGGGCGGCTTTGCGATGCGCCGTGGACGAACGTGGCTGATCCCGCATCCGAAACCGAAGGAATCTCACCACACGCATCAATTGGAGCCGGATACATCGTATTTGTTGAACCCCGGTTCGGCCGGCCAACCGCGCGACGGCGATCCGCGGGCCGCTTACGCGATTTTTGAGATGGAATCCAAGGTGATTACCTTCTGCCGGGCGCCCTATGACGTGGCGACGGCTCAGGATCGAATTCGGAAGGCGAAGCTGCCCTATTTTTTAGCCGACCGGCTAAGTGTGGGGCGCTGAGCACTCGCGGTGCGGGTTCGATCTGGCCGCGGGCTGGGGTTACGTGGGATGATAAGACTGCGACGGAACAGTTGCGGAAAGGCCGGGGGATGAGAGAAGATCCCCTGCCGAACGGATCTTGATACGAATCCAAGGACGGGAAGTGAATCCATCGGGTCATAGCATGGAGAGCCGCTCTTTCCTGCCCGGAGGCGGGGAGATGGGGCATTTGATGCGCGCCTTGGATTGGTCAAAGACTTCCATGGGCCCAGTCGATGGGTGGTCCATACATCTCAAAAATGCCCTCCGGATTCTACTGAACTCCATTTGCCCCATGTACATCGGCTGGGGCCCCGAGTTCACTCTGTTTTACAATGATGCCTACCGCCCGATTCTTGGTTCTAAGAAGCACCCCAAAGCTTTGGGTCAAAGCATGGAGGAATGCTTCCCCGAGATCTGGGACACTTTACAGCCGATCGTGCAGCGCGCGGTTACGCTGGGCGAGAGCGGGACTTTCGTCGATCAGCTTCTTCCGCTGGAGCGGTTCAACTTTTTGGAGGAGTGCTATTTCACGTTCTCCTGCAGTCCCCTTTGTGCGGAAAACGGGGAGGCCGGTGGTATATTCGCGACCGTCACAGAAACCACGCAGCGAGTGTTGGGAGAACGGAGGTTGCGTACGCTGCGAGAACTGAGCGCCCCCGGCGGCAAATGCGACGCGGGCCGGATTCTCGAGTCCCTTTCGGCGAATCCAAATGACCTGCCCTTCGCTCTCCTTTACCAGTGGGATGGCCTCGCGAATACACCGTCTTTGTTAGGGAGTGCGGGCATGCGTAACGGCAATTCGCCGCTTATGTCCGGCGGCGGCAAGGCGTGGCGGTTCGAAGAGCTCGTACCGGGCGGCCAGAGCATCGTGGTCGACGATCTGGCAGAACGATTCCAGCCGGTGATCGCCGAAACGTCGGGGAAACCGGTGCGGAGCGCGGCGGTGTTACCGATCGGTCATCCCACCATCGCCGGCTTCCTGGTGGCGGGGATAAATCCGCTCCGACCTTTAGATACGGAATACCTCGGTTTTTTAGAGTTGGTCTGCGAGGCAATCGCTGCCGCCTGGAGCGGTACGCCGGGGGCCGGGGTGACGAGGGAAGCGGATCTCTTTCGTCCAGAGTCGGTGACACACCCCAAGGAACGGGCGCTTCCTCTGGAGCAATCGGCTAGGCTGCGGCGGGGCGAGAGACGCGACGTGGCGCTTGCGGCACGCGAAAGCGAGCAGCGGTTTAGAACGATGGCGGACAGCGCTCCCGTGCTGATATGGGTGTCAGGCGTCGACAAGCTTTGCTACTGGTTTAATAAGCCGTGGCTTACCTTCACAGGACGCACGCTGGAGCAAGAAGTTGGCAACGGCTGGGTGAAAGGCGTACACGGCGACGACCGTACGGCGTGCCTCAAAATTTTTTTCGAAGCCTTCGATGCCCGCGTGCCGTTTACCATGGAATACTGGCTGAAGCGCCACGACGACGAATACCGGTGGGTACTGGACAACGGGGTTCCGTTTCACGCACCCGGCGGTGAATTTTTGGGGTACATCGGTTCCTGCATCGATATCACGGAACGGAAAATGGCGGAGGATGATCTTCGGCGCGCCAATCTGGAGCTGGAGCAATTTGCCGAGTCCGCTTCCCGTGATTTGCGAGAGCCGCTACGGACCGTGGCGATATACAGCCAGTTGATCAGGAAGGAATGCGGCGGCAAACTCGGCTCGGAAGGCGATATGTTTATCGACTTTACGGTGCAAGCCGCGCGCCGGATGGAAACTCTGGTGAAGGATCTTGTCGCTTACACCAAAGTGACCAGCAGTCATGTGCCGCAATCATCCGTCGTCGATATGCAGGTTGTCTTTCAGGAAGTTCTCTCGAATCTCAAAACCGTCACGGCGGAAAGCCACGCGATGGTGACCGCTGGTCCGCTACCGGTGCTGCGGGCGCCTCAGATGCACATGCAACAACTGTTTCAAAATTTGATTGCAAATGCGCTGAAATTTCGGGGTGCACAACGACCTGAAATCCATATTTCCGCAGAGCAGCAGGAAAGAGAATGGCTGTTCCGGGTTCGTGATAACGGAATTGGGATCGACCCGCAATATCACCGGCAGGTATTTGGTATTTTCAAACGGCTGCACTCGGCGGATGCTCATTCGGGAACCGGGATGGGGCTCGCCATTTGCCAGAAAATTGTAGAACGGCATGGCGGCCGCATTTGGGTAGAATCAGAATCAGGGAAAGGCGCCACGTTCTGCTTTACGCTTCCGGCGGAGCGGGGGAAAATCAGATGACGGATGCACCATTTCGGATCATGCTGGCGGAGGATAACCGGCCGGATGTTTTTCTGATCCGGCAGGCATTGCAGGAGGCGGGGCTCAAATTCGAACTGCAAACGTTCGATGACGGGGAAGCTGCCTGCGAGTTTTTGGAGAAAGTGGATACGGGTGAGGCTTCGGACGAGATCGATCTGCTTCTGCTCGACTTGAACCTGCCAAAGAAGAACGGCGAACAGGTATTGGAACGGTTGAGAAAGATTGCGCGAATGAATCACGTACCGGTAGTGATCCTGACATCCTCCGATTCAGCAAAAGACCGGGCCGAGGTGGCGCGTCTGGGGGGAACGCTTTATTTGACGAAGCCGTGCGATCTGGAAGGGTTTATGCAGTTGGGTCCGGTGATCCGGCAGGTGCTCGACAACACGCATTCTTCCCGTAATGCCCAGGGGTAATGGCACGGGGGGGGAAACGGTTTATAATGTGGGTGCAGGGTGCGGTGAGGTGCGAGAGTGGTTGAATCGGGCGGTCTCGAAAACCGTTGAACCTTTACGGGTTCCGTGGGTTCGAATCCCACCCTCACCGCCAGAATAGAATCAAGAACATCCAAGCAATTGCTTCTGCAGTCGTTGGGTGGCTTGCAGCGCTGATTTAGTCTCCTATCCTAGATAGTTCTTTACCGCGCCGGATCTTGTCCAAGGATGACGGCGGCGGACGCTTTCGAAACAAACGGTGCCGGATCGCCGTCCCCAGTTTGCCAGCCAGTGGCCGATGGCGTTCTTCAATTCCCCGATGCTGTGGAATGTTCCCATTCTGCCGGTGACCAATGGAGGTGCAGGAATGCTTCACAAACTCACAGTCGCGGTCACGTGCTGATGACTTTGCCCGTTGAGAATGTAGAATGCGGCGAACCAGAGTGGCCGTGCCATGCCGGCAGGCCCTAACCGCAGAATCGGCGCCGTGCGATCCAGGTGCGTTCGCGCATCCGGCTTGGCCCACCCTCGCGCATTGATGCGGCGGATGCGCATGTGTGAAGAGCAAGGTACTGGTATCGATAAAGTTGTGGGCGCCTGCTACCAACACGCAGCGCTAAAATTTCTCAGCGGTGAGAAAATGCGTAATAGCACTTTGCGTGAAAGGTTCGGGATCGAACAGAAGAACGCCGCTCAGGTTTCGCAGGTCATTCGCCTCGCGTTGGACAGGGCGGCTAATCCGGCCGGCCGATCCGGAGGAACACCTCCTGTTGGGTTGCAGGGCAAAGCTTTTCCTTCTGCTGAGGATCTTTTCTCTGAACTGCCGAACAAGAATGTTCGCATCAGCAACGACGTCCATCTACGCGCCGTCTGCGCGGCTGTAGAGGTTCCGCTGAGCTGCCTTTTGGAAATAGACTACCGCCCTGGGGAGCAGGGGCTTGAGCGACCAACGGGCGCGCTCCCGAAGGGACATAACACCTGATCCCCCTGCCTGCCGGCGAGTCGGGGAGAGTCCAGAGAGGGGAACTCCTCTCTGGTGGGGTCGCAGGGACAATCGCCCGTGTGGCACTCATGAGAATCGACGAGGTGCTCGTTCGCTCACAACACCGTCCGCTCCCGGCAGACAAGTTTCCTGGAACGCTGTCAAGGCAACCTCTTGGGCTCCGCTTCGCTCCAGGTTTGAACGCTCACGGACCGGGCGCACGTCGGCTTTATGGGAGCCTTGCCAAAGGCTGAACTTGCGGCTGAGCGTTAAGCGCTCCTGCAAGCAGGAGCGCTTTGCAAGGGAAAACACATCAGCGGGCCCAGTCGAGCACCCGGGCGGAGGAAGTGTACCAGCGAACCGGCACTGCCTCTAACAAGCGAAACCACCCGGCGGTGTGGTTCGTCTTTACGGACGAGGCCAACGCAAGGCCGACTTTTGCCGCTATGTGTGTACATCACCAATGGCAGCGACTGTCGACTGCCACTCTGTTTCTCTCAACCGTTGATATTGCAAGTCGTAGGGAGTCGGTCCGTCCGTGTGTGCACACGGCGGGCAAGGCCATTGTTCGCACCTTCCAACATCGCCGGCGGCTCGTACCAATCCGCAGTCCGAGCAACTTCGCGTCCAAATCAAACACTTCACCTGTCACGCCTAGGGGGGCGTGGCGGCGTTCGCCAGGCTGGCACCCTAAACTGTCAAGTCTGGTCCGCTTTCGCCGTGCGCCTCCGCATGGGTGAGGGGGGCAATTCGTCATTCTGCAGAAATCTGTATCGTTTCTAACGGAGGATCGTTTATGGATCGTGTACTCGAAGGGGTCTGCACATTTCAGCGGGACGTTTTTCCGCAACACCAGGAGCATTTTCAACAACTTGTACAAGGTCAAAACCCGGAGGTTCTGTTCGTCACTTGCGCCGATTCGCGGGTAGTTCCCAACCTCATCACGCAGACGAGGCCCGGGGATCTGTTCATCTGCCGAAATGCAGGAAATATGGTACCTCCCTACGGCGAAGTCCACGGCGGCGTCTCCGCCACCATTGAGTATGCGGTGGATGTACTTGGCGTCAACCACATCGTAGTCTGTGGCCACACCGATTGCGGAGCGATGAAAGGTGTACTTCATCCGGACAAGGTTGCACACCTGCCGGCTGTTAAGACTTGGTTGAACCACGGCGAGCTCGCCCGGCGCATCGTTGAGGCGCGTTTCCCTCATTCAACTGAAGAGGAGAAACTCTCCGCTCTTATCGAAGCTAATGTTGTAGCTCAGATCGATCATCTCCGAACACATCCCTCCGTCGCGGCTCGGCTCGCCCGCAGGGCAGTGCAGTTGCACGGGTGGGTTTACAACATCGGTACGGGGCATGTCACTATCTGGGACCAAAAAGCCGAACGCTTCATCCCGGTTGAGCAATACAGAAGGAGTGCCCCTGCGGACGTGTCAGCTAAGGAGGCCTATGCGGACATATCTAAATGATTTTATCGCTTCGATAGTGGTCTTCCTGGTGGCTTTGCCACTATGCATGGGCATCTCGATTGCTTCCGGTGTTCCGCCGGGGTTGGGCCTAATTACGGGGATGGTCGGCGGCATCGTTGTAGGCTCACTGGCGGGTGCTCCGTTACAGGTCAGCGGACCGGCAGCAGGGCTGACGGTACTCGTGTTTGAGATTGTTCGGGATCACGGAATTGCAGCACTTGGTCCTATTGTGTTGCTGGCAGGGTTAGTACAGTTTATCGCGGGCCGGCTGAAGGCCGGAAGCTGGTTTAGAGCGATGTCACCAGCAGTCATCTACGGCATGCTTGCTGGTATCGGAGTGCTCATCTTCGCGAGCCAGTTCCACGTCATGCTCGACGACAAACCGAAGGGATCTGGAATCGAAAACCTGCTTTACATTCCCACCGCGATTGCGCAGGGCGTCTTTCCATTAGACGGGAGCAAGCATGAGATCGCGGCTCTCCTCGGATTGCTGACGATCGCAACTCTGATCGCTTGGGACAAGTTCAAGCGCGGCCGGGCGAAGTTTATTCCCGGTGCTCTTGCCGGCATTGTCATTGCCTCAAAAATAGCGGCAACGTTCCGGCTACCGGTTCAGTACGTTACCGTCCCCGACAACCTCCTTGAGGCCTTGACTCTGCCATCCGCGGGTACGCTCAGTACGCTCGCTCACCCGTCCATAATGCTTTCGGCCCTTGCTCTGGCCTTTATTGCCAGTGCTGAAACGCTCCTCTGTGCGACTGCAGTAGACCGGCTTCAGACCCTTTACCGCACAGACTACGACCGCTCGGAATGTATCGGAGAACTCGTTGACCCGAAGAACTTGAAGCGCCTGAGAAGCTATGGCCGCTGGCCGGTAGCGGTGTATGCAGCTACTGTCGTTGCTATTGTCTGTACCGATCTTCTGACGGGCGTGCTGACAGGCGTTTTTCTCTCCGCTGCGCGACTCGTGTACAAAGTAACACATCTACAGGTAGTCACCAGTAGCGAAGAAAATCGTGTTCGAGTGAATTTGATAGGCGTCGCCACATTCGTCAGGTTGCCGAAACTCGCACACGCTCTTGAATCCTTGCCTATGCGTTCAGAAGTCCATCTAGACGTCCAGCGGCTTGCGTACATTGACGATTCCTGCCTTGACCTTGTCAGGTCGTGGACGGAACAGTACGAGGCGCAGGGAGGAGTAGTCGTCGTTGAATGGGACGAGGTCGAAAAGCGCTTCGCGCCTATACACACGTCGCCGGTCTTGAATGCCGCGGCCTCACACTGAGTGTGGCGACGGCTCATCGTGTAGCATAGCGGCACTTTGTCGCTTGCTGAGTCGCGGGGATCTGCTCCGTTATCCCCGGTCAAGGGAGAGAACGCGGTTTGTGCGCGGCTAAGCAAGCGCTTGACGGCGAAGGACGAGCAAATCGACTACTGCCCTCGGGGGCAGGCGTTTGGCGAGCAGGGCGAGCGCCTCCCAAACGGACATAACACTTTTTCCTCTGCCAAACGGCGAGTTGGAGTTGAAGCGACACTCGCTTTCCGCAGCCGCTTGAGCCTTGGAACTCATAGGCGCCGCCGTGCGCTCGCGGTATGACGAAGGCCGTTTGTGACATCGTGAGACGATGGTCCGGGAGATCCCCCATTGCTTCGCCAGCAATCGAATGCTCCAATTCGCTCAACCTTCTGGCACTAGTAGAACGCTTTGCCGAGTTGAAAGTGGACGTGATCCCAGTGTGACCGGCGTCCCCCGCGTCCGTCCACTTCGGGATAATCAGGATACTTGGTGACTCCGTACTTGAGTTGGGCGCCGCCCCTCATGTCGGAGGGAGGGCTATCCCCGGAGCTGTTGCACTCAGCGGCAATGAATTGAAACAAATCGAGGAAAAAGTCGCGGGCACGGGGATTCCAGTACAAGCTGTCGGTCTTTTCCCTTTCCTCGACGTCTTTGGTCATCAAAAGCCTGTAGTAGGTCTTGCTGTCCCTTCCCCAGGGGTCGTTGCCTTCGCTGGGGTGAAGCTTGCCATCTTTGGTGTAAACGGGTTGCGAGGACCAGTCCCTGGCAACATCGAACACGCCGCCGCGGGCGGTCGTGGCGCCGTAGAAATCGACGCAGTGACCGCCAACGTGGCAGTTGCCGGTGTCCCTTGCTCCGCCAATGCCACCCCATACGATTGTGGAGGCGCCCCACCTTGTTTTCAGCCACACGGCCAACCTGTAGAGGACGATCGCAAATTGCGGGGTGGGATAAAAGGACGGGGCTTTCGCGGGGGTTCCAGTGCCCCAGCGGGTGGTGTGGCCGCGGTCGTTCTGTTGCATGAACTGAACTTCGGCGATGAGGGTATCGACCCGTACGCGATCTTCGTTTCCTTTTCCGAAGCCGTCAATGAGTTTCATTTGCCCGCTGAGGACGTGATATTCAATGAGTACCCAGGCTTCCTCGAGGGTCAAATCGCGGGCCGGCTTTTGGAGTAGCGGCTGTGCCGCTGTGCTCACGGTTTGATAGCGCTGGCGCATCGCCACGACGAAATTGATTCCTGGACCCATAAACTATCCTCCACTGGCATCAGCGAGATAATTGGCTACAACCTGGGATCGCCGCATCGATTAGTATACTTGGGTTTCCTGCAGGGCCCTTGGAAAGGAGTTGTAGAAATCAGACACCAGCGGGTGCCGCTAGGGTCGCCAGAGCGGAATTTCGTAGACATCCTCAATCGCCGCCCGCAGCAGTTCGGCGACGCTCCAGGCCTGAGCGATGCATCCTCTGGCTTTGTGCGGGGGTTCGGCGTCAGCGATTTCAGAGATCTGCCCGAGCCCAGCCGTGCTCAGATGCCGGTGGAATCCTTCGACCCACACGGCGGCCTGTTGCCTGGCCTCCCCGCTACGGCCGTGGACTTTCACGTAAGCCGAAAGGAAGGGTCCGATCAGCCAGGGCCACACCGTCCCCTGATGATAGGCGGAATCACGCTCGTGAACGCCCCCTTCGTAATGCGGCCGGTAATTCGCATCGTGAGGAGACAGGCTCCGCAGGCCGAGCGGCGTGAGCAACTCGTGCTGCACGACATCGACGAGCCGCCGCTCCTTCTCAGGCGGCAACATCCTATGCCGCAGGCTCACCGCGAAGATCTGATTCGGACGAATCGAAGCGTCGCGATGCTCTCCGTCGATCCCGTCATAGAGGCAGCCGGCATCCGCGTTCCAGAATTGACCGTGGAAACTATGCCGCGCCCGTTCAGCAAGCTCGCGGAAAAACGTCTCTGGTCCGGCGTCGCCGAATTGATGGGCAAGATCGCGGAGGACTTGCAATGCGTTGTACCAGAGCGCTTGGATTTCCACGGGCTTTCCCGTTCGGGGAGTTACGACCCAATCACCCACTTTGGCGTCCATCCATGTCAACTGGACACCCGGCTCGCCACAGGTGAGAAGTCCGTCGGCGTCCACATGGATCCCATAGCGAGTCCCACGAA
The DNA here is from genome assembly GCA_035526195.1 of Bryobacteraceae bacterium. GTDB lineage: Bacteria > Acidobacteriota > Terriglobia > Bryobacterales > Bryobacteraceae > CADEFT01. The sequence continues at coordinate 26,987 of DATLCW010000338.1, forward strand.
GATGCCAATCGACGATTTCCTTCAGCTTCGCATACAGGCGCTCGCGGACGAATGCATGGTCGCCGGTATAGCGGATGTAGGATCGAACCGCTTCAAACAACCACAACGTTGCATCGACGGTGTTGTACTCCGGCAATTCTCCCGCATCGGGGAACCGGTTGGGGAGCATTCCTTCCCTGGCACTCGCTGTGAATGCTTCCAGGATGTTCCTGGCAATTTCCGGCCGGCCCGTCATGAGCGTCAGGCCGGGCAGCGCGATCATCGTATCTCGCCCCCAGTCGGCGAACCAGTGGTAGCCGGCGATAACCGAGTTCCATGCGCCCCGTTGAACGAGGAAGTGATCGGCCGCGGCGGTAAGTTGCCGCACCATGGGATGGGGTGAAGCGGCGCGCTGGATGACGGCTTCCCTACGTCTGACCTCGAGCTCCCGCAGGACCGGCGCCTCGGCGGCAGCATGAATGCGTGTCGAGGCGATGACTGTGGCCGTGGCATGGTCGCGAAACGAGAAACGCAGCACCATGGGGTTGAATAAATCTTCGTGCCCGTCCAGACCCCGTTCCAGCTCCGCCGCGTATTCGAAATTGAAATACCAGCCATTTCCTTCTTCAAGAGCATAGGCATTGTGTCCAAAATACAAGGTCGGGAGTCCCTCGTAGGGAGTTACGCTGGCGATGCTTCCAGCGGTCTGCACTCCCCGGTTGAGCGAATCGTTATGATGCGTTGTGGCGTGATAATCGCGAAAGGCGATCAGGGGGCGCAACTCAAGGGAACAATCGGGCGCGCGCTCACGCGAGCGGATCTCGTACTCGATCACAACCGTATTCTCGCCGTGGACCATAAAGACGCGTTTCTCGATTTCGATGCCCTCCAGGCGATAGATGAACTTCGGAAATGGATCGAGCCGGAACCCGGCAAGGTACCGGTGTCCTTCCGGAAAAATGGCGCCGGGATATTGATTCGCGGAAAAGTCGTAATGCCGGCCGTCGATCCGCAGCGTTTCCTCCATCTTGGAAAGGAGAACCATACGGCCAACGGGCGGTTTGGTGGCCGCTGTCAGCAGCCCGTGGTAGCGCCGCGTATTCAGGCCAACAATGGTCGAAGACGAGAACCCCCCGAGGCCGTTGGTTTCCAACCACTCAAGTTTCCGTGCGCGTTCGAGATCCTCGCAGACCGTTTGATCAAAGCAGATCATGCCGGCACCTTCGACACCGTCTCCGGCGCGGTCCCAGCAATCAATCGCCGGATGCGCTGCGGACTCTCCATTGCAGCGAGACCGGTCACCTTACCCATCTCTCAAGAATAGGGGGTTCGGCGGCGCGAGATCTGCGCTGCGGCTTCCCAAAGCGTGATGTATTGGCCCGCCCCGGCAGGACCAGATGGCCACGCCAATTCGAATCTCCTCGGAACGGCCTAGTGCTTGATTCGCCAGGCTCATCCTCGGTATTCCATTCCGCCGGCGGGAAGCCGGGGTTGGTTGGTCTTGAACGCCTACTTAAGGGATACACGTTATGGATGTTAGGGAGCCAGCCGCCGGGATCGAACCGGCGAGCTGCTGATTACGAAGTACAGTTGCCGCGTGATAAAAGGCACTTCCGTATAGAGTGAAGGGAGCTCAGCCAGTAACCCCGGGCACCCCCGGCAGATGGGGTTCTGACACAGTTTTGCCAGAGCATAATGGGGCGAACCCTCTCTTTCCACTGAGCCGCCTCTTCACGGGATCCCCTCATTCCGAATGATCCTCATACCGGCGGCACACCAGCCGATAAGCGACAGTGAAAGCATAACCAGCGAGATACGGGAATGCACGAAAATGCCAATCTGCGGGCGGTTGCCATGGGCCAAACTCGCGTTGCCACAGCTCGGCAGATGGACCGCGCCACACACTGACCGGTCGGGTCATCGAGGCCAGCGGGGTGAAAATTCCAGAATCGGCACAAGGAAGTAACATGTCCACCAAGCTTTTCGACAGCGCCATCATGGGCACCACGGAGCAGGCGCTCGACTTCATAGGCAACATTCTCGAATCGTCCACCGAGTATTCCATCATCGGCAAGGACCTCAACGGCAAAATCCTGCTGTGGAACGAAGGCGCGCGCCGTCTTTATGGCTACGAACCGGAGGAAGTCGTCGGCAAGGAAAACTCCTCCCTCCTGCACATTCCGGAAGATGTCGCTGCCGGCAAGCCTGAGGAGGTTATGGCGACGGCGTTGCGCGATGGGAAATGCGAAGGGACCATCTCTCGTCTGCGGAAGGATGGTAGCCGTTTCACCGCCCGTGTGGTCATCACGCCGCGCCGTGACAGCGCCAGCAACGCGATCGGCTTCCTGCTCATGTCGAAGGACGTTTCCGCCGAAATCCGCCTGACCGAAGAGCTGAAGGCCACCCAGTTTTACGCCCGCAGTCTTATTGAAGCCTCGCTCGACCCGCTGGTCACCATCAGCCCCGAAGGCAAAATCACGGACGTAAATGCCGCTTCGGTCCAAGTGACCGGCGTGGAGCGCGAGCAGCTCATCGGCAGGGACTTTTCCGACTACTTCACCGAGCCTAAGAAGGCCCGTGAAGGCTACCAACGGGTATTTGCCGAAGGCTTCGTCACGGATTACCCGCTGACCGTCCGTCACAAGGATGGGCGGGTTACCGACGTGCTTTACAACGCCTCGGTTTACAAGAACGAAAAGGGTGAGGTTCTGGGCGTATTCGCCGCCGCGCGAGACGTGTCCACGCAAAAACAAGCATCCCGCTACGCGCGAAGCCTGATCGAAGCCTCACTCGACCCGCTGGTCACGATCAGCCCCGAGGGAAAGATCACTGACGTTAACGAAGGCTCGATCAAGGTTACCGGTATCTCGCGAGAAAAACTCATTGGGACCGATTTTTCCGACTACTTCACCGAGCCTAAGAAGGCCCGCGAAGGCTACCAGCGGGTATTTGCCGAAGGCTTCGTCACGGATTACCCCCTTACCATCCGTCACAAGCATGACCGGCTTACCGACGTGCTTTACAACGCCTCGGTTTATAAGAACGACCGGGGGGAAGTTCTAGGCGTATTCGCCGCCGCCCGAGACGTGTCGGCGCAGAAAAGGGCCGAAGCTGCGGTGGCGGAGCAGCGATCCAAGGAGCTCGAGAGGCTGGCCGAACTCGAAAGCTTCCAAAAACTGACTGTTGGCCGCGAACTCAAAATGATCGAACTCAAGAAAGAGATCGCGAACCTCCGCAAACTCAGCCATGTGGTCACGCAGGCGGAATTATGACTGCGGCGTCTATTCGTGAAGTGAATGCGGGCGGCGCGCTTAACTCAAGGGAATACGTCCGGGCTCTCGTAAATATCCTCGATGATTTCGCCGAAGAGAAGGCGCACCTGAGGAACAACCAAGCAGTCCTCCTTGACATATTGAAGAATTTCAGCGGAGAAAAACAGCACCTGAGGTCCATGCAGAGGGCCATCATGAATGTCCTTGAAGATGCCCAGACGGACAAGCAGCAACTCAAAGCGACGGAAGCGGCTGTCATAAACATCTTGGACGACTCTACCGCCGAGAAGGGCCGTCTTGAGAGTATTCAGAAAGCGATTTTCAACATTCTTGATGATCTCCATGTCGAAAAAAGCAACCTGGAACAGATGCGAAACCAGTTAATCTGTTCGTCGCAAGAGGTGCGGGCATCGCTCCGCGAAAAAGAGATTCTGCTTCAGGAAGTTCATCATCGGGTCAAGAACAACCTGCAGGTGATCTCAAGCGTCATCAGCCTGCAACTGCGGCCGATCAAGGACCTTGCGGGCCGGGAGACGTTGCAGGCGTGTCAGGCGCGCATACAGGCCATCTCGCAGATTCACGAGACTTTGTACCAGTCGAGGGACTATGCGAATGTTCTTTTTTCGCAGTTTGCTCCTAGCCTTGCAAGAAAGATTTTCAACACCTTAGGGACCGTTTCGGGCAGCGTCGCGCTGGATCTGGCGATTGACGAGATTACTCTGCCGGTTGACAAAGCCATCCCATGCGCGCTGATCCTCAATGAACTGATGACGAATGCGGTTAAGCATGGGTTTCCTGATGGCCGGTGCGGAACGATCCGGGTGGCACTTGGAAAACTGAGCTCGGGGCAACTGCAGCTCTCCGTAGCAGACGACGGCGTAGGCTTGCCGGCCGGACTCGATATGCATCGGACCCCGTCGCTTGGCATGCATTTGGTTAACGCGCTTGCGGAGCAGCTTGGGGCTGACCTCGAAGTGTCAGGAGACAAAGGCACCTCCTTCAAGGTCACCTTCTTTAGCGATGGGGCCAACATGGGAACCCGGTCCCGAGGTCCCGTTGGCGCTGAGGGAAGTGACAGTTCGATGATCGAGTCTAAAGATTCTGCGGTTCGAGTCGATATTCGGCTCGCGGGGGCGGCGAACAAAGAGGTTAGCCCTGAAGACACCGCCCAACCTGAAGGGCCATCGCCTAGCGTCCTGGTCGTGGAGGACGAGCGAATTATCGCATTGGATCTTGTGGCAACACTCAAAGAGCACGACTACCGAGTCGTTGCCAGTGTGCGTTCAGGGGAAGAGGCAATCGAACAGTCCACCCGGCTGCGCCCAGACATAGTGCTAATGGATATTCGTTTAGCGGGAGTGACGGACGGCATCGAGGCCGCCCGGGTGATTAGGAACGAACTCAATATCCCCATCGTTTTTCTCACGGCCCACTCGGATCACCCAACGCTGGCTCGCGCCGCAAGCGCCGGATTCTGTGGCTTTCTCGTCAAGCCGTTCAAGGGTGCCGATCTATATTGCGCCATTGAGATTGCTCTGCACAGACACGAAATCGGAACCAAGTTGCGGGAACGGGAACGCGAGTTTCTGGCGAACATGAGCCACGAGATTCGCACGCCCATGAACGGGATCATCGGCATGACGGAATTGGTTCTGGACACGGCACTAACGCCCGCGCAGCGGGACTACCTAAGCATGGTAAAAAGCTCCGCGGATTCTCTGCTGACGTTACTCAACGACATCCTGGATTTCTCCAAGATCGAGGCGGGCAAGCTGGTTCTCGATCCCATCGAGTTCAACCTGCGCGACAACCTGCGGGAAACCATGAAGGTGCTGGCGCTGCGCGCTCATCAGAAGGGGCTGGAACTGCTGTACCGCTGTGGTTCTGAGGTTCCCGAGGTGGTGGTGGGCGATCCGAATCGGCTCCGCCAGGTTTTGATCAACCTGGTTGGGAACAGCATCAAGTTCACCGAGCGCGGCGAAGTACTTGTGGATGTCCAGCCGGTTCAACAGAACAATGGCGCCTTTGGCCTGCACTTTTCCGTGGTGGACACGGGAATTGGAATCCCGCCAGAAAAGCAGCAACTCATTTTTCAACCGTTCGCCCAGGCAGATGGATCGGCGACGCGCCTCTACGGCGGCACGGGGCTGGGCCTGGCCATCTCCACGCAACTGATCCAGATGATGGGAGGGCGCATATGGATGGAAAGCGAACCGGGTAAGGGGAGCACCTTCCATTTCACTGCCGTTTTCGAGGTCTCCGCCTCCGCTTCGATCCAAGGTCCGGCCGATCCGATCAGCCTAAACGGTGTGCCCGTGCTGGTCGTGGACGACAACGCCACCCACCGGCGCATCCTCGAGGAAGTGCTCACCCGGTGGCGAATGAAGCCCACTGCCGTCGAGGGGGCTCAGGCAGCGCTAGAGGCGCTGGACCGGCGTGCGAAAACGGGAGAGGCGTTTCGATTGATTCTGCTGGATGCGCAGATGCCGGAAATGGACGGCTTTTCTCTGGCGCGGGCGATCCAAGCGGAGCCGGGCCTTGGCGGCGCCACAGTCATGATGCTGAGCTCGACCGATTTACAAGGCGATGCTACCGGGTGCCGGGAGCTTGGTATCGACCTGTATCTCACGAAACCGATTTCGCAATCGGAGCTCCGCGATGCGATCTGGAAGGCGCTGGGAAAATTCAGTTCGCTCGAGAAGCTGGCTTTCGCCACCAATCACCGGATTGCGGCCGGCGACAAGCGATCCCTGCGAATTCTGGTGGCCGAAGACAATGTGGTGAACCAGAGGCTGGCGGTCCGCCTGCTCGAAAAGCAGGGACATTCCCCGGTGGTCGTCTGCAACGGGCTGGAGGCCATCCAGGCCCTCGATAACCAAGGGTTCGACCTCGTGCTCATGGACGTTCAGATGCCTCACATGGGAGGATTTGAAGCTACCGCCATCATCCGCGAACGGGAGAGGAACGGCGCCACCCGCATCCCCATCATCGCCGTGACAGCCCACGCCATGACTGGAGACCTCGAAAGGTGCCTCGAACTCGGAATGGATGCGTACGTCGGCAAGCCGATTCACGCTGAGGAACTTTTCGATACGATTGATCGTCTGGCTGCGTCAGCGGCGCGGTAGCGGTGGCATCGTGAACTTTCTGCGCAACTACACAGTTCCATGCCAGCAATTTTTTTCTTGCCCGGCGTGAGGCTGCCTCGGGCTGGACGCGTGTTCAGCGTCGGTCGGATGCCGTCTGCCGGGCTTGCTTCCTCACGTCGAACATGTGCGTAGGCATTTGAGCCAGTAGTGTTCGGAAGTCAGCGTACGTCCGGAGGTGCTGTTCCATGAGCACGGCATGGACAGTCCAGGCAGGGGAATTGTCTGCCGCAACAAATCGGGTTCCATCCAATGTGGTGTACCGCTCGCGCCGGACTGTTCCTCGCACGCTTCGGACTACGAACACGGGGTCTGGTTCGGCGCAGTACTGCGCCATCCAGCGGTCGAATTGCTCAACGCATTCGACAGAAGGCAGGACTTCGGCCAGATGCCTGTCGTAGAGTTCACAAAGTGGGCCTTCAAACTCTGCCGGAGCTTGTCGCATCACTTCGATTATGAGATCGGAGCCACTGATAACCAAGGTGATTTGCAGGACGCAGCTTGTAGAAGATCCTCCACCAGATGGAGGCGAATTATCCACAAAATTCCGAGTCGGCCTGATCGCCCTTATCGGCCCCATCGCTCGCGACAGAATCGAAGGAACTTCGGCCTCGTGAACGGGGATGCATCCACGCCCTGCTGGACCAGTTTCAGCGTCGCCGCAGGGCACGGGTCCCGGCGAACCACCAAGCCAGCCGCAATCTCGTTCTCAAGCCGCTGAGCATCCACGATCATCGCGTCGCCGTAGAAAATGGTCGACTCGTGTCGGATGAACGGGTGGTCGCCAACTCGGAGAATGACGGTCTGATCCTTGCTATTCCGCAAGGTCGTCACGCTCACGATGCCACAGAGATTCGAGGCTGGATTTGGCTCGGTGATAACGATCCAAAGGTGGGGCGTCGCGGTCCCACCCGGGGCGGGCATCAAGAAGGTGTCGCCGCACCTCAACATCTACGCAGGTTGCAGCATGGCTTCCGCGGCGGCCAGCGCTTCCAGTTCCGATTCAACCGCTGCGATCTCGCTTTCGGTCTTCTTACCGGCGCGGAGGATGTCGCGATACTCAATCGGAATGGCGCTACCCTTCGGATCCTGCCACTCGGCTAGGTCATGCGAGAGATCGACAAGATTCCACCGGCTCAGCTTTCCGTACTGTGCGAAGATCTCTTCGATCAGAGTCTCCTCGGCGGGTGACAGTTCGTCGATCTCCGGCTCAGCCGTCAACGATACCTCGTAGTTGCTAGGCGCGGAGATGAAGTGCCTCCACACGGGATCCGTGCCCGGAGGGGGCTCCTCGCGGATCAAATCGTAGATGCGGCTGACGACCGGACCGTTGTCCATCGAGACATACCGATCGGTGGTGACCGGCCGTCCCCAGCGCAGAAGCGCCTCGCGGTCAAGCAGGTACAGGAGCTTGATGAGCTTCAAATAGCTCATTCTGCCGCCACGGAGTTTGAGGAACTTGGCGGCAGCCTCCGTTGCTCTCCGTTCGTTAAAGCGCAGCACCATTGACGTCATCTTCATTGTACGGCAAGACGCAAAGTGCTGACCGGGACGCGCTGGTAGCACAGGTGCGCACAAATCTGGTCACGGTGCCGGAAGCGCCATTTTCGGAGGGGTTGGGGAGATGCCCGCATCTCTCTGACGGGGCGAGGATTAGATGGAGCCACCCGCCGGGATCGAACCGGCGACCTGCTGATTACGAATCAGCCGCTCTACCAACTGAGCTAGGGTGGCCTATTCTTAGATTTTAACCACTTGCAGCCACTGGAGCAACTGCACACTCTCTCTGGGGAAACGACAGGGGCGCCGGTGAGAGCGGCGCCCCGTCACGGCGGAACGGTTACGGGGCGAAGTAACCGTTGATGTCCAGGACCAGATCGGTGGTCTTGGTGGCGAACGCGTTCACTCCCCCGCTGCCGGCGGGAACGATGGCGGCATTGGCGACCACCGAACCATCGAAGGAGTTGAGCGTGGAGACGAACGGCTGCGGCAGCCCGGCTCCCCACAGAGTGAGGTAGTCGAGCGTGGTTTGCGGAATTACCGTGGCATTCAGCGAATAAGCCTGCGCCGTGGACAAGATTCCGCAGGCGGAGTTGGAAACGCCGATCGTGCGGGTTTGAGCAGGCGCCAGGGCTGGTCCGCCAAACGGTCCGGCACCCAGTCTGGTGTCGGACACGCGGCAGGGCGTCACGTTGTAGAACGACAATCCTCCGGCGCCAGGGGGCGCGAAGTACCCGTTCACATCAATCACGAGGTCCGTATCGTTGGTGGCGAACACATTCAGCGCTCCCGAGGCCCCTGCCGGCACAATGGCGGCATTCGCGGTCACGACACCCGTGAGGGCGTTCAACGTGGAGACATTCGGTTGCGACTGCCCGGCAGGCCACAGCGTAAGGAACGCCAAAGGCCCGCGCGGAACTACGGTGACATTCAGCGAGTACGCCTGGGCGGAGGCGGGAAGACCGCAAGCCGATTGCACAGCAATGGTACGGCTCTGGCCGCCGGTGAGAGCCGGTCCTCCCAGAGGGCCGCTGGCCAATCGTGTATCGGAAATGCGGCACGGCGTAACGGGATAAAATGCAAGGCCCGCGCCCGCGGTGGCGGGGATGAAATAGCCGTTAATATCCAGCACGATGTCGGTTGCATGGGACACAAACACGCTGACTCCGCCGCCGCTGCCCGCGGGCACGATGGCGGCGTTCGCCTTAATGCGTCCATCAAACGAGTTAATCGTGGAAACAAACGGCTGTGCCTGGCCCGTTGGCCACAGGGTGGCAAACGCGAGACCGGACGGAGGTACGACGGTGAGGTTAAGCGCATAGGCCGCGGCATTCGACGGGATGCCGCAGGCGGACTGCGGGACCAGGAAATTGCGTGTTTCACCGGCGTTCATTCGGGGGCCGCCGAAGGGGCCTGTTCCCAGGCGGGTGTCGGCCACGCGGCACGGAGTCACGGGCACAAAACGCAACGCCGTTTGGGTGGTAACGGTTTGAACAATGGTGAACGGGATGCCGGCAATCGTGATGGTTCCGGTGCGCTGCAAAGATCCGGCGAGCGGCTGCACGGTATAGGACAGCGTAGACGTGCCGCCGCCGCTGGCGCCGCTGGTGATGGTAATAAACGGCGAGTCCACGGCGGAGTTGAAGGGGCAGCCGGCCTGCGTCGTGATCGTGATATTGCCACTGCCGCCATTGGCGGTATACGTGGCTCCGGTACCGGAAAGCGAATAGGTGCAGGATGCGCCGGTCTGGTTGATGGTGATCGTCTGGCCGGCGATGGTGACTGTGCCGCTGCGTTGTCCACCTGGGGCGGGGGCCGCGAAGATGGTCACCGTTCCACTTCCGGAACCAGACCCGGTCCCGATCGTCGTGAGCCAGGAAGCATTCGAGGTTGTGGTCCAGGTGCATCCGGCGGTGCCCGTTACGGTGAAGACAAGGGCGCCTCCAGCGGCGGGAACGGCCGGATTCAGCGGGCTGACGGTGAAGAAACAGACATTGCTCGGCTGGGTGATGGTGACCTGTTGTCCGCCGATGGTGAGGATGACGACTAACGGGCTTGACGTGTTATTGGCGGGGGCGGCGAAGTTGACCGCGCCGCTTCCGCTGCCGGAAAGCCCCGACGGGAATGTGAGGCCGGGAGCACTGGGGGAGACAGTGTAAGGGCATCCGCTTCCGGTGGTGACTGTAATTGTGCCGCTGCCCCCGGAGGCGGGGAGCGGAAAAGAAGTCGGAGAAAGACTATAGCTGCACGAGCTGCCGGCCTGGGTGACAATGAAAGCCTGTCCGCCGATGTTGACGGTGCCGATGCGTGAGTTCTGGGAAAAATTTGCAGCAACGGTATAGCCGAGAGCACCGCTGCCGATTCCTGAACTTCCAGCGCTGGTTGTGATCCAGTTAACGCTCGAAACCGGAACCGCGGTGCAGGCTCCGCCGGTGGTGACGGTGACCGCACCGGATGAACCAGCCGCGGCCGCGGTGGCGGTAGCCGGGCTCAGATTGAAGTTGCAGGTGTTGCCGGCGGCGGTCGCCGTAACCAGCATCAGGGGCTGATTGACGCTGGAGGAATACCAGTTCGATCCGCCATCGCCGCTTACAGAATACATGTGAAGAAATCCCGGTCCTTCCCCGGTGTTATCCCCAGACCAGGACCAGTCAAAGCTTCCGCTGAGGGGCCGGAATACCAACCAGTAGTTTGTATTGGCTGCGAGGTTAATACCCGTAGCCGTGAAAGTGATTGCAGCAGCGTTACTGGAAAACGAGGAGGGAGTGTTGAGGGTTCCGAGCTGCGTACCGGGGCGTCCGTTGACATCGCTCCAGATGGATAAAGTGCCCTGCCCGGGACTTAGATTGGCGAGCAGAAGAGTCGCCGAGTTCAGTGTCGACGCGCTCGCCCCGGTTCGAAAGCTGGCGGCGACCAGCGTGTTGCCGGAAACTGTATAGGTGGCGCTGGGGGTCTTAAACAGATTATTGGAAAGAATATCGGCCCGCATGGGCACAGCACTCATCCCTAGAAATGCAGCCCATCCGGCGATAGTGAAAAGCCTGCCAGCAGTAGACATTGGCATCGTGGAAATCCTCCTGGGTGGTAAAACCTCTTACGCGATTTCGGTACGGACGCACGCGTCCGCAAGGTGCATAGCGACAAGGAGATCCAATTGCGGAAGGGGATGTTTCAAGACTTTCCGAAACGTCCGGGGACAGGCCACGCGAGGAGGCCGCGTGCCAACAGGTCGGGGAAAATCGTGTTGACGAGACTCGGAGCCAGTTGGCCGGCATCGTCCGATTCCCCGAACCAAACCAGTTCCCGGATCTCGGCATGCGGCTCGGGCTCGCCAAGCAGCGTGCCCTGATAAAGCTCTACCCGGACGGTCTTGGCCGGGGCTCCGGCTGCTATGTCTGTATACGTCCCAACAAATTCCGGGGCCTCGAGCGTGACGCCGCCCAGTTCTTCCCGTAATTCGCGCAGCAGGCATTGGAGCGGGGATTCACCGGGTTCTTTGCAGCCCCCGGGCAGGATCAACAAACTGGTCGTATGCCTCTTGCGGCAAAGCAGCACTTTTCCATTTCGAATGGCCAGAAGGCCGACCTTGTCGTAATCCGCCATGGGTACCTACTGGAGCACCGGTAGTTGAAGATACCCACCGGGCACGAATAAGCTTCCCTCGGTGGTACCTTGCGGGGCGATCCGTTTCCATTCCGCCGTCAACTGTGCCGGAGTGATCTGGCCTGTGATGGCGGATTGGAAGGCACGAGCCACGTTCTGCAACTGCTCGCCGGATTCATGCACGAACTCCAGGCGGAAATGATGGATGCCTGCTTCGCGCCACGCCGGCAATTGCGCGCTCGCTTCCTGGGCTTGGGCGCCGAAGACGGTATTGCGGCATCCCACGTCGGCCATCACCGGGTGGGCGCGCCCGGAAGAATCTCTCAATGCGACACGATGCTGCTCGCATGGGCGCCCGCAATCGAGATAACTGGTTCCGGTGGAAAGGAACCGGCAGAAGACGCAGTGCTCGGTATGGAACACCGGCAAATGCTGATAGGCCACTACCTCGAGTTTTCCCGCGCCCGCGGTGCGCGCCAGCTCCGCGATCTGGGTGGCGTTCAGATCGTGAGCGGGAGTGATGCGGACAAGGCCAAGTTCGAGGAATGTTCCGGAGCTGAGCGAGTTGGCGGCATTCAAACTCGCATCTCCGATGAGAGGCGGGTGCTGTTCCGTGCGCAGGGCCTGCAGCAGGCCGCCGGAGCGCACGAGAATCGCGCAATCGAGGCTGAGCAGGAAATTGATGATCTTTGCTTCTCCCGGCTTCAATACCCTCGGACTTGCCACGCGGGCGAGGATCCCGCTGGCTTTGACGCGTTCGATGGATGGGCGCAATCCATAAAGGTCCAGATAATCGAGGGTGATGCTGGAGGGCCTCAGCGAGAGGGCCGCGTCCAGCTGTTCGGCCGTACGAACCAGCAGGTGAAGCGCCGGCTCAGCAGGTGCGGCGGGAGTCTCACTGGTTCGAGGCGTAAATTCCTGGATCACGATGGGGGCAGGGACACCTTGCAGCGCCTGTAACTTTTCCACCGCTTGGCGGCGGAGCTGATTCAGGAGGGCCGGCCGGATGTAAGGCTTGCCGCTCACTTCAAGCTCGAGTTCAGAAAGCTCGTAAGGGGTGCCGCCCAATCTGCCCAACTGGTCGCGAAGATATTCGGCGGAAGGGCCATGGGTATGCGCTGTTTCCAGCGGAGCGTCCGAGCTCACCGTCACGCTAACGTCCCGTTTGCACAAGGACCATTCCGCCGTGAGCGGAGCGCCTTCCCGGGCGGTCACACGCACGCGAACGGGCTGCCGCGCCAGCGGCGCCGGGGGATTAAGGAATGGCCGGACCACGCGATCGAGATCCGGGTTATGCGTGCGCCACACCCTATCGCCGGGGCGAATCCGGTTGAAATGCACGGCGGTATTGCCGAAGCGCAGTTCCAGCGTGCCGTCCTGAAGGGTCAGCGCCTCATAGACGCGGCCACCCTCTTCCGGCTCTTCCGGACTTCGCCAGTCGGCCGCATCAAACACGACGCCATCGCCGGCTTTGAGTGGGGCGAGTTTGTGCGCGGCTCCGGTCTGGATAACTACATGGCCGGGTTCGACGCGCAGCACCGCCCCCATCCACACGCCGCGGTGACGGGGAGCGCGTCCGCGCACCACTGCCTGATGGTTCACACCGGTGACGAAGTGCGCGCCCAAACCACGTGAATAGACCTGCTCGAGCTGCAGTTCGGCTTCTTTGGTGATTTCGGTCTTGCGGCCGGCCCAGGCGTCATCGACTGCTTTGCGGTAGGCGCTGGTGGTAAGCGCCACGTAGCCGGCGTCCTTGTACCGGCCTTCGATCTTCAACGCGGCGACGCCCATTTCCACAATTTCGGGAACCTGCCGGAGAGCAAAGAGATCGCCGGGCGAAAGAAGGTAGCGGGCATCCGCCAGCGGCTTCAGACGGCCATCCACCAACATCTCGTAGGGGAGGCGGCAGGCTTGGGCGCACTGGCCGCGGTTGGCGCTTCGCCCACCCCAAGCTTCGGAGGAAAGGCATTGCCCCGAGTAGGCCACGCACAGCGCGCCATGCACGAACATCTCGAGCTCACAATCGGTTTGAGCGAGGATGGCGCGGATCTCCGGGAGCGAGAGTTCACGGGCCAACGTCACCCGGTGCACGCCGAAGCTTCGGGCAAGCTGTACGCCCTCGGCGCTGGTGATGCTCATTTGCGTGCTGGCATGGATTTCGAGGCCGGGGGCAATTTGACGGGCCAGCCGCAGCACGCCATAATCCTGCACGATGAGCGCGTCGACACCCTCGGACGCCATGATAGCGATGGTGCGGGCAGCGGCCGGGATCTCATGCTCAAACACCAGCGTGTTGAACGCCACGTATCCGCGAACGCCGCGCTGGTGCAGGGTGCGCATCACCTGGGGAAGCTCCGCCAGCGTGAATCCGACTTTCGCCCGCGCCGAGAAATGCTTCAATCCAAAGTAAACCGAGTCGGCTCCGGCTTCGATGGCCGCGTGCAACTGGGGCCAGTAGCCGGCCGGGCTCATGATCTCGGGCTTACGGGATGCGGACATGGCTCCCAGCGATGCAGAGGGCGACTGTGGCTGGCCCCTGGTGTCCGGTTTGGTCTTCCAATGTTTCGATCAACTCGCGCTCGATGCGATCGTCCATCGCGACCGCACAGGCGGCGATCTCCTCGTCGCTCGCTCCGTCGTAGCACAGCTCACAAACACCCACCGCTTCCGAGCCGTAGGTGACGGCCGGGCCAAAGGTCCGGCAGGTGACGGGACGATAGGCATAAAGGTCGCAGGTTCCGGTTTGCGGATCGAGCACGGGACAGGGATCGTCGTCCCCGGAGCCGGCCGCCAGCGAGCGCTCCAGCACCGCGGATGCACGCCGCGGGTCGCTCGCGTCGAGTTCCGCGAATCCATGACGAAGCCGCCGGGCATCCAATGGGGTGATCGGAAACGGACCCAGGCAGCACTGAAAGCAACCGGGACGGCAAACGAGCCACGGGCCGCTTTTGACGGCCGCTTCAGCCAGTGCCTGATCCAGAATCCGGATCAGCGCCTGATCCCCGCGATGCATCCTTCCAGGATAGCGAATGGCACAAGGGTCGCGAATTTGTTAGAAGCTATGTATGGCTCCTGATTTCCCCCTGCACACGGGAAGCGATGAAGCGTTCTCCACGGTGCATGGCTTACTTGCCACATCGGGGTATACGGAAAGATTTCTCCTCAGCCACTTCAAGCTGCCGAGCATTCACTTTCTTCTGTACCCCTACGGTTTGCAAGCCGACTATCTTCGAAAGAAGTATGAAGAAGGCGACAGCCTGGCGCTGTTCCTGTCGCGGCTGCTGCTGGCGGGAGAGACGCGCGAGCGCGGCCTGCTTATAGAGCGGCTCGGCGAGCCGGTAGTTCAGGCGATGGAGGAGCTTCATCTTCTTATACCCGGCGACGACCAGAGGCGCCGGAGATGCCCAGTGCTCGTGCATCCGGCGTTCGACCTGTTTATCGCTTCCGACCGCGGCTTCCGTCCGGAAGGACCGGGCTACCGCGGGAAGGATTATGTGATGAGCGGCGCGGAACACATCTGCCGGCAATTCCTCGCGCACGTCTCGCAGGCGCCGTGCGCCTCATTTCTCGATATGGGCACGGGATCCGGGCTGGCGGCGCTACTGGGTACTAAGTTTGCCGAAAATGTTTCCGCGGTCGATATCACTCCGCGCGCCGCCCACTATGCGCGGTTCAACGCGCGGCTGAATCTGGCGACGAACGTCGATGTGCTGGAAGGGGACTTGTTCGCGCCTGTGATGGGTATGACGTTTGACCGTATCGCCTCCAATCCGCCATTCGAACCGCCGCTGAAGGATGACATGATCTTCTCGGTGGGCGGCGCCGACGGCGAGGCGATCATCGCCCGGCTGGTGGCGGAAGTCCCTCAACATTTGAAACCCGGAGGGCGGCTGTACGCCCAGGTGTGCGGTACGGACCGGGAAGGAGAGAGCTTCGATCAACGGGTGACCCGTTGGCTGGGGGAGGCGGCGGGCGATTGCGACACAGCTCTGTTCCTTCGATTAACCATGAAACCGAATGAATACGCGATTCAGCAAATTTTGGGCGAGAATCAGGATGCCTGGAAGCTGCAGGAATGGAATATGTTCTACCACAAGCTGAAAGCCACCGAGGTGGTGGTGGGACATCTGGTCGTACAAAAGCGCAAAGAAGACCGCCCCACGTTCCATATTCGCCGCGCCTTCGGGCTGCACACCAGCCTGCCGGAAATGGAGTGGCTGATGAAGTGGGAATCGTTCTTCGCGGGCCCTCAAATGGAGGCGGCGATCCTGCAATCGCGTCCCGAGCCCGGCGTAGGCTGGGAACTGCATGTGCGGCACGCGATGCGCGAAGCCACGCTCACTCCGCAGAGCTACACGTTTTTTACCACTTATCCTTTTGAAGTCAATCTGCATGTGCCCGCATGGATGGCGATGCTGGTGTCGCGCTGCGATGGAAAACAGACCGGCGCCGGTCACTATGAGTTTTTCCGGTTGAAAATGAACCTGCCTAAGGAAGACTTCCTGCGATCCATGGGCGCGTTGATCGGATCTGGTTTCCTGCGGATTGAAGAGTGGGCCCCGCCCCGGGAAAGAGCGTCGTGACGGACGGGTTCCCGCTACGGATGGCGTCCGCGGAGACATTCGCGGCGGTTCGCGATTTTTTGCGGAGCTCGGGCTATACGGAGGATTTTCTCCTGGAACGCTTCCAGGTTCCGGGCATCCACGTGCTGCTCACGCCCTTCGGATTGGCAGAGCAATATCTGGGCCTCAAATACCGGGGCGACGGGCTGCCGATCTTCCTCGCCCGCACTTTGTTCGGAGGGTTTTTAGCGGCTCGGGAAGAGGCGGAGAGGTACCTGCCCACGAATGTCTCCGCGGCACTCTTCGAGCTCGGTATTCTCGAAGCCGTCCCAGGGGACAACGCACGCGTGCGGACCACGGTGCTGCTGCATCCGGCGAACGGTATCTTCGTGGCCGCCGATCGAGGATTCTGGTCTGAAGGGATTGCCTACTCGAGCAGCGATTTCGTGATGAGCGGGATTGAAAACCTGTCCCGGAGATATTTCGATTGCGTTTCGAAGAGTCCCTGCCGCACGTTTCTGGAAGTGGGAACCGGAGCGGGTTATGGCGCCTTGGCGGCGACTGCCTTTGCGGACCATGTGTGGGCGACGGATATTACGGAACGCGCCGTGCGGTATGCGGCGTTCAACCGCGAACTGAACGCGGCGAAGAATATGGAGGTGCTCCAAGGGGATCTTTTTGCTCCGGTGGCGGGGATGCGCTTCGACCGGATCGCCTGTCATCCTCCGTTTGAACCGGCGCTGAAGCAGGATTTCGTGTTTTCGATAGGAGGAGAGGATGGCGAGGCGATCATCTCGCGGGTGGTCGCCGAAGCGCCGGCGTATCTGGAGCCGGGCGGACGCCTATACTGCCAGGTGATCGGAACGGATCGCTACGAGGAGCCACTTGAGGCGCGGGTCTGCAAGTGGCTCGGGACCGCTCTTGAGGAGTGCGATGTTGCGTTGTTTGTGCGCTTCAGTTGCAAGCCGATGGAATACGCGACCGAACAGGTGCTGGCGGAGAATTCCGACGCGTGGAAGCTGCAGGAATGGAGCCTGCTGTATCAGAAGCTGAAAGCAGAGCAGGTGGTCATCGGCCAACTGGTTTTGCAGAAGCCGAAATCGCCGCGGGCCGTGTTTCGAACGCGGCGCTCATTCGGGCCGAAAACGGGGATCGCGGAGATGGATGCTTTATTGGATTGGGAGACTCGCTGCGTGGAGCCCGGGTTCGCGGCGTGGATGCTGCGGCAGAGGCCGGCGCAGGGACAGGGATGGGAGTTGTACGTCCGTCATACGATGAAGAGCGGTTCGCTGGCGGCGTTCAGCCACACGTTTTTTTCCCAGCATCCGTTTGAAACCAATCTGCACTGTTCCCCGTGGATGCCGGTGATGGTCAGCCGCTGCGATGGCATGCAGAGCTTTGAGGACCATCTGGCTTGGCTGCAGAGGAGGATGGCGCTTCATGAGGAAGAGTTTCTACGGGCTGCCGGGGCTTTGGTGTCGTCAGATATTTTGCGATTGGCTTAGCGGTTGAGAGTGGCACGCAGGCGGCACTAGAGGGCCGCGACTTTGCGGTTCACGAGCAGGAAGTATAGCCCGAGGAACGCCAGCAGCACCCCATTCGCGGCGAGCACCGAGGGAGCGGAATAGATGGGGATCAGTGCGCCGGTCGCCAGACTGCCGATCGGCATTCCTCCGCGAAAGGCCACGTTGTACACACTCATCACGCGCCCGCGCATCTCATCGGCGGTAATCAACTGAACAAGCGAACTGATCATTACGAAGCAGGAGATTAGGGCGGCTCCGGCGATGAACAGAAGCACGCAACTGAGCCACAACACCTTGGAAAGCGAGAAGCCGACAATCAATGTGCCGAGCAGGATCAGCATCACTAATGCGAACTTTCCCTTCTGCCGGATGTGCCCGAAAGTGGCGACGCCCAGCGCTCCGGTGACAGAACCCGCTCCCGACACGGATAGCAACAGCGAATAGGTATTGGGACCCGCCTGAAATACGTCGCGGGCAAAGACAGGCAGAAACACGATCAGCGGAACGCCCAGCAGCGTCATTAGAAACGCGAGCACAATCAGCGGTTCCAGACCTTCCCGCTTGCGAATGAAGTTGATGCCCTCTTTCATGCTTTCGAGCATCGACTGGCGGTTCTCGGCCGGGACATACCGCTCATGCAGCATGAGCAGCGAAATGATGACGGCGATGAACGAAAGTCCATTTAACGAAAAGCACCAGGTGGCGCCCAGCTTGGCCATGGTGATACCGCCAATGACGGGTCCAATGATGCGCGCCAGGTTGAACTGGATGGAATTCAAGCCAATGGCATTCGGAAGATCCTCGCTCTTCACCAGCCGGGGAATCAGCGCCTGGTATGCCGGGCCGCCGAACGCCTGAGCGAGTCCCGTACAGAAGGAAAGCGCCAGAATGTACGGCACCTTAACCAGGTTGGTAGCCAGGAGGAAGGCCAGCAGAAAGGCGCAGGTCATCTGGATGAGCTGGGAGGCGATCAGCAAGTGGCGGCGGTCGCGCCGGTCCGCCACCACGCCCCCCACCAGCGAGAAAAGCAGGATGGGAATTTCTCCCAGAAAAGAATCCAGCCCCAGCAGGAACGAGGATTTCGAAAGCTCGAGCACCAGCCAGCTTTGCGCGAGCTTCTGCATCCACGTGCCGATGCTGGACGTACAAGCGCCCAGCCACATGAGGCGAAAATCGCGGTACTCGAAGGCCTTGAATACCCGCTTGACCAATTGGTTTCCCTACGGAAGCGGCCTTTCACGGTGGATGAGATGAAGAATATTTCCGTCGCCGTCTTTGAAGAAGACAAGCCGATTGCCCGAAGTGGTGTAGGGCTCTCCCAGAAACTGAATGCCCTTTTGTTTCAGATCCTGGTGGGCGGCATCGAAATCGTCCACAGCAATGGCCAGGTGGCGAATACCGGGCTCCTTCATGGGAGGCGTTTTCTCCATCACTCCGTCGGAGGGAATAATCTCCAACATGGTGCCGTTGGGAGCCTTCACGAAGAAGAAAACCTCATAGCTGAAGTTAATGTGGAAGCCGAGGTTATCGACGTACCATTGAGCAAGCTTCTTAGGGTCAGGAGAAGCAATGGCGGTGTGTTCTAGTCCTTGAAACATCATGGTGATTCTAACAAGAATGGCCCGCCGGACGGGTATCTACTCCTGAATAGCGGCGCCGGCCATACCCATGAAGACAGCCTTGGCGTTGTTGGGCGTTCCGGCATGTTGAATCAGGAAGACGCCTACAAGATCCTTCTGTGGATCGATCCAACCGTGTGTTCCAAAGGCCCCGCCGTGTCCAAAAGATCCTATCGACATTAAAGTGAGCGTGCCCAGGGGCTCCCTGGTCACTTCCCAGGCGAGGCCGAAACCGGTGCCGGGGAGATGTCCGGCCCTGATATCGCCGGTGTGCATGGTGGTCATTACCTTGACCGAAGCAGCCGAGATCAGCCGCTTTCCCTGATGAACGCCGCCGGCGCGCATCATATTGTAGAAAGCGGCAAGGTCAGCGGCGGTGGAGTACATGGCGAATTCCGGCGCCGAATACCTGGCGCCCTTACGATAATGGCGGGAATCCCCGCCCAGGATTGTTGCCGGCGCATTCACCAGCGCGCCGCCGCAATGGGTGTGAACGATAGCAATCCGGTCAATTTTATCCGCGGGCGGGAAAACAAAACTGTCCTTCATTCCCAGCGGCTGATAGAGGCGTGTTTCGAGAAATTTCTCGAATGCCATGCCCGAGGCCACTTCGACCAGGCGCCCCAGCGTGGCAATGCCTGGATTGCTGTAGCGCCATTCCGTGCCGGGCTCAAACAGGAGCGGCAGCTGCGAAAACACATGCACGGCCTGGGCGAGGGGAAGATCCATCTTCGTGTACAACTCGGCCAGACCGGCGGGTGGATTGGGCGGCATGCCGGAGGTGTGCGTCATCAGATCCCGCACAGTGATCGGGCGCGACGGCTTCTTGAGTGTTAACGTGTCTCCCTCGCTTGAGGCAATCACCAGTTGTCCTCGAAATTCAGGCAAATGCTTTTCCACCGCATCGGTGAGCGCCAGTTTCCCTTCTTCCACCAGCAACATGATGGCTGTGGCGCAGACCGGCTTTGTCATTGACATGATTTGAAAAATGGAATCGACGCGCATTGGCTTCTTGTTCTCGACGTCCGCCCACCCCACCGCGTCAAGTTGGCCGATCACTCCATGCCTCGAGACAAGCGTCACCGCGCCGGCAATCTCGCCTCTGTCTACGTAAGATTTCATGCGGACCGGAATCTTCGCCAGCCGCTCGGGATCAAGCCCCGCCTTGGAAGCCTCGCCAATCGGCGGCTCCGCATGAAGAACGCTCCATGCCATGAGAAGAACGATGAAACGCATGGGCAACATTATACCGGTACCCGAACGGGCGTATAGTATGGGGTAGAGGGTCGCTGTTCCACATGCCGCGTGTGTTCCTCGCGTTTGTTGTGTTTGCCGCACAATCCGCCGCTCAAGACCGTGGGCTTGCTCCGCTGGTACGCGGCATTTTTCAGGAGTGGCTGGGGAGTGAAGGGAGCGGAACGTTCCTGTTTCACACCACGGACGCGCAGGAGTACCGCTGCCTGTACTCCAACAAGACTTACTTTGAAAGCGACCATCGGCGCACGTTCATCACTGACATTGCGCCTGGGCAGCAGCTGGAGATTCTTTCGGAACGAATCGCGGAGCCGCCGCGCTGCCGGGCGCTGATCGTGCGCGTGGTCGCCGGGGAGAAGCCGGCGCCGGCGAATCGCGCCCGGATTCGACCGGCTCCGGCTCCCACCGAGTTTTTCGCGCCCCGGGGAAGCCTTACGTTTACAGGCCTCATTGTGCGGATGGATGAAAACTCGCTGGTGCTGCGGACGCGTGCGGGAGAACGACAGACCATTCGCTTGCGGCCGGATACGCGCTATTCGGGATCCGGGGATTCCGGCGCCGGTCTGGCGCCGCTCAACCGTCCGGTGCAAATTCGGGCCGGGCGGAACTTTGAGAGTGAGATCGAGGCGTTCTCGGTAGTGTGGGGAGATATCCTGCGGCCGTAGAATTTATTCGGCAGGGACGGGGAAGGGTCGCTCGCAGTATTGTTTCGTCACGGTGTGCCGATGTTCGAACAATTTGTTCAGCCTCATCTTTGCCAGTCCGCCGAACAACCAGTCATTGAAGGGGGAAAGCGGCAAGGAAAACGTCACCCGGTCGGTGAGCCGGGCGCCGCCGGTTTCGGGCTCGAAGATGTGCTCGTGCTTCCAATAGCGGAACGGGCCGCGAATCTGCTCGTCGACGAAATGATGATTCACTTCGTGGGCCACATGCAGCGCCAGCCAGCGGATATGGATCGGGCCGGCCACAGGTATTTTGAACTCTACACGGGAGCCGGTGTGGAGCTTGCCCTTCCGGGACAAGATCTGGATATTCTCTCCCGGAGGGTTGAGCAGGTCAAAGATGTCGTCCCGTTCGTGAAAGGCCCAAACCCTCTCCACCGGGGCGTTGATCCAGACGCTTTTTTCGTAACGGAGCATTGCCTAATCCGGTAAACTAAGCTGTTTCATGCTACTCCAGCTTACCGGGATTGAGAAGCGCTTTGGCGGGGTCATCGCGCTGAAGAGCGGCAACCTCAGCGTGGAGGCGGGAGAAGTGCACCTGTTGCTGGGTGAGAACGGCGCGGGGAAATCGACGTTGATGAAGATCGTTGCCGGGATGTACCGCGCCGATGGCGGCGAGATGCTGTGGAAGGGGGAGCGTGCGACCTTTGAGAAGCCTTCCGACGCATCACGGATGGGAATCGCCATGGTCCATCAGGAGTCGCTGCTGGCTCCGCATCTATCGGTAGCGGAGAACATTTTTCTGGGCCGGGAAGACCGGCTTCCGCTTGGATGGGTGAACCGGCCGAAGATGCTCGAGGCGGCGCGCCAGCTGATCGAAGAGCACAGGTTTCCCCTGCAGGCGGAATGGCGGGTTGAGAAGCTCAGTCCGGCGGGAAAGCAACTGGTGGAAATCTGCCGGGCCATCGCGCACGGATCCAGCCTGCTGATCTTCGATGAGCCGACGAGCTCCTTATCGGAGAGCGAAACGCACGAGGTGTTTCGTATCGTGAAGACATTGCGGGACCGGAAAATGGGCGTGATTTACATCACGCACCGGCTGGAGGAGCTGCGCACGGTAGGCGACCGCGTGACTGTGCTGCGGGATGGAGAGACGGTGCACACGGGCGCGCTGGCGGAGATCTCCAATGAGCGCATTATCCAGCACATGGTGGGGAGGGAGTTGGGAGCGATCTACAAGCGTACGCCGCTGCCGCCGGGCGTTGAGCTTCTGCGGGTGGAAGGGCTGACGCGAAAACCACTGCTCGACAACATCTCGCTCACGGTAAGAGCGGGTGAAATCGTCGGACTCGCGGGCCTCGTGGGAGCCGGGAGAACCGAGTTGTGCCGCGCCCTGTTCGGCCTCGACAAGAGCGACGCCGGGTCGGTGAAAGTGGAAGGAAAGGCGGTCGCGGTCCGGTCCCCGCGAGGCGCGGTGGCGGAAGGCCTCGCCCTGATCCCGGAAGACCGGCAGAAGACCGGATTGGCCACTGCCCTGCCCGTCGGCTACAACCTAACCATCGCGGACCTGCCTCAGGTGAGCCGCTTCGGATTTCTGCTGGACCATTCGCGCGAAAAGAGCGTGGCGGGTGAGTATACGAAACGGCTGCGTATCCGCTGCGAGTCTCCGCGGCAGTTGGCGGGCCGGCTGAGCGGCGGGAATCAGCAGAAAGTGGTGATCGCGAAGTGGTTGGTACGCGGCGCCAAGGTCTTCCTGTTCGATGAGCCGACGCGAGGAATCGACGTTGGCGCAAAGGTGGAAGTGTACGAAGTGATGGACGAACTGGCGCGCGCTGGAGCGGCGATCCTGATGGTGAGCTCCGAGCTGCCGGAGTTGCTTCAGGTGGCCGACCGGATCCTGGTGATGCGCCAGGGGCGGCTTACGGGGGAGCTGCCGGGACGCACGACTCAGGAAGAGATCATGAAGCTTGCTACGTTGCAGGATGGCGGAGCGCTGCTGGGAGAGAAGGGATGATCCAACGGTTATTGCCGTTTCTTACACTGGCGCTTTTGTTTATCGGGCTATCGATTGCCTCGCCGGATCATTTCCTGACCCAGACGAATTTATCGAGCGTGGTGCGGCAGACAGCGGTGATCAATTTGATGGCGCTGGGAATGACGCTGGTAATCATTTCCGGCGGCATCGATCTCAGCGTGGGAGCGATTTTGGCGATGGGCGGTTTGCTGGGGACGATGACGATGGAGAAGGGCGGCGCTATCCCGATGGGCGTGCTGGTGGGTATCGCAACGGGCTGCGTGGCGGGACTGCTGAACGGGCTGATGATCACACGGCTGCGCATCAATCCTTTTATTGTGACGCTGGGAACGCTGGGTATTTATCGCGGGGTGACGCTGATCATCTCGAACGGGCTGCCGGTGCATCAGATCCCACAGGCATTTTCCTTTCTCGGGGAAGGCAATCTGTTGGGAGTGCCGTTCGTACTGTGGGTGCTGGTGGCGTGCGCACTGGCCGTGCACGTGATTCTTGAGCATACGAGGTTGGGGCGTTATGCGTTCTCCATCGGGAGCAATCCGGATGCGGCATATTATGCCGGGATTCCGGTGGCGTTCCACACGACGGCAGTGTATGCGATTTGCGGCGCGCTGACGGGGCTGGGGGGCATGATCGAAGCGTCGCGGCTGATGACCGGACAGCCCACGGCGGGACAAGGCTATGAACTGCAGGCGATTGCCGCGGTGGTGATTGGCGGAGGGAGCCTGCGGGGCGGCGAGGGCAGCGTGGTGGGAACGCTGATCGGGGCCTTCATCATGGGATTACTGGCGAATGGAAGCGATCTTCTGGGGATCAGTCCGTATGTGCAGCAGGCGATTATTGGCGCCGTGATTATCCTGGCCGTTTCATTCGACGAGTTGCGTAAAAGAAAGATGGTACGTTGATCCGGCGCTTATTTCCGGTCGTAGGCGCCAAAGGTTGAGTTTTCGCGTGCCAGCCGCTCTAACAGGGGGGCGGGCTCCCATTGGCTGCCGAAACGGCGGTGGAAAGCGGCGACCTTCTCGTACACGACAGGCAAGCCTACGAGGTCCGCATATTTCATGGGGCCGCCGCGCCAGCGCGGGAATCCATAACCGAACAGATAAATGATGTCGATATCCACGCTGCGCAGGGCATATCCTTCCTCGAGCAGCCTGGCTCCCTCATTGATGAGGGCATAGACACAACGCTCGACAATCTCCTGGGCGGATGCCTTGCGCTGCTCGATACCCGCTTTAGCGGCATAGCCTTGCGCCATCGCGATCACTTCCGGGTTGGGAGAATGCCGGCGATTTTCGTCATACAGAAAGAAGCCCGCACCGGTTTTCTGGCCATAATGGCCTTGATCGCAGAGCAGAGAATCCAGCTCGGCGTAACGCACGCCGGGTATTTCCGTGTGCTTGTACTCGTTCCGGATCCGCCAGCCTACGTCGAGACCGGCAAGATCCTGCACGGCCAGCGGTCCCATTGCCATACCGAACTCGTAGAGGGCGCCATCCACTTGTTCCGGCGTGTTGCCTTCTTCGACCAGGAAGATGGACTCGCGGCAATAGGGGGCGAACATGCGGTTGCCCACGAAGCCCCGGCAATTCCCCACCAGCACTCCCACTTTGCCCAGCCGCCTGGCCAGATCCATGGATGTGGCGATTACCTGCGGATCGGTGGCTTTGCCGCGCACGACCTCCAGCAGGCGCATTACATTGGCCGGACTGAAGAAGTGGTGGCCAATCACCATCTCGGGGCGCTCGGTGGCGGACGCAATCTCATCGATGTCGAGGGTGGAGGTGTTGGAGGCGAGGATAGCGTGTTTCTTCGGGATGCCGTCGAGTTCGGCGAAAATCTGTTTCTTCAGCGCCATGTTTTCGAAGGCGGCTTCCACAATAATATCCGCCTGCTCAAAGCCCTTATAGGTGAGCTGCGGGGTGATGAGCTTGAGGCGGTCTTCGGCAAACTCCTGCGAAAAGCGGCCGCGTTTGACGGAGTTTGCGTAGTTTTTGCCGATAGTCGCAATCCCGCGATCCAACGCTTCCTGCGAGGTTTCCTTCATGAGGACGGGAATGCCGGCGTTGGCGTACACCATGGTAATGCCGCCGCCCATTGTACCGGCGCCGATTACCGCCGCCTTGCGAATCGGCATGAGCGGAACATCCTTGCCAATGCCGGGAATTTTTGCCACGGCGCGCTCGCCAAAGAATGCGTGGATGAGGCCTTTGGATTGATCGGAGGCGAGGCACTTGGCGAACAGTTCCGCCTCCACCCGGCATCCTTCCGGAAACGGCAGCATGCTGGCCGCTTCGACGGCATCGATGGCGGCGTGCGGGGCCAATTGCCCGCGTAGACGTTTGCTAGCTGCTTCGTGCGCGGCGGCAACGGCTGTGGGATTTGGCTCTACCGGGCGTACCCTTGTCCTGGGCGGCTTAGAGGAGGCCACCTGCCGTGCGAATTCTATGGCTCCCGGCCGAAGGTCTCCATCGATGATCTGATCGATGATGCCCGATGCATGAGCTTCTCTGGCTCCGATTGGCTCCCCGAAGGCGCACATTTCCAGAGCCTTGCGGACGCCGGTCAGACGAGGCAGACGCTGCGTTCCCTGGCCGCCGGGAATGATTCCGAGCTTCACTTCCGGCTGTCCCACTTGCGCTTGCGCCACGGCGACGCGGTAATGGCAAGCCATGGCTACCTCCAGTCCGCCGCCAAACGCGGTTCCATGAATGGCGGCGACCACCGGCTTTACGCAGCTCTCCAAATCCGCCAACAGGGACACGATGGCATCGAGGCTTCCCGACCCTCCCGCATGGATTCTTTCAAATTCCCGGATATCCGCGCCCGCGATGAAGGTGCGGCCCGCCCCTATGAGCACCACCGCGTCAATCTGCGAGTCCGCCGCCGCGGTGCGCAACCCTTCTAAGATGGCATCCGGCACCCCCGGACTCAACGCATTTACGGGAGGATTTTCGATGGTCAGGATCGCGACATTGGTTTCTTTGGAATAGGAGACGAGGCTAGACATTCGTCTCCGATGATACCGCGCAAAAGCAAATACCTGGCTCCGAGGAGCCAGGTATTTGCACGGGGAGAGGGGGAGAGAAGCTAGCGGGCAACGGATCCTGAGATGGATGTCGTGGAGCTGATCAGATCGCCGCTTACGACGATTTCCACGCGCCGGTTACGCGCCCTGCCGTCGGCCGAGTTATTGTCGGCAACCGGCTGCATTTTTCCGAAACCGCGAGCGGTGATCGTGTGCGAAGGGACACCTTGCTCCACCAGGTAAGCGCGGGTAGTTTCTGCACGCTTTTCGGAAAGCGTCTGATTGAAACCTTCACTGCCAACGTTGTCGGTGTGACCTTCCACCTCTAGTCGGAGGCCTGGATGGGTGATTACGATGCCGGCAATTTTGGCGAGTTTCTCTCGAGCTCCCGGCTTCAGAGAATGCTTGCCGAAATCGAACAGAACATCGGACATATTCACGATAAGGCCACGGGCGCTCTCGCGTGTTTCCAGCACCAGGTTGAGTTGACGAAGAAGGTCGGCGCGAATTTGAGCCTTTTCCTGTTCTGCCCGGAGCCGTCCTTCGTCGGCTTCGCGAGCCATGACGCGCAATCTTTCCTGCTCGGTCAAAGCAGCCTGACGCGCCTGATCCGCGGCCATTCGCGCCTGATCCGCAGCGAGCCTTGCCTGGTCCGCTTCGGCCTTGGCTTTGGCGGCGTTACTGGCTTCTAAAGCGGACAGACGGGCAGCTTCCTCGGCCGCCCGGCGATTCGCAGCTTCCCGTTCGGCAGCCAGCTTCGCGTTCGCCTCGCGCTCCATGGCGAGTCTTCTTTCCGCTTCGGCCATCTCGCGACGCCGCGCTTCCTGTTCAGCTTCGGTCTTAGCGGCTGCCAGGCGTTGTTCGGCTGCCACGCGTTCCGCTTCCAAGCGCTCTTCTTCCTGTCTCTTAATCGAGATGATGCGAGCGTCCTCGGCAAGCTGGGTCACATTGCGCGCAAGCGTCTGAATCTTTTTCTTATCACCCTTAGACTGCAGGAACGCTTCGGCATTGTGCAGATCCACTCGCGCCTTCGCCATCGTATCCGCGGCATAAGTATCGGCTCTGACCGAGGATGCAATCGCCATGGCCTGACGCGCCTCCATCAGATCCACGGGAATGTTTCTGGCTTCGCGCAGACGTACGCGGTCGGCCGGAGGAAGTGTCGCCATATAGCTGCCGCGGGGCAACAGTTCATATTTTGCTTCAATAGGTGTAATGGTTCCGGTGGTGCCTGCTTTCACGACGCCTTCCATCACGACGACGTCGCTCGGCTGTGTCACCGCATAATAGGGTTCCGCGGTGACAACGATACCGAACGACTGCAGTTCGGTCGCCGCCGATAACTTGGCGTCGTCGCCGCTAAGCATCAACTCACCAAGGTTCTGCGCGCGTCCCTCGGGCGTCACAGCCCATACAACGTAAGTGAGGAATTCCTCGCCTACCGACGATGGGGGAAGCATTTTATTTACATGCACCTCCACCTTTGTGGCGCCGGTCTTGCTATCG
Organism: Bryobacteraceae bacterium; assembly: GCA_035526195.1. Taxonomy (GTDB): domain Bacteria; phylum Acidobacteriota; class Terriglobia; order Bryobacterales; family Bryobacteraceae; genus CADEFT01. The sequence goes on from DATLCW010000338.1 coordinate 54,676, forward strand.
ACACGGGCTTCGCCGGTGGCACGCGGATTCATGGCCGTGCCTACGAGGCCGACTACGGTGGAGCCTTGACGATGATGATAATTAATGGCCTTAATTGACCGCGACACTACGTTTACACGAAAAACCGGCATCCCGTCTTTCGCGTTTTCCACCCGGTTTGTGGTGGTTGGGCTCGGCACCTGAGCGGCCGCTAAAGACAATGTGCTGACTACGACGATGGATTTCATCCATTTATTCATTTGGTCTCCTCCCTGTCCCAAATAAAGCAATCCGTTTGCCATATTAGAAAAGTGTTGTGACCTGGGAGGTTAGATGTGTATATCCTCTTACAGACGAGGCGCCCAAATTCCGAACTGGAATTTTTTACCCGGCGGGTTTGCAAAATCAACGGTGGGTTTTGCCGGGCCGCGAAGTGCGACGAAATCGCACCTCGCGGCCCGGTTGCGGGTGGGAGCTTGGAATTAATCTACGAAGGCGATCTTCACCGCCGGGCTGCAGGAAGGTTCGCCCGCGGTTTGTGCGCACAATACAAGGTCGGCGGTGATAGCGGGGATACCCTGAGGCACAATCACGTCGATGTATTCCACGCCGGGAAGTTCCGGTATGGCCGCCGCGGCGACCGGTAACAGCCCGTTCCAATCGTGCAGCCGCACGGTCAACGCGCTCAAACTCGAGGCCGGAATGCCTGTGGCTAGAATCCGGACCGCAGAGCCTATCTTGGCGGGTTGAGCGGGGCTGTTCGCCGTCCCATCGCTATTGATAATTCCCCCGGCAAAAACGCCCGGCAGCACCGGCTTCAGCTTTACCATGCGGGAGGGGCTGGTGATGCCATCAACGCTTACCAGGAGTTCCGCACTGTCCTTACCCGCCAAGCCCGCCGGCACTTCCAGATTGATCTGCTCGGCGCCGCTGTACGTTATCGTCGCGGAGAGCCCTCCCAGCTTCACAGCGAGTCCGCCTCCATTAAAACGGGATCCCCGTATTACCGCCAGACCGCCCGGAACGAGAGAATCCTCGGTGCTGATCGCGCCGTGGGAAACGCTCTGCACAACCGGACCCGGGAGAACGGCCGCCGCCTGGACGATCAGGGTGACGGGAATGGCACGGGTGCCGTTCGGCCCCGCATCGATCGTGATCGTTGCCTGATAAGTGCCGGGCGCGGCCACGTTCCGGGGAACAATGTCGGCGCGCAGGGTGGCGCTGTTGAGGCCGCTGGTACTCTCCAGCCGAAGCCAATTGGAGCCGCTGCGATAATCCACGCGGGCATTCCACACCAGGGTTCCCCCGCTTTCATTGCGCACGGGGATGTACTTCACCTGGAAATTCGAGCCTTGCACCGCCGTGACGCTGATCGGGGTCGTATCGACGAAGAGAGAGGGGAAGTAGCCCGCACTGCAATCGCCCCATGCGAAGCAGTCGCCCGTGGGAATTACATTGGCGAATCGCGGAACCGACGTATCGCCCACCGGCCCGAGGCTGACGGTAACCATCGCCGTGGTACTGGAGCCGCCGGGAGGAAGATTCAGATCGAGAAAGGACGGGATTTGCGCACTCTCTCTCATGGACGGGTTGGCATCGGCAACCTCATAAACGGCCAAACCAGCTCCGTTGGCGAGATTCACTTCGCTAAGCGACCCAAAAGGCAGAGTCTGCCCGGACGCCGGCACCGGAAATCCGCCGGCTCCGTCGGCGCCGGTTCCCAAAATTCGAACCAGAAGCAGCGAACCGGGAGTATATTGACCGGGGGAAGGGGTTGCTCCGAGCGCACCGGCGGAAGTCGGCTGCACCGAGCCGGATCCGGCAATCACATCGGGAACCGCAAGGCGGGATCCACGGGGAAACCCGGTATAACGCACGAGCAGGCGTGTCCCCACGTCGGCGCCGGTTTCGCGGGGCACCAGCGCGGTGGCAAAGCCTTCCGTCGCCCGAACCGTAAAAAAGAACGTGCCTTTTTGAATTGCCTCGTTAAAGGAGAGGCTGGGAAGGACGGAGAAAGCGCATTGGATGGGAGTAGACGTACCGGTGGTGATGAGGCCCGGAAGCGACTGCCCGACCGTCAGGGAACTGGAATTCAACGTTAGATTCGCCGGTCCGTTGAAGTTAAGGAAAGCGGTCACCGGGCCCGCCGGAGCGCTCACATCGGCGCGTAGTTCGGAGATCTGAAAAACGACACGCCGCGACGCCGGCACTGCAAAATCGATTCCGTTAAACGAAATAGAGCTGGGGCCGGTTACGGTGGGGCGAACAGCGGATACAGCCAGGCCGCTACCCTGATCGATGGAAAGAACAGCGTCCCGGAGGGTGCTGCTGCCGCTTAGTCTGTTGGTGATGGGATGGTCCAGAAACACGGCGAGGTTCGTTCGCGCCTGGGTGCCGGCCGCGCCTCCGCCGCATTCGATCGTGATACTCCCAAGCCGTTCGGTCCTGCCTTCCGCGCGAACCTGTAAAGGGGCGGAGGATGTCTGGCAGGTCATCGGGACTTGCGCGATACCCGCCACGCTCGAGCAGACGAGGATAATTGCCGGCACAAACGCGCGTGTGAGTACACGGGGATCATTCATTCCAAATTACTCCTGAACGTCTGAAGATAAAGCTGCTGGCGCGAGTCGGGCAGCAGGAGGACAGTGCACCGGGCGATGCTGACAAAGTATTCAAAACAAGGTCTGCAGAGTCTTCAAAGGCAAGACCGTTGTGTTGGCGCCGGAGTGTTTCCGGTCTATATTTTGGGGACGCGGGTGTACTATTAGCGATTGTACGCGCAGAGACGGGTGCTGGCAATTCGATCGGGCGGCCTCACGTATGATTGAACACATTTTGCCGCAGAGGTTCTCGGGGGGTCTGGTACTCTACTTGCTGCCATGTGGAAGTGCAAGTTCGAGATAAGCCTCTCACGGCCCACCAGATCGCCACTTCCCTTCCGTTCCATAAGAATGCTCTCCGTGCGCGGCTGAATCGCGCCCGGCATCGTACGGATGAATTGTTTGAATTACTCGATCCGAAAGTGCTTTACCAGCGACCGGTCGCGGAACGGCATCGAATCGTGTTCTACCTGGGGCACCTGGAAGCATTCGATTGGAATCAAGCATGCCGCAAGGGGTTAGGGGCCTCCTCGTTTCACGCCTCGTTCGATCATCTTTTTGAAGCGGGAATCGACCCCGAGCCCGGCCAGGGCCCCGTAGACACAGAATCGGATTGGCCGCCGCTGCAGGAAATTCGCGACTACAATCGCATGGCGCGGCAACATCTGGACGCGCTGTTGCCGGAAACTCCCGACGAGCGGCTGGAGAGGGTGATCGAGCACCGCGAGATGCACGCGGAAACTTTTGCTTATTTGTTGCATAACCTGCCCCAGGAGCATAAACGAGTTTCGGCTTCGGCTGTTCATTTTAAAGAAGTTGCCGCAGGCGCCAATCCTTCGCTGGAAATACCAGCGGGGGCCGCGTGGTTGGGTGCGCCGCGAGGGGAGTTCGGTTGGGATAACGAGTTTGAACGGCATGCGGTGGATGTTGCGGGTTTTCGGATTTCGAAATTCAAAATCACCAATCGCGAGTATCTGGGATTCGCGGCGGAAACAGGAGTGATTCCCCACTTCTGGCGGCGGCGTGGAGATTCGTTGTGGTGGCGCGGCATGTTCACCGATACTCCTTTGCCGCTCGACCATCCGGTCATGGTCACGCATGAGGAGGCGTCCGCCTACGCCGCCTGGCGTGGGATGGCGCTGCCTTCCGAGGAGCAGTACCAGCGGGCGGCATATGGCTCGTCCTGGGACCGCTACCCGTGGGGAGATCATGAGCCCGGCCCCCATCGAGGGAACTTCGATTTTTACTCCTGGGGGCCCACCGGAGTAGCTTCCACGCCGGGCGGCGATAGCCGGTTTGGCGTTTCCCAGTTGGTTGGAAACGGGTGGGAGTGGACCTCATCGCTGTTTGAGCCATTCGCTGGATTTCGTCCGATGGAGGGGTACGAAGGATACTCGCAGCCCTTCTTCGACGGCGATCATTACGTCGTGAAAGGCGGGTCGTGGCGGACGGCGCGCGGTCTGCTCCGCGCCTCCTTCCGGAACTGGTACCGGCCCAAATACAGGTATGTTTATGCAACTTTCCGTCTCGCCAGCCGATAACAACAACCGCCATAAGTTAGCGGGAACAGACAAGCAGGAATTCGCCCGGGATTCGATGGCCGGTCTTGCTTCCGGCCGTCAGAAATCGTTACCGGCGAAATATCTTTACGACGACCTCGGCAGTTGTTTGTTTGAGGCGATTACGCTGCTGCCCGAGTACGGCGTCACGAGAGCGGAGATTGGGCTGTTGGAGCGCCACGCTCATGAGATGGTTGCCGCCGCGGGAGGCTCTCCGCTGTCTGTGATTGAGCTCGGCGCCGGGTCGGGCAGGAAGGCCGGCTACCTGCTCCACGCGATCCGGGAGCGTCAGGGGACTGCCGTTTATTACCCGATCGATGTATCGGAGCTTGCGTTGAGCCGTTGCCGGCGGGAATTGGGGGGTAGTGTTTCCGTAATTCCGGTGTGCGCCACTTATTTGGACGGGTTTCGGGCGGTTACAGCGAAGCGGCAATTATCGCAGCGGCTTCTCGTGTTGTTTCTTGGAAGTAACATCGGCAATATGGACCGGCGTGAGGCGGGAGTCTTTTTATCAGAGTTGAGAACTTCGATGATGCCCGGCGACCGGATGCTGCTGGGGTTTGACCTGATCAAACCGATCGAAAAACTCATGCTCGCCTACGACGATCCGAGCGGCGTCACAGCGGCATTCAACAAGAATTTGCTCAACCGGATTAACCGCGAGTTCGATGGGGATTTCGATGTGTCGCAATTTAACCATGTAGTGCGCTGGGACGCTTCATTAAAGCGTATCGAAATGCATCTGGAGTCACGGAAAGAGCAGACGATTCATCTCGCCGCGCTGGAGCAGCCGGTGCATTTTAAAAAGCATGAAACAATATGGACGGAATCGTCCTATAAATTCACCGAGACCATTATCCGGGCTCTTGCCGAGGATGCCGGATTTCGCCAGGAATGGTGCTGGCAGGACGATCGGTGGATGTTCTCGAATTGCTTGTGGACGGCTGCGTAGTTCCGAGCCATGTCCGGGCGCTTGCAGGGGAACCCTACGCCGTGAGCGAGCTGTTTTGGGTCATCTCCAGTGTAAAGGCGGGCAGGCATACGGACGGCGTTGGGGTGTAGTCGGACCCTAACCACTCCCGGAGCGGGGCGTGGTAAATTTTCATATCCTGACGGGTGTAGGAAACGAAATTCTGTCTCCGGAACTGGTTCATGCAATGGGTTACGGCCTCACGGGTCGTGCCGATGTACTGCGCGAGCATCTTGTGCGGAAAGGGCGCGATTCGCTTGGCTTCCCGCGACTCAGGATCAGGTTGCCCGAGGCGCTCGGCGAGATCGAGCAACGCTTTGGCTAAACGTCGAGCGGTGGAGTCCGAAGACATTGTCGCAATACGTCTGCCCAAGTCGAAGCAGCGGCATGTAAGAAGCTGAATGATGCCTATGCCCAAAGGCGGGCGCCGCAAAACCAGTTCCACCACCGCCTCCACCGGCCAAGTCATGACCTTGGTGGTTTCAATGGCGCTGGCACGCTCTCCACCCGCCTGGACGAATGCAGATTCTCCGAAGAAATCGTCAGCCTGGCAGATGCTCATGACGACTTCCGTGTGGCCGACGAGACGAGTTACTTTTACGCAGCCCTTGATGACCAGGTAAAGATCGGGAGGGGGAGACTGGACGTCATAGATCAATTGCCCCTTTTTAAATTCCCTGGTGCCGGATCGCGGCAGATAACTTAGCGGATCTTCAAAGAGAGACCGCTCCGCGCCTCTGGTGATTTTGACCGGCATTGTAACCCCTTAAAATTGTTGTGCATTCGAGTCGCCAAATGAGGAAAAATCAGGACTTGCGTACATGATGAATACCTAAAGGGAAGGCCGCCTTATGGCGGCCTTCCCCCTTCCAAAGTTCTTTTATATATAATTCCGAAGAGTAGGGCCCGCTCAATAGGCCGCCCGCCGGAGCAGGCGAACCAGTAGACTTCCTAAAAACAGAACCCAGGCCAAAATCGACAGGCCTTTTTCGACGCCATCGGTTGCGAAACTGCTTGAGACCAATGCCGTGATCAAAAAAACCAACGTCCAACCAAGCATGTTGACTCCGTGAATAAAACTATGAAAACGGCGTTCCATCCTCCGACAATTAGCGATCTGAGATGGCCCTCTCCATGCTGGATACGACCGAGGATGCTCAACCCGTTTCTTTCCCTAAACTCATCTAGCGCTCAACAAGGTTTCCCGGCATGAACAGGGAGATGCCGCGCCTGGTGGTACTTTCCTACCCGGACCGCAAAGCAGCTCTTCGTGCAAGACGCCAAGTTTTGCGACGACATATACGTTGCGCGGTTCTCGAACGGTTAGGGAGCAATTCGCTTGCCATTGAAGGCCGAGGGATTGCCAGCGACCTGCTGCGGGCGTTCGGCGCGCGGGTGGTTACCGGCGAATCGATCCTGCTGGCGGAAGTTTCCTCCACGCAGTTGCAGAAGGCGCTTCCCGCCTTGCGCGAATCGGACCCCCCGGCTTCCTTCGTTGTCCATGCACGATCTATCGACAACCCGCCGGAGAACGCTCCGGATGCCGATGAAGTTTATACGCTGGAGCGACTTAAGACGTTCGCTCTGGATCTGGCGGCGTCTCATGGGGAACTCCCTCTACTTACCCGCAAGCAACCTCTGCTGAGCCGGCTGAGCGAAATCGAGGAGAGTCTGGAGTCATTCAGCCGGGAGCTGGTCGAAGCTAGCGTCCTCGAACAGCCCATCAGCTCCGCCGCCGAGTGGTTTTACGGTAATTTTTACCTCATTCGTGCACACGTTGCCGAGGTGCGTTCGAACCTGCCGCCGCGACCGCACAAACTGCTGCCATCCTTTGCGGGACCCGAGCATGAAGTGAAGCACCGTGTGTACCGGGTAGCGGAAACATTGGTACGCAAAACCGATTCGCTTCTGAACTCGACCAACATGACCGAGTTTCTGCATGCGTATCAAACGGTGACTCCGCTCAAGATCGCCGAGTTGTGGACGTTTCCGCTGATGGTGCGGTTTGTACTTCTGGATGAACTGCGACGGTTGGCGCAGCGCGTCGCATACTCGCAACACTGCCGGGAATTCGCCTTGTTGTGGGCCGATCGCCTGATTCGCGCCACCCGCTACGGGCCGGAAGAACTGGACAGAATGTTGGAAGCTTTGGGCGAGGCGTATCCCCAATTGCCGTACAGCATGGTCGCCCGGCTTAGCGAGCAGTTGCACGATGAAGAGGTCACGCTGGTCCCGGTTCAACAATGGCTGGAGCGAAAGCTCAATTCCTCTTTAGCGGATATCATCCGCAATGAGCGAAACCAACAGGCGCGGGATCAGATTTCCATCCAGAATGCGATTGGCAGTTTACGTCAACTGGCGCAACTCGACTTCCGCACCCTGTTCGAGAAGGTTTCGGTGGTGGAGCAGATCCTGCAGCGGGACCCTTCCGGCTTCCATCCCCGGACTTCATTTCAGACGCGCGATGACTGCCGCAAGGCGGTGGAGCAACTGGCGCGGTACGGGCGCAGTTCCGAGATAGAAGGCGCGAAGCTGGCGCTCAAGATGGCGGAGGAAGCTCCAGCGGATAGCGATCCGCGTTTGCGCTATGTCGGCTATTACCTGCTTGATACGGGTTTGTTGCGGATGGAGGCGGAAGTTAAATGCCGCCGGCCGCTTGACCAGCTTATTGTACGGAGCATCCGCCGCCACGCCACCGGCGGATATTTAGGCTCCATTATTCTTCTGGCGCTCGCTTTTACCCTCACGGCCACGGGGCTGAGCGCTCAGGCGGATGTAAAATCGTGGTTTCTGCTGGGAGTGCTTTTCCTGCTCTGTCTCTTTCCGGCGAGCGAGCTCACCGTTCAGATCGTCAATGCCTTTGTCGTAGCTCTCTTACCCCCGCGGATTCTTCCCAAGATGTCGTTCGAAGACGGGATCCCGGGTGATTGCGCCACGTTGGTGGTGATCCCGATGATGCTGCTTACGCCGGAAGCGATCCGCCAGGAAGCGGAGAAACTGGAAATCCGGTATCTTGCAAATCCCGACAGCAACGTGAGTTACTCGCTGCTCTCGGATTTCACCGACGCGCCGGAGCGGGTAATGGCCGAAGACGGGGACATGCTGCAGGTGGCAGTGAGCGCGGTGGAAGAGTTGAACAGCAGGTATCCCGGGCGGCCGTTTTTACTTTTTCACCGGCCCCGCCGCTGGAGCGAGAGTGAGAGCCGCTGGATCGGTTGGGAACGGAAACGGGGCAAGTTAGAGGAACTAAACCGCTTTCTCAATGGCGAAGGAACGCCCTATGACCGCTTTCTTTATGTGGGCTCGCTGCCGGAGCAAATCCATTTTGTAATTACCCTGGACGCCGATACGCAACTGCCGTCGGGCGCGGCGCGGCGGATGATTGAAACGATTTCGCATCCGTTGAACCGGGTGGAATTGGGCGCGGATGGAAGATCCCGCCTGCGCGGCTATAGCATTATTCAGCCGCGCGTCAGCATTACGTTGCCGGGCAGTACCGCCAACCGCTTTACCCGATTGTTTACCAATGCCGGCGGCACGGATCCCTATTGCCAGGCGGTATCCGACGTCTATCAGGATCTTTTTTCCGAGGGTATCTACCACGGGAAGGGGATTTACGACGTGCGGGCGTTTCACAAGATACTCTCAGGGCGCTTTCCCGATGAGACTCTCCTGAGCCACGACTTAATCGAAGGCGTCCATGTGGGAGTGGGCTACGCCGGCGACATCGAGCTCTTCGAGAATTTTCCCTACAGTTATCAAAGTCATTGCCGCAGACTCCACCGCTGGACGCGAGGCGACTGGCAGATCGCGCAATGGATCTTTCCTAAAGTTCCCTCGGCGACGGGAGGCCGCGTTAAGAATCCGCTCTCGACCATCAACCGTTGGAAAATTCTGGACAATCTGCGGCGCAGCCTGGCGCCGATCGCGTTGGTGCTGCTCCTGGTGGCGAGTCTGATGATCCCCGCCTCCCTGGGCGTATGGTGCGCGTTTGCCGCGCTCACGCTGGCGCTGCCGACGTTTGTCGATTCGCTGAACCGGCTGGGAAATAAACTCCGGGGGAACTTGCGTCCTGTCGATGGGCCATCGACGGAAATCACCCGGTTGATCGCCACCACCGCCTTATTGCCCCATCAGGCCTGGATCTCGGCGGACGCGATTGCGCGAGCCATGCACCGGCTGTACATCTCGCAGAGGCACAAGTTGGAATGGGAGACGGCGGAGTCCGCTCATGTGAGCTCGGCAATTCATTTCAACCGCGTGTATGCGCAGGTGATGCTGATCTGCGTCAGCTCCGGATTTCTGCTGATCTTTCTGGTTCAGCAAAACCGGATCTGGCCGGCGCTGCCCTTTGTGGGGCTGTGGATAGCCTCGCCGCAAGTGCTGCGGTGGTTGCAAAAACCCAAGAGCAAGAGCGGCAAAGGGCGTATTTCGGCGGAAGACAGAACTTTTCTACGGAAGACGGCTCGCGAAACGTGGAGGTTTTTCGACGATTTAGTGGGACCGCAGAGCAACTGGCTTCCACCGGACAACTCTCAGGAAGCGTTGCGGGTCGAGGTTGCTCCGCGCACTTCTCCCACCAACATCGGTTTGTGGCTGACATCGGCCTTAAGCGCTCACGACTTCGGGTATCTCACGACGGAGCAGTTGGTGGAACGCTGCCTGGCGACGATGGACACGTTGGAGAAACTGGAACGCTATGAAGGCCATTTGCTGAACTGGTATGACCTGAATACGCTGGACGCGTTGAATCCGCGTTACGTATCGACGGTGGACAGCGGGAATTTCCTGGCCTGTTTATGGGTGCTGGAAGCGGGCTGCCGGGAGGTGCTCGCGGCTCCCATGCTTCCTACCGTGAGCTTGCGTGGATTGATGGACACGCTGAATGTGGCGCGTGACCACTCGGGGCGCGATCCGCACTCGAAAGTGCTGTTCCAGGCGCTGGCGCTGCATTGCCGGAGCGGCATTGAAGGATATGGCATTGCCGAGCGCATCCGGCTGGCTGCGAATCCCATGAACAAGCTCTATCAATCCCTGCGGTGGACCTCGGCGGAGGGGGAGGAGCGCGCCTATTGGCTAACGCGGCTGGAGCGCCATGTCTCCTCCTGGGTTCTCATTCTTGACCGTTATTTCCGCTGGATCGAACTCGTAGCGGCCCCTCCACGGGACTTTGTAGCCACTCTCGGAAAGGAGGCGCTGGCCGCCCGCCGGCGGGCGTTATCGGACATACCATCCCTGGAAGCGCTTGCGGAGGGACGGGTGGAGCCGGTGCTGGCGTTGCTGCAACTGCTGAACACTCCCGCCATCGCCAAGGCCCAGACGGAATGGTTAAAGGAGGTGGCGCGGGAATTCGCTTTGGCGCAGGAAAACGCGGCGGCGCTGCGGACGAAGGTGCAGAGCCTGGCGGCGCGGGCGCGGCGGCTCGCCGATGCGATCAACATGGGTTTCCTGTATGACACCCGGCGGCGCTTGTTCGTGATCGGGTACAGCGTGGGCCGTCCGATGGAAACCAACAGCCACTACGACCTGCTGGCGAGTGAATGCCGGCTGGCGAGTCTGGTGTCGGTTGCGAAGGGCGACGTGCCGGTGGAGCACTGGCTGGCACTGGGACGTCCTTATGTGGAATCCGAAGGCGGCAGGCTCCTGCTTTCCTGGAGCGGCACGATGTTCGAATACCTGATGCCGCTGCTGTTTACCCACGCTTTTGAGAACTCGCTGCTGGAACATGCCTGCCAGCTCGGAGTGCAGCGGCAGATCGAGTACGGGGCCAGTAAGGGGATTCCGTGGGGAATTTCGGAGTCGGCGTACGCGGCGCTGGATGCGCACCAGATCTATCAATACAAGGCGTCGGGCGTTCCCGGTCTCGGTTTGAAGCGCGGCCTGGAAGACGATCTGGTTGTGTCACCCTATTCGTCCATGCTGGCGCTTCAAGTTGACCCGCAAGCTTCCATCTCGAATCTTCGCCGTCTGGCAGCCATCGGGCTGACGGGCAGGATGGGCTTCTATGAAGCAATCGACTACACGCGCCAGCGTTCGCGGGAAGGCGAAGCCGGCGTCATCGTCTATACGTTCATGGCGCACCACCAGGCTATGAGTTTTCTGGCCGTCAATAACGCGCTCAACCGGTTTGTGATGCAGCGGAGATTCCACAGCGACCTGAGAATCCGCGCCGTGGAGTCTCTGCTGTACGAAGGGATTCCGGCGGCGCACTCGATGCTGCCGAGACCCGATCGGGACACGGCGGGAATTCGTTTCATTACGGAAGCGGAAGGGCCGGCAAACCGTGTCTTCACCGAGAACACCGCCTTTCCGCGCGCTCACCTGTTGGGAAACGGGTCATACTCGCTGATGATTACGAACTCCGGGGGCGGGTACAGCCGCTGGCGGGAATTCGACCTCACGCGCTGGCGGGCGGATGCCACGCGCGACAACTGGGGCACGTATTGTTATTTGAAGGATGTGCGTACCGGCAAAGCCTGGTCGACCGCGTACCACCCGATGGGAAGCGGCGATAGCGGCACGACCGCAATTTTCAGTGCCGACCGGGTGGAGTTCTTCCGCCGGGAGAATGGCATCGATTCGCTGACGGAGATCATCGTCGCCCCGGAAGACGATGTCGAAATCCGCAGGCTGACGCTCACCAACCGGTCCCTGCGCACACGGCAGTTGGAGGTTACCGGTTTCCTCGAAATAGCCCTGGCGCCGCATGCGGCGGACCGGGCGCATATGAGCTTTTCCAAGATGTTTATCGAGACCGAAGCGGTGCCGGAAATGGACGCCATTCTGGCCCGGCGGCGCTCCCGTAGTCCGGAGGATTTTTGCCCGTGGATGGCGATGATTTTTGCGGCCCCTCCCAACACCGGGAGCGTGGACTATGAAACGGATCGAAACGCGTTCCTCGGTAGAGGCAACAACGCCTCCAACCCGTCGGGACTGCATCAACCCCTTTCAAAGACCGTTGGTACGGTGTTGGAACCGGTTTTCGCGATGCGGCGCGTGCTGGTGCTGGAGCCCAGAGAGCAGATGCAGGCGGCGATTCTCGTCGTGGCCGGTCAAAGCCGTGAAGATGTGATCCGGCTGGTGGAGAAGTACCGCAGCATGGAGGTTTGCAGCCGCACCTTTGAGTTGGCCTGGACGCATGCGCATCTCGAATTTCGTTACCTTGGGATCGAGGCGGAGACGGCGCACCGCTTCCAGGAACTGGCAAGCCACATGTTGTATCCGAATTACCGGCTGCGCGCGCCGGCGGAACGGTTAAAGAGAAATGTGCTCGGACAACAGCATCTCTGGGCACACGGAATCTCCGGGGATCTGCCAATTCTGTCGGTGATCGCCGCCGACGCCAGAAGCATCCCCCTGGTGAGAGAGGCGTTGCTCGCGCACACCTACTGGCGCTTGCGAGGACTCAAGACCGACCTGGTGATTTTGAACCAGGAGTCTCAGAGCTACGATCAGCCGCTGCAGGAGCAATTAACAAGGCTGATCCAAGCCCATGCCCTGCACACCGGGGTCGATAAGCCTGGCGGCGTGTTTCTTCGAAACTGGCATCAGATTCCGAATGACGAGCTCACCTTGCTGCTGACGAGCGCCTCGGTTTCGCTGGGACCGTCGCGAAGTCTGGTGCAGCAGCTTGCGCGGGTGACGGAAATGCCATTGCTGCCCGCAGTTTTTGCTTCTCAAAAGGAGGAGACGGCGGAACCGGTCACCACGCTTCCTTTCCTCGAACTGCCTTATTTCAACGGATTTGGCGGGTTTTCGAAGGATGGGCGGCAGTATTCCATCTATCTCGCGCCAGGCGGGAAGACGCCTTTGCCATGGGTAAACGTGATGGCGAATTCCGCGTTCGGGGCCCTCGTGACGGAATCCGGAAGCGGGTTCACCTGGTTTGGGAACAGCCAGGCCAACCGCTTACTCCCCTGGAGCAACGATCCGGTTTCCGATCCGCCGGGTGAGGCAATTTACCTGAGAGACGAAGAAACAGGGGCGTTTTGGACGCCGACGGCGCAGCCCATCCGCGAGGCAGAGGCCTATCGGGCCAATCACGGAGCCGGATATACTTTGTTTGAACACAACAGTCACGGCATCGAGCAGTTGCTGCTGACGTATGTGCCGCTGAAGAGTCCCGATCCGGTTCGCGTGCAGCGGCTGCGGATAAAAAATCTTTCGGGGCGGCCCCGGCAGCTCTCCGTCATCACTTACGCGGAGTGGGTGCTGGGCGCGGACCGGGAAGAGAGCCAGCTTTTTGTAACAACGGAATGGGACCTCGAAAGCCGGGCGCTCTTTGCACGAAATCCGCATCATCCCGGCTATCCCGGGCGGGTTGCATTTGCCGCCTTGTCGCCGGGGGCGGCCAGCTACACAGGCGATCGAACGACGTTTCTAGGCAGAAACCGGTCGCTGGCACAACCGGACGGCCTGGCGCGGCAGACTCTGAGCATGCGTACCGGGTCGGGATTTGATCCTTGCGCCGCGCTGCACACGGTGATCAACCTGGAGCCAGGCGAGCAGAAGGAAATTATTTATATCTTGGGGCAGGCGGAACATGCCGAGCATGCCCGCCGGCTGGTGGCGAAATATAGCGTCCCGCGCACCGTGGAAACGGAATATGCAGCCACCTGCGGCGAATGGGACAGGTTGCTCTCTACCATTCAAGTGAAGACTCCCGTATTGTCGGTGGACTTTCTTCTCAACCGCTGGCTCCTCTATCAGGCATTGAGCTGCCGCTTCTGGGCGCGCTCTGGATTCTATCAATCGAGCGGAGCCTTCGGCTTTCGCGATCAACTCCAGGATTCGCTCGCATTTGTCTACTGCTCGCCGGATATTACGAAGGATCACATTTTGTTGGCCGCATCGCGGCAGTTTCCGGAAGGCGATGTCCAGCACTGGTGGCATCCGCCGGCGGGCGGGGGTGTACGGACACGCTGTTCCGACGATATGTTGTGGCTGCCGTTTGCCACCGCGCAGTACGTCAAAATTACCGGAGACACCAGTATCCTGAGTACCCGGGTGGGATTTCTCGAAGGTCCGATGCTCAAAGAAGGCGAGCATGATGCCTATTTTGTACCCGCGGTGAGCGGCGAGCAGGCAACGCTTTTCGAGCATTGCCGCCGCGCGGTGGAGAAAGGTCTCACCGCAGGCGTCCATGGGTTGCCGCTGATGGGCGCGGGCGATTGGAACGACGGCATGAATCTTGTCGGCATTAACGGCAAAGGCGAAAGTATCTGGCTGGCATTTTTCCTAATCGAGGTGCTTTCGAGATTTGCGGATTTGTGTGATACGGCGGGAGAGGGGGAACTGGCGGGCGGATACCGGGACCGGCGCCAGGCGATTCTAAAAGCAGTGGAAGAAACCGCGTGGGACGGGGAGTGGTACTTACGAGCTTTCTTCGACGATGGAACTCCGCTGGGATCCCACCAATCCCTGCAAGCGAAGATCGACTCGATCCCACAGTCCTGGTCTGCCTTGTGCGGACTGGCAGACCAGGATAGGGTTAACCGGGCCATGGCTTCTGTGGACCAGAAGTTGGTACGGGAGTCCGACCGGCAAATTCTGCTATTCGATCCGCCATTCGACGGTTCAAGCCCCCACCCGGGATACATTCAGGGCTATCCACCCGGGGTGCGGGAAAACGGCGGGCAGTACACGCACGGAGCGTTGTGGGTGGCGCAGGCGCAGGCGCGGCGGGGAAATGGAACTCGCGCCGCACAGTTGCTGCAGATATTGAATCCGATCGAGCACTCCCGATTGCCGCAGCTGGCGGCGAAGTATCAGGGAGAGCCCTACGTGGTCGCGGCCGATGTTTATGCCTTGAAGGGCCATACGGGACGATGCGGATGGTCTTGGTATACCGGATCGGCCGGCTGGTTCTACCGCATCTGGATCGAAGACGTGCTCGGGTTTCAACTACACGGGGACCGTCTGACTCTGAATCCGGTAATTCCTGCAGACTGGGCTGAGTTTTCGATCACGTACACCCACCGGAACAATTCCATTTACGAAATTACGGTTCGAAATGTTCATGCCGGCTCCACGATCGCACGGCTGGAAGTAGACGGGGCGGTAATGGAGGGACGGAGTATTGTTCTGGCCGGCGATGGCGCCCGGCATAGTGTGGTACTGGTGATCGGTGAACAAAAGACTCCGTTACCAGGAGTGGTGGGGATGGAAGGGAAGAATGGCGATGGCGTGCGAGGTCTTCAAACGGCGACCACGGTTTCCGCCGCTAAACCGGGAGAAGGGCGACGGAAAAGCGGGGAATAAACACCAAACAGGAACAGGAAGCAACGCCGGTGGCGTCACTTCCTGTTCCCGAGTCAGTACTTTGATGACGTTTATACGTAGACGGCGCGTTCGGAGACCGGACACGGAATGCAGGGGGCTTCAGGAATCGGGGTGGGGATGCGATCCATGCGTGCTTTGGCTGCCCGTCGTGCCCGGAGCAACCGGATCCGCGCTGCGAGTTCCGTACAGCCCTGCTCGCGGGCGATCTCCGCGATTTGCAGACCATCAATGTGGTGCTTCTTGAGAAGGAAACGTTCTGAACTGGTACAGAGGCTAAGGATCTGGCCCACCATGATGGACGCGAAGTCCTGGGTAGGCGGCGCGGAAATCTCCGGAAGCGTTTCAAAAGAAGGTTTGTGGAGATGGCTGCGGTGAATGTTCAGTGCGATTGTGTTGATCCACTGCGATAACATCGCCGGATCGCGCAACTGCGCCAGCTTTTCCCAACCTTTTACCCAAGCCTCCTGGGCAACTTCAGCGGCGGAGTCGACCGGCAAGCCTCTCGATACAAGGAATCCAATGGTGCGCCGGTAGCCCATCTGGTAAGCCTTCCCGTAATCTTCCCGCGTCACTTGCCGGGGTGTATCGCCCATGACGGCTTGATTCTGCAAGGTCGAGTGAAGCTCGATGTTATTCACGTGGTGCTCCTGTGTCATATAAATCTTTTCTTTTTGGCAGGCGGCAAGAAATCAGGCGGCGTTCTCGTAAAGTTCCGCCGAATTTGTCATCTCCTGGCGCATCCCGTACCCTTCTGACCTCGCATCATGCCGCTCCTGGCATTGCACGCAAAACTGGGTCCACGGTACTGCGTTGAGCCGCTTTTGCGGGATGAGCTCCTCGCAGTCTTCGCAAATTCCGTAGCTGCCGGCCGCGATGCGCGCGAGTGCATCG
Source organism: Bryobacteraceae bacterium (assembly GCA_035526195.1). Taxonomy (GTDB): domain Bacteria; phylum Acidobacteriota; class Terriglobia; order Bryobacterales; family Bryobacteraceae; genus CADEFT01. Next base: position 70,956 of record DATLCW010000338.1, read on the forward strand.
TCGATCTGACCGATTTTCCGATTCTTTCTTTCGATCTCCGCGACTGCAAGATCCCTTGAGGAGGAGTGCTGGAGGTCATCCATCATGTCTGGAGCGCGCTCAATATGGATTTCCTCCCGGCTCGCCAAAGACTCCGCTAACTCGGCCCGCAAAGCCTGTAAAATTCCCGTGAACCGTTGCGCTTCCATACTTGTCATGATGTCCTCCTCGTTCCGATGAATGCGTTTGCAACACCCGCAGCGCTAAATGCATGCGAACGGCCAATCGTAAAGTGATTGATTTTGTACGCTGGGGAGCTGTAGGGGGGTGGTTAGGCGGCTAAGAGGGTACGCGGCTCGTGGGATGTGTACATTTGCTGCGGGAAAATCTTACATCTTCGGCAAGGTTTGCAGAATTCCGGGGGTTCAAATCTATCAAACCTAGTAATGTTTCGAGGGATGGACATTTTTTTGGCCCGGTTTGGGACGATTCAGCACCATGGCACGATTTCACACTACCTGCGTGGCATTCAACCTGCTTTACCAAAGCTATGATGCGCCGTGCATGCTGTTCCATTTCGGTAGGATTGATGTCCATCCTGGTACTGGGGGCGGAACACACTACTGATCTTCTTACCGCTGATCAGATTTTGACGAAACTGGCTTCCGCGGAAGCGGCACGCGATAGGTTGTTGCGGTCTTATAAGGTTACACGCGTCTATCAGATTAAAGCGGACAAGGCCGAGAAGTCGGTTCGGGCCGCGGCCGAGTTCGAGTTTCACGAGCCGGGTGGAAAGAGTTACCGGATCCTGGAAGAAGACGGGCCGGAAGGGCTGTTAAGACGAGCTCTACATAAGGTAATGCAGGCAGAAGTTAAGGCCAGCAAGTCCGAGGAAGAACTGAGCGTGAGCCCACAGAACTATACAGCCCGTCTGCTCGGCAAAGAAGAAAAGAACGGCCGTCTGCACTATGTGTTGGAAGTTACGCCTCGCCGGAAGAGCAAATATCTCTTGCAGGGAAAGGCGTGGGTCGACGCAGCGGAGTTTGCACTTACGCGTATCGAAGGCCGTCCCACCGAGAGTCTCTCCTTTTGGGTAGGTAAACCTTACATCGAACAGAACTTTACTAAGGTTGGCTACTACTGGCTACTGGCTAACAACAAGTCAACCGTGGATGCAAAGTTCGTAGGCCGCCTGGAGTTCACGATCGAGTCCAGCGATTATTCGGTTCATCCGCTTGCGGCAACTTCGGTCTCCAGCCACGGAAAGAAGCGTAGTCTGCTGAATTAAGTGCCGCATGGTTTTTTCAATTCAGGACGGCTGGATACAGCAGCGGTGAGAAAATCGCGGTTCATGCGGGCGATGAATTCCAGCCGGATGCTCTTGGGGCAGACAGCTTCGCACTCCCCAATATTGGTGCAGCTGCCAAAGAGCTCGGCGTTTGCCGCCGCTACCATGTTTCGCACGCGTTCCTTACGTTCGGGCTGACCCTGGGGCAATAATCCCAGATGGCTTACTTTCGCCGATACGAAAAGCGAGGCGGAAGCGTTCGGGCAAGCGGCCACACAAGCTCCGCAGGCGATACATTGCGCGGCGTCCATGGCCATTTCGGCTTCTCCCTTCCGGACGGGTAAAGCATTGGCGTCTTCCGGCGAGCCGGTGGATACGGAGACATATCCGCCGGCAGCGATAATGCGGTCAAAGGCGCCGCGATCCACCACCAGATCTTTAATTACAGGAAACGCCGCCGCACGCCACGGTTCCAGATACAGTTCCTCTCCGGTTTTGAAATGACGCATGTGAAGCTGGCAGACGGTGGTGCCGGGCATCGGTCCGTGAGCGAGGCCGTTGATGACGAAGCCGCACGATCCACAAATCCCTTCGCGGCAATCGTGGTCGAATGCCACAGGCTCGTCTCCGCGTCCAATCAACTCCTCATTCAGTACGTCGAGCATCTCGAGAAACGACATGTGCTCATTGGCTTCCACCGGATAACGGACCATGCGGCCGGCGGACGCGGGGTTCTTCTGGCGCCAGATGTGAAGCGTTAACTTCATGCCTACTTGTAACTCCTTTGGGCCAGATGAACATACTCGAAGGAGAGCGTTTCCTTCTGCGCTTCCGGCGGTTGGCCGGGCCCTTTATACTCCCAGGCGGCGGCGTAACAATAGTCCTCGTCGTTGCGCAGCGCTTCCCCTTCCGGCGTTTGATACTCTTCACGAAAATGACCGCCGCAGGACTCATCCCGCTGCAAGGCGTCCAGGCACATCAATTGGGCGAGCTCGAAGAAGTCGGCCACCCGGCCGGCCTTTTCAAGCGACTGATTGAGGTCGTCGCTTTCCCCGGCCACATTGACGTTCCGCCAGAACTCCCGATTCAGCTCCTCAATCCTGCCCATCGCCAGTTCCAAGCCTTTCGCGCTGCGCTCCATGCCGCAGTAATCCCACATCAGTTTGCCGAGCTCGCGATGAAAAGAATCGACGGTACGCTTTCCTTTTATCGACAGGAGTCTCTTCACATATTCGCCAGTCGCGTGCTCTGCCCGCCGCACTTCCTGGTGGTCGTTGTCCAGCTTGCGCGGACTGGAGGAAGCAAGATAATCCCCGATCGTGTAGGGAAGAATGAAATAACCGTCGGCGAGCCCCTGCATGAGTGCGCTTGCTCCCAGGCGGTTTGCGCCGTGATCGGAAAAATTAGCCTCGCCGAGCACGAACAATCCCGGGATGGTGCTCATCAGCCGGTAGTCCACCCAAAGCCCCCCCATCGTGTAATGAATGGCCGGGAAGATCCGCATGGGCGCCTGGTAAGGATTCTCGCCGGTGATCCGGTCATACATCTCGAACAGATTGCCGTATCGCTCTTCGACCACTTTGCGGCCCATGGTTTGGATCGCGGCAGCGAAGTCGAGGTAGACGCCGAGCCCGGTTTCCCCTACGCCGCGGCCTTCATCGCATACGGCTTTTGAGGCGCGGGAGGCCACATCGCGGGGTACCAGGTTGCCGAAGCTCGGATAGCGGCGCTCGAGATAATAATCCCGCTCCGATTCGGGGATCTGGCCGGGGGGGCGTTTGTCGCCTTTCTTCAACGGCACCCAGATACGGCCGTCATTGCGCAGCGATTCGCTCATCAGGGTCAGCTTGGATTGATAATCGCCCGAGACCGGGATGCACGTCGGATGAATCTGCGTGAAGCAGGGGTTGGCAAGCAGAGCGCCTTTTTTATAGGCACGCCAGATGGCCGTCGCGTTCGATCCTTTGGCATTGGTGGAGAGGTAGAAGACGTTTCCGTATCCGCCGGTGGCGAGGACGACTGCGTCCGCAAGGTGGGAGTTGATCGTTCCCGTGACGAGGTTTCGCGTGACGATCCCTCGCGCCTTGCCATCAATCACAATCAGATCGAGCATTTCGTGCCGCGGGAACATGGCTACGCGGCCCGCATTCACCTGCCGCTCGAGCGCCTGATAGCAGCCCAGCAGAAGCTGCTGTCCGGTTTGACCGCGGGCGTAGAACGTGCGCGAGACCTGAGCTCCGCCGAACGAGCGGTTGGCAAGCATGCCGCCGTATTCGCGGGCAAAGGGCACGCCCTGCGCGACGCACTGGTCGATAATGTTGACACTGATCTGCGCCAGCCGATAGACGTTCGCTTCACGGGCGCGGAAATCGCCGCCCTTCACGGTGTCATAGAAAAGGCGGTAAATGCTGTCGCCGTCGTTCTGATAATTCTTGGCCGCATTGATCCCACCCTGGGCGGCAATGGAATGCGCGCGCCGCGGGGAATCCTGGAAGCAAAAGCATTTGACGTTGTAGCCCAGCTCGCCGAGCGTGGCCGCCGCCGACCCGCCGGCGAGTCCGGACCCCACGACCAACACCTCAAACTTTCGTTTGTTGGCTGGATTCACCAGCTTCATCTCGAACTTACACTTATCCCATTTCTGTTCGATGGGACCGGAAGGCACGCGGGAATCGAGCTTCATGAATTTACCGCAGGACCCCCGCCATTACGGCAACGGGGATCGAAATATTTCCAATCACGATCAGGGCGCTGGTTACAGCGGCAGCTTTCCTCAGCAGCGGAGTATAGACAGGATGGTTGATTCCGAGGCTCTGAAACATGCTCCAGACGCCATGATAGAGGTGCATGCCGAGCAGGACCATGGACAGAATGTAGGCAAGCGAAACGGGGATGACTTGAAAAGCGGTAATTACATTCTGATATACCATTCCATCCTGGAAATGGGGATGGGCCTGGCCGGTGGTGAAGTGCAGCAGATGGTAGACGATGAACGCGAAAAGAATGGGCCCGCTCCAGTACATGGTGCGCGAGGCGTAGGTGGAGCCGGCAGCGGTTTTCTTTACATATCCCTGAGGACGCGCCCGTTTGTTCTGCAGCGCGAGTTGGATCGCGGCGATGACGTGAAGAAATACGCTGATCAGCAAGACGATGCGCGTGCCCCATAGTAACGCGGGAGTGCTGCGCAGCAGATGCGCATACTCATCCAATTTCGCCGGACCCAGGTAAATCTGCAAATTACCGATCATGTGCACCAGCACGAAGCCGAACAGGATAAGTCCGGTGACGGCCATTACGGCTTTCTTGCCGATGGGAGCGCTCCAGAATCCGAGGGTACTCACGGGCAGAGATACAGGGACCGTGCCGGACGGCTGCGCTGAACTGGAATGTGGGTTCAAATATTATTGTAGAACCGCGCAACAAGATTGTGCACGGCGAACGGACGGGCGGCCTTTCCTAGGCCAGGCCGATCAGGTGGGAAACGCCGAAGATGGTGATCAAAGCGCCGCACATTCTTAGTCCAGCTCGCATTTGAGAGGAGTCCCGTACGAGATCCTGATCGCGGTAAAGGTCCATGTAATAGAACAGCGCGGCTTCCAGCCGGCAGAGACAGTTGATCGCTTTATTCAAAGGCGCGACGGCCTTGACGGGGTCGATCACGAGAAACAAACCCAGATAGATAAGGGGTCCAAATACGCACAACAATGCGAACGCACCGCTGGCGCCGGCTAAAACTTCTTGCATGGCTTTTTCTCTATTTTAACGGCGTTCGTTGAGAGTGCAAGAGAAAAAGAGAATCGGCTCCCTGAAATGGTTCGAGATCGCACATATTCACCGGCCGAGAAACTGGACAGCCGCATCGTGCGAGGACTTTTCCATCGTGCCCTTGGCGGACAGCATCGCTATCGCATAGCGCATGGCGGTGAGATAAGCTTCGCGATCGTCGCCATAGTGCGTGGCGGGCATACGGGCCACGATTTCATCGGCGGGATGGGACCGCATCCATTCCACGGCTTGCCAGGTGGCAGCGGCGATTTTCTTTGCCTTCTCCGGATTCCTTGCCAGCCATTCCCGGGAGGCCATAAGAACGGTACCGGGAAAGGCATCCACGCCGTGGGCCTGTTTGACCCCGGCGCGGGTCCGGGTGTCGGCAAGCAGGAGCACGTCTCCGAAACGATGTTCGAGATAGCGGATGGTGAAGTCCGTCACGACGCCCGCATCCACTACACCTCGTTCCATGGCGGCGGCGGCGCGCGCCGCGGTCCCGATCGCGACCGGCGTGATGCTCGTAGGATCCATGCCATGACGCCGGAGAAGAAAATCGACAAATTGATGAGTGGCGGAACCGGGTGTGGTGACACCAACCTTGGCGCCGCGCAGGTCTTCGATCCGGTGGATGCGGCCAGCGGCTCCCGGCGCAACTGCGAGCGCTACGAGCAGTGAATCGTAATAACAGAGGAACGATTCGATGCGGCGTCCTTGTGCCTGGACCGCCAGCGCCTGCGTGTAATAGCCGGATAATACATCGATGCTGCCGCCCAGCAGCGCCTCCATGCCCCTGGAGGCGCCGGAAAATTCGGCGAGTTCCACCTCCACGCCGTTCTGGCGGTACAGATCCAACTGAGCGGCCAGGTACACGGGCGCTTGCGACACCGATTGCTGCGCCGCAATTCCCAGGCGTACGCTTCGAGATTGTCCGCAGGCCGCCAGCAGCAGCAGCGCCACGATCAGCAGGCACTTGTTCATCGCAGACGGGCAGGCTTTAAGGTCCATGCTTGCAGGCGGCCAAGTTCAAGCAGGTCCGCTCCGTCGAAATTCTCCGGGTGAATTGCCCAGTTAAACGCACTCTTCGCGCCGCTGGCTACATGGCGCTCAAAAGCGAGGTTGCCGCGGCGTACAGCAACAGCCGGTCCTCCGTTATCACCGGCGAGAGTTGCGGTAAAGTCGCCGAGGGACAGCCGCTCGGATCCGAACCACACGTGTGAGGGAAGGCGGTGGTGACGTTCGATGTAGCCGATGGCGTCGTGCTTTCCGCGATCAAATAACGGCCGTGGAATGGAAGTGGCGCGCACCGTGGAAGTAACGCGGGCGGCCGGCCCGTCTACGTAGCGGCCCTGAAAGCTGAGCAGAGCAAGCAACTGATCGGCGGGCGAGTGGCCGCCACGTATGTCAATCGACTGCGCCAGGTCGCCCCGTATCGCGGTCACGTCAACCGTCGTCGTCGGGTGATCGTAAATCTGCGGGAGTTGCCTCGCGGTAATGATGCGTACGCCAGGCGTGGCTTGGATGTGTTTCACGAACTCGACCAGAATACGGTAAGCCTGTTCAGCGGACTGACTGGTTCGCAGATTCGGCCGCTTGTAATCGGAAGGCGCGGTGTAGGCGCCGCGGGAGAAATTGACGGCATCCCAGAATTCGGTAGCCACGAACTCGGTCGGGTGATAGTAGGTGTGGATGACGCCGCCGCTGCCGCGCTTCAACTCCGCGACTGCTTCGGTAAAACGTCTTTTTGCAGCGTCCAGTTGGGATGGGTCGTTGATATCCGCGCGTATGGAATAGCGCTGCAGGTTGAATACATAAAGGATGCCCATATACCAGAAGGGCTGATTCTGATAGCCCACCAGGCTCCCTTCATCCATGTAGACAGGGATGCCCATGCGGCGCAATGCGATATTGCTTTGTGGTCCCCAGGAGGAGCCGGGTTGCCCGTAGCAACTGGGAGTAACGCCGAACATGCGGCGGATGTCGCGTACGCCCGGCCCTTCACGGCGTTCGAATTCCTGCGCCCCCTCGAGCAATCCAAGCGGCTGCAGGTAAACCGCGGGACTTGGAGGGATGCTGTGATTGTCGGCATGATAGCCGATATCGTGGCGCGACAGGGCCCGGATGACGTCGCGCCGTCCGCGCGATGCGAGCACGCGCGCTTTCTCACCCACCACTTTGAAGGTGGCGCGCACGCCGAGGTTTTCCAACTCGGTCGCGATCCGCAGAGCCGCGTCATCGGCGGACGGCTCAATGTAATCCTCGGTGTCAAACCAAAGCAGATAGTAAACGGGAGCATCGGCCGCACCCATCGTCGTTGTCAGCAATAAGAGCAAGCAGAACCTGAGCATCCCCCTTATTGCAACACGACTCACCGCGACACGCAGCGGGCCGGCTTACTTACATCCCACTTGGCTGCCGACCCGGCACGGGCGGGAATCGATGGCAGCAGCCGGCCGTATTTCGCTGCCTGGGCGTGGTTCCCGGATCGCACCGCATTGCTGACGGCCTGCTCCATTTCCGGTGTGATGATTTCTACACGCCCCAGGAAGACACGAGTAAGTTCTTCGACAGGAGGCTGGATGGTCAGCGGGAGTTCGCGGTCGACCACCGCCTGAGGAACGACGTAGAAAATCCGGACGCCTTCCTCAAACCACGAATCTCTCCAGGTTTCAGCATCGCCGCGGCTTCCTTCGGATAAAGCCCCTGTGCCCGCAGCATGGTCTGGACAGTCGCGTCGAGGCCCTCCCTATCGTCCCGCAACACCGGCCGCTCCATTTCATATTCGGACGCCAAAGAAGACATCGAGCGGTAGCCGGCCTTGCCGTCCCGCTTTTCAAAGAGGATCGCACTCGGGAGAACACCTTCGAGGGGAATTATGGCAATCCTGCCGCATTCCTTAACACGCGCGGCAATGTGTCACTTTGCAAATTATTTGGCGTAAGACTTTGCGCGCTATTTGGCGTACTCTTCGAGTATGGACCATCTCGCCGGGCTCACGGAAGAGGCCCGGAAGCTCGCTCTTGAGCGATTCCGTCTCCTTCAACCCCACATGGAAGATGACCGCCCACTGAACGCGGGCGCGGCTGTTGCGGGCATCTCTTTTCGGACGGCTCAGCGTTGGGTGGCACTGTACCGGCAGTTTGGGTTGATCGCCCTTGCCCGAAAGAAGCGTGCGGATACCGGCCAGCACCGCGAGATCTCAGCCAAGCTCAAGGAAGCCATCGAGGGCATCGCTCTCCAGAAGTCCCCGATTCCAGTTGCGTCGATTTGTCGGCAAGTCCGGCGGCTGGCACAAGACCTAGGCGAGGAGCCGCCCAGCTATTGGGTCGTTTATCGCATAGTCACCGCTTTGCCCGCCGATCTTGTCACCCTCGCCCACGATGGTACGAAGGCGTACAGCAACACATTCGAACTGGTTCACCGTCGAGAAGCAGATGGACCGAACGCCATCTCGCAGCCCGACCACACGCCGCTCGACATTCTCTTGATCCGTCCGGACGGCCAAGTCGCCAAGCCTTGGCTCACCACGGTGATCGACGACCACAGCCGGGCCATTGCCGGATACTTCCTCTCGTTCGACGATCCGTCGGCGTTGCACACATCTTTGGCGTTGCGGCAGGCAATCTGGCGCAAGGCGGACCCTCGCTGGATCGTGTGCGGCATCCCCGATGTTCTCTATACCGACAATGGAAGCGACTTCACGTCCCATCACCTTGAACAAGTGAGCGCCGACTTGAAGATCCGGCTCGTCTTCTCAATTCCCGGAAAGCCACGCGGTCGTGGCCGTATCGAGCGATTTTTCTCAACCGTCAACGAGATGCTGCTCTGCGAGTTGGACGGCTACGCTCCGGCTGGCGGCGCTGTACGCGGAAAGCCATCTCTGACGCTGGCGGAGTTCGATATTCGATTCCGCACCTTCTTGCTGGACGTGTACCATCGTCGCGAAAACGCGGAAACGAAGATGCTACCGGTCGAACGTTGGGAGGCGAACGGATTCCTGCCTCGGATGCCAGATTCGCTGGAGCAACTGGACTTGTTGCTGATTCAAGTCGCCAAGGCCCGCCAGGTGCGGGCGGACGGCATTCATTTCCAAAGCCTCCGATACATCTCGACTACGCTGGCGGCCTACGTCGAGGAAACGGTTACTCTGCGGATCGACCCAAAGGGACATGGCCGAGGTGCGTGTGTTTCACGAGGGCAAGTTCTTGTGCAGGGCCGTGTGCGCCGAACTTGCCGGTGAAACCGTTCCGCTCCGTGAAATTCTCCGTGCTCGAAATCGGCGACGGCGTGAACTGCGTGGCGTTCTGCGGGACCGCCAGGCCACCGTGAACACGCTGCTAGATCTGAAGCGCGGAGAAACCACGGAGAAAAAGGATGAGCCACCAGCATCAACAGACAAGCCAACAAAGCGGGCAGCACCCGCCCTCAAACGATACCGAAACGAATAAGAGCCGCGGGGCCGAAGTCGTCGAGACACTGGAACATCGGCGGTTCACGGAATTCTGCGATGCGTGCCGCCGTTACGGATACATCGGCCTCTGCTACGGCCCGCCGGGGGTCGGCAAGACCATCTCGGCGCGAACCTATAGTCGGTGGGACAGGGTCAAGCAATGGGACCGCTGGACTTCGGGCCCGACCGAGAATCCCCTGCTCGACACCGTCTTCTACACGCCTGCCGTCGTCAATGCACCCGGCAACATTGCATCCGACATCAGGATTGCTCGCGACACGCTCAAAGACTTGGCTCGACGTCCCCTCCGGCTTGAGAAAGAGCAGAGGTTGGAGTCCATACGGCGGCGTGATGAAGACCATCGGGATGAGATCCACTACAAACATGACTGGCTGTCCGAACCCTTCCCCGAACTTCAGCCTACCTACGGCGAGGTTGCCAGGGAATACGTCATCAAGGATACGCAGTTGCGAGACCCAACGACGCTCATTCTGGTTGATGAAGCGGACCGCCTGCGCATGGCCAGCCTTGAGCAAGTGCGGGCGATTTTCGATGCCGGGGAGATTGGATTGATTCTGATCGGAATGCCCGGCCTTGAAAAGCGACTGGCCCGCTACCCGCAGTTCTATTCGCGCATCGGATTTGTCCATGAGTTCCGGCCTTTGGATGCCGCAGCGATTCGGCAACTGCTGAACGATGGATGGGCACCTCCTGGCGTTCATCTTCCCCCGCAGCCCTGGGAGCAAGAAATCATCGCCGCGATCACTCGGATCACGGGCGGCAACTTCCGCCTGCTGAATCGCCTCCTCACCCAGATGGAACGGATTCTTGAAATCAACGGGCTAACGGAGGTCAACAGACCAGTCGTCGAAGCAGCACGTGAGAGTCTCGTGATTAGCGCGGCATGATGTCTGATGTACACCCTTCCAAACCTCAGAGTCCGTTCAAGCCTTGAGGAATCAGGGTGTTGGCTCAGCTTAACGTGCAATATTGAACCTTCAGAGGAATGACCCCTATTTCGCCGCACGATCTGCGCTGGACGGCGCGGGCTCCACATCTGTCGGATCTCCATCCGTATCGTTGAGGGGGTTCCCATCTCGTATCTCGCGTCGTATCTCGAGAGACGCCACATTCGTTACCGTAGGATCTGCCCCTGCCTCTACCTTCACCATGAGTGTAATCACGGACGACGCCCCCGCCTCGATCGGCCCGGGCGTCGTGCAAGCTAGGAATACGAGGCCGTCGTCCGCCTCCTGCCGGCACTCCCAGCCATCCCCTTTCGCGGAAACGAACGTCAACCCCTGCGGCAGCAGGTCCACCATGTTAATCGGACCTGTCATTGCCGCGTCACCAATGTTCTTCACCGTCAACGTGTAGACGCCCTCCTGGCCCACTACGAATTTCCCCTCGTGCGTCAACGTGAGCATCAAATCGGCTCCGCCGAGAGGAACCTTCGTAACCCTGTTCTGAAAGTACCTAAACGGGTCGAAACTTCCTGTCTGGCCAAAGCTGTTCGCCCCCCAGGCGCCGATCGCACCCTCTTTCAGCAGGCCTAAGTTGTGATTCGAGGCGCTGAGAGCCGCAAGCGGAGGAACAAGAAACGGGAAGCGCACCGGCACGTACGACTCCCGCAGTGACAAAGTCCCCAACTGATAGCTGTTATTCAATCCCCATACCCACACCGATCCGCCACTCGTCGCCGCCAGGCTGTGGTTTGATCCCGCTGCGATCGCTATCGCGCCAGTCACCCGGGTTACCTGCACCGGAACTGAGGTCGCCGTCGTATCCCCTGTCCCCAATTGTCCAAAAACATTTTGGCCCCAGGACCACACCGTCCCGTTATCATTCAACGCAAGCGTATGCGCGGACCCGCTGCTTGACGAGATCGCCTTGACCTGCGTCAGCTCGCTCACCGGAACCGGCGCCAGCCGCTGCGTCGTCGTGCCGTCGCCCAACTGCCCCACATTGTTCGCTCCCCAGGACCACACCGTCCCGTCGCTCTTCAGAGCGACACTATGATTCGAGCCGCACGCGATCGCCCCAACACCGGTCAAACCCGTCACTTGAACGGGCGCGAGCCGCTGCGTCGTCGTGCCGTCGCCCAACTGCCCCACATTGTTCGCTCCCCAGGACCACACCGTCCCGTCGCTTCGCAGCGCGAGACTGTGCGCTCCGCAGCCCGCGACCGCCGTGATTCCAGTCAACGTTCCGATTCTCACCGGCACGTTCCGATTCGTTTGTGTGCCGTCGCCGAGTTGGCCGTTTCCATTGGTCCCCCATGCCCAGGCCGCGCCATCGCTCGCCGCCGCCAGGCTGAAGTTGTTTCCGGCCGCAATCGCCCTCACGGAACTTAGCCCCATCACGCTGCCCGCCTCCTCGATGAGGCCTACCGGTCCACGGCCCAGGGCGCCAGCGGGTCCGTTGCCCCATGACCAGACCGTGCCGTCGGCCGCAAGAGCGAGCGAATGAACGGTGCCGGCTGACACGGCTGAAATTGTCGTTGGAACTCCATCCACCTCCTCCGGCTCCGGTTCAATAGCAATCACGCCGTTCCCCAGCGCCCCGGACGTTGCGTTGCCCCACGCAACCATACCGCCATCGCTGAGCAGCGCCAGGGCATGATTGGATCCGGCTGCAATCTCCACCGCCTTCTCAACGTCCCTCACGGGCGCCGGCCTTCCCCGTTGAGTCAGTGTTCCGTCCGCCAAATGTCCGTTGTGATTGGCTCCCCACGCCCAAACCGCACCGTCGGTTCGCAAAGCCAGGCTGTACAGATCTCCCGCCTCCACCGCCGTGACCCCCGTCAGTCCCGGAACCTGTACCGGCACATTGCGCTGAGTGTTTGTGTTGTCCCCCAACTGCATCGACCCGTTCGCGCCCCACGTCCACAATGTGCCGTCGCTCTTCACCGCCAGACTGTGATTGGCCCCGCAGCCGATCGACGCCACCCCCGTCAGACCGCTCGCCATCACGGGCGTCAACCGCGGCGTCGACGACGACCCGTCCCCCAGTTGGCCATTGCCGTTTGCACCCCATGCCCAAACCGTCCCGTCGCTCTTCCTCGCGACGCTATGGGCCGTCCCGGCCGCGATCTCTGTCACCCCGGTCAAATCGCGCACTGCCACCGGCGTGTTTCGCGCCGTCGTCGTTCCGTCCCCCAGTTGGCCGCTGTCATTCGACCCCCACGCCCACACCGTCGCATCGCTCTTCAACGCCAGGCTGTGAGTGTTGCCACATGCGATCGCGATGATTCCCGTCAGCGTGTTCACCGCCACCGGAGTCGTGCGAAACGTGTTGGTCCCATCGCCCACCTGTCCCGCTCCGTTGACGCCCCAGGCCCAAACCGTTCCATCCCCTTTCAACGCCAGGCTGTGACTGCCGCAGGCGGCCACGCCCGTCACCGATGTCAGGCCCGGTACCGTCCCCGGCACCACGCGCGGAATGAACGATCCGTCTCCCAACACTCCGCCACCGTTCGTTCCCCAGGCCCGGACCGTCCCATCCGGCACGGCCTGCAGAGTGTGATTGGCGCCGGCGCTCAGAGTCGCGGCTGTGGCCCCCGCGGGTATTGCAAGTAAAGAAACGACCAACACAGCGTGTCTCATTCCGAAAATTGTACAGCAAAATGAACCGTTCAAAAGTTTCGCGTAGTCCTGTAAACCGTTACAGTTTTTGGTGTAACAGGCCGCTACTTGTCGAATTGCCCGATCCAGATGCTCCCCGACTCCCGCGCCAGTGTGAGAAACACCCGCCCCCCGCCCACGCTCAGCCCGATGTAACGCCAATGCCGCCGGTGATGGCTCAAAGGCGTGAGCGCCGAATTCGCAAATCGATACACCAGCCGCGCCGGACCGGCCGGGCGGGGACTGGAGAAGGCATTGCACCGGAATTTGCGAGAACGGCTGCCGCTGACTCAATGAACGGCCAGCTCTGCCAAAATCTTCGCCTTCTCTAGACTAAGTCCAAAGTCGTTGACTGCGTTGGATCGGAACTGGGCGAAAGGGTGGTCCCAAAACCGTAGCCCCGGAATGCACGGTTCGGCCGCCGCGCCAGCGGCACCTGCCTCATATTGATACCCGTCTTGCGCAAACGAACGATTTTGCAACGGATCGAAGAGCGCTGGTTTATAGGGCTTTTTGGCGTTGCAAAAAGGTATTGCATTACCCATTCGATTGGCGATACATTTGTGCAATGCTGATCGGCTACGCCAGAGTTTCCACCGACGACCAGGACACCGCCGCCCAAGCGAAGGCACTCCAGGCCGCCGAGTGTGAACGGATCTATCGCGAGAAGGCATCTGGTGGGCGGTGGGACCGGCCAGAACTTCACCGGCTTCTGGATCAACTGCGCAAAGGTGACGTCCTTGTTGTCTGGAAGCTCGACCGGCTATCTCGTTCGCTCCGCGACGTTTTAACGATCATGGAACGGTTGGCGGAGGCCAAAGCAGGATTCCGCAGCTTGACTGAGGCGATTGACACCACAACTCCGGCAGGGCGAATGATGATGCAGATGGTCGGGGCGTTTGCTGAATTCGAAAGGTCCATGCTCAAAGAGCGGACCAAGGCCGGGCTGGATACTGCTCGCGAGGAAGGCCGGGTTGGCGGTCGCCGTCCCAAGCTTACCCCTCAACAACGGCTTGAAATCCGAAAGATGGTATCCAAAGGTACGAAAACCGCCGCCGATGCCGCGCGACTGTTCAAAGTCCACCCGGCAACCGTCTGTCAATTGTTAGCGAGGGCTTACGCCAAATAGCGCGCAAAGTTCTACGCCAGATAATTTGCAAAGTGACACAATGGGAGGGGCGAACCAGCCCACGCCGCGGTAGAAAATGAACTTCTCCCACTCCGTCTCTCCTTGCTTGCGTACTTCAATCGGATCGGCGTCCGCGTCGCGAGCCGCGTAGTAATGGCTGCTGCCCGGTTCCTGCAAGAAGCGATCACCCGCGCCAGGCGTAATCCGAACGTGGCCCCACTGCAGCCGGCCCGGCCCGGCGGTGTTCGGACCGTAATCGTCCGCGTGCGGATACCACTCGGTGAGAAGTCCACGCGGGAAATCAACCTTCACGGATACTGTGGCTTCCCGCGGGCTGTAAAAATAGATTACCGGAGTTTCCATTCGAACCCTCGACAGGAAACTGGATTTGGTCCAGGGGGAGGGCAGCCGGCGGACGAAGCAGGGAAGATCGTCGGGACCGGCGATCGAGTTCCATTCCACTGCATGGCCGTCCTTGTCGGCTATCGAGGTGAATGTGCCCCATTCGTGAGCCACGATATGCCGGGCGGAAGAATCTACTTCGTACGTCGCGGCGATAAGAGGGAAAAGGATCCACAGAAAGCGATGCATGGGAGGCCTCCTGGGGAATGACGGCGGGACCGGCCCAAGTGTTAGCCGGGCATCTCAGTACACTGTGGCCAGCCACCTCATGTTCTATCGGGAATATTCGCCTTGCGCTGCGGTGAATCCTTTCGTTCGCTGCCTTTGGACACCCGAGGGAACGGCGCCTGGTGAGCCTGCGTCGAAGCGAATTTTTCCGGATGGATGCATGGCGAGCCTGTTTCATTTGAGCGAGCCCTTTGAGCGGGTCAAGGCGTCCGCCGCGCCGTTTCTCCGTGACGCGTTGCGGGAGGCGCGGACAGCCGAAGCGCGGGTCCGCCTGCTAGAGAGTTACCTTTTGAAGTTGTAGCCGCAGCGGCAGCCGGCATTAGGCGCCATGAGCCCACGCCAATACCGGCGGCGGTTTGAAGCATCCGTTGGTTTGCCGCCTAAGCTCTTTGACCGCGTCAGTCCCTTTCAACGATCGCTTTTTGCGTTCGGTAAAATGCCCATTGCCCAGGCGGCGGGAATCACGCCGACGGCATGGCTCCGCGAAACCACTGGGGTCCTTTTTTTCCAAGACGGGGCGGACGCCTGCATGCCCAGAATCTCGGCGGCCTTTCGTTCCTGACCGGATGTTGGGAAATGCACACCGGTAAAGTAACGATTCAGGAACAGTGGATTAAACCAGCCGGAGAATCCATGCTGGGGATGGGGCGGACGATTCGCGACGGGAAAACCGTGTTCACGGAGTTCTATCGCAAGGACGCTCAGGGCTTGTTCGCCCGGGTCGAGGGAGTGGATAAGGGTAAGAAAAAGTATCATGACTTTGCTTACCGGAGGGTCTCTTGCGAATAGGACTGGCCCTTGTGTTACAGTCGGACTTACCGGCAAGAAATCTGTGATGCAGTCGATCGGGCGCTACGTAGTTAAGCGGGAACTGGGGCGCGGGGCCATGGGTGTCGTCTATCTGGCCGAGGATCCGGCCATCGGCCGCCCGGTCGCGATCAAAACAATTAACCTCGAGAATCTGAGCGAAGCCGGTGAAGAGCATCTGCTGCGAGAGCGGCTCATGCGGGAAGCACGTTCCGCGGGTATCCTATCCCACCCCGGCATCGTTACCATTTACGATATTCAGCAGACCGAGCATTTGGCCTGCATCGTGATGGAATTCGTGGAAGGCACCACGATTTACGACAAGATGACGACCGGGGCGCTGGAGCCGGGCGAAGTTCTCAGCATGCTGGACCAGACGGCCGCCGCCATGGACTACGCTCACTCCAAGGGCGTGCTGCACCGGGATATCAAACCGGCCAATCTGATGATCACGCCCGCCGGGTTGGTGAAGATTGCGGACTTTGGAATTGCACGGCTGAGCTCGCAAAAAACAGCCACCACGGGCATGGTGCTGGGAACGCCATCCTATATGGCCCCGGAGCAGATCTCCAACAAGCCTTTAAGTCCCGCGACGGATCAGTTTTCGCTGGCCGTGGTCGCGTTTGAATTGCTGACGGGGCAGAAACCGTTCCATGGTGACTCGATGTCAGGTCTGCTCTACAGCATTGTGTTTCAAGAGCCGGTAGCGCTCAGCCAGTTGAATCCGACCGTGTCGCCGGTGATGGAGAAGGTATTGCGGCAGGCGCTGGCAAAGGAACCGGCCGAGCGGTATCCCAACTGTACGCAATTCATAAATGTCTTGAAAGCGGCGTGTGAATCGCGGAAGACGTGGCGGCCAATGCGTACCATGCGAAGCGCCTCGGGTGCCGTGCCTTCCAGTATTGCGGATCTTCCGGCGCCTGTCTGGAACCCCGAATCCGCGACTTCGGGTGCGCCGCCGCCAGCAAGCCTCTCCGCCGCGATCCCCGCTCGTGCATTACGAAACATTGAACCGGCAGAGCCTTCCAGGACGGCGGAGCCTTCCAGGACGGAATGGATTAAGGGCGCCATTGCCTTTGCGGTTGGGCTCTCGTTGGTGGCAGGCGGCTACTTCGTGTATTCCTCGATGCAGGAAAAGGCAATCTCGCAGAAAATCGCCTCTGAGGCTCCGGTGAGTTTACCGGCGAATTCCCCGCCCGCGGCGGCTGCCGCGAAGTCGGCCGCGGTACGTCCGGCGGAGAAAAAAGCGCCTACAGAACCCGCCGCGGAGAAGGGACCTCAGGTAGTGGGTATCGATTTCCAATCGATACCGGCGCGCGCCAGGATTACCGTCAAGGACCAGCAGTGCACCACACCCTGCTCACTGGATCTTGCGTACGGCGAATACTACGTGAAAGCCCAACTCGAGGGGTACAAGGAGACGAACCAGCGGCTGGAGGTGCCGAGGCAACTCGAGCTCAGCTTCAAGTTGGAGCGGCCGATGGGGGTCATCGACGTTCGCGGACATTCGGGCGCCACGATCTACGTAAACGGCCAGGCCTGGAAAGATAAAGCGCCCGCGCGGCTTTCGCTGGTGGCGGGCGCATATACCATTTACCTGGAAACTCCCGAGGGGCTAAAAACGCCGCAACAGAAGTTCACCTTGGAAGAGGGTGTCACGATCGACATCCATTGATGCGGCCGATCAGCCGGGGGCCTTCTCGGAGGGTGCGCCTTTGGCCAGTTTGTCGCGCTGTTCGCGCAGCACGGCTTTGCGGCTGAGTTTGATTTTGTTGCCTTCCAGCGCCAGCACCTTCACCAGGATCTGGTCGCCTTCATTCAACTCATCGCGCACCTGCTTGATGCGGTTTTCCGATATCTCGCTGATGTGCAACAGACCGTCGGTGCCGGGGAAGATCTCGACAAAAGCGCCGAAATCCACCAGCCGGACCACGGTGCCGAGGTACGTTTTGCCCACCTCGGCGACAGCGGCGATGTCCGTCACCATCTGAATCGCCTTGTCGGCGGCGATTTGCGTGGTGGCGAAAATGTTCACTGTACCATCGTCGCTGACGTCGATTTTCACACCGGTGGCTTCGATGATGCTGCGGATCATCTTGCCGCCCGGGCCGATCAGTTCCCGGATCTTGTCGGTGGGAATCATCATGGTGTGAATCATCGGCGCGTACGGCGACATCTTGGCGCGCGGGGCAGCGATCACGGCATTCATCTTGTCGAGAATCTCGAGCCTGGCCTTGCGCGCTTGCGCCAGCGCCTCCCGCATGATGGCCGCGGTAACTTTCGTCACCTTGATGTCCATCTGCAGAGCGGTCACGCCGTCCCTGGTACCGGCCACCTTGAAGTCCATATCCCCGTAGTGGTCTTCGGCTCCGGCGATGTCGGTGAGAATGGCGTACTTATCGTCTTCGATCACCAGACCCATGGCGATGCCCGCCACCGGGGCGGTGATGGGAACTCCGGCATCCATCATCGATAATGAGGCGCCGCAAACCGAAGCCATGGAACTGGAGCCGTTCGATTCCAGAATATCGCTGACGCAGCGCAGCGTGTAGGGGAAAGCTGATTCCTGCGGGACCACGTTCAGCAGCGAACGTTCGGCCAATGCGCCGTGCCCGATTTCGCGCCTGCCCGCTCCCCGCAGGAAGCTGACTTCGCCGACGCTAAAGGGAGGGAAGTTGTAATGCAGCATGAAGCGCTTGGATACTTCGCCTTCACTTAAAAGCTCCATCCGTTGCGCGTCATCCTTGGTACCTAGCGTGGTGGTGACCAGCGCCTGGGTTTCTCCACGAGTGAACAAAGCCGAACCGTGGGTACGCGGCAGAATGCCCACTTCAATGTCGATGTTGCGGATCTGATCGAAGGCGCGACGGTCCGGACGGCGGCGCTCCACCAGCATCTCGTCACGGAACACGCGTTCCTTCAGATGATCGAAGAGCTTACCGGCTTCGATTTTCTGCTCATCCGGATAGGCGGCGGCGCAGGCATCGTGCAGCGCGGCTACCTTCTTATAGCTGTCGATCTTCGCGTATTTTTGCGTGTTCGTGGCATCCGCCAGCTCATCGCGATACTTCGCGGTGATCGCCGAGAACAACTCCTCGTTCAGAGCGGGTGTCTGGAAGGCCCGCTTCGGCTTGCCACAGCGGGCTACCAACTCGCGGATTCCACCAATAATCTTCTTGCAGCACTCATGACCGAACTCGATGCAATCGACCACGGCATCTTCGTTCAACCCCGTGCCGCTGGCCTCCACCATCACGATGCCTTCCTCGGTGCCGGCGACCACAATGGTGAACTCGGCGTTGCGAGTTTCCTCGTAGGTCGGTTCGGCGATCATCTTGCCATTCACCCTGGCAATCCGTACGCCACCAAGAATGTGATGAAAGGGAACGTCGGAAATCGCCAGCGCGGCGGAGGCGCCCATGACCGCAAGAGTGGAAGGATCGTGGGTTGGATCGGCGGAAAGCACGAAGGCGATCACCTGCGTGTCATTCATGTACCCTTCCGGAAACAACGGCCGGATCGGCCGATCGATGAGACGGCTGGTGAGAATCTCGCGCTCGGTGGGGCGGCCTTCGCGTTTGATGAAGCCGCCGGGATAGCGCCCGGCCGCATAGGTATATTCGCGATAATCTACGGTTAAGGGGAAGAACGCGGCAGTAGCCTTAGGCGTCTCGTTGGAACAGGCCGTGGCAAGTACAACAGAATCGCCGGTCCGTATAACAACGGATCCATTTGCCTGTTTGGCGAGTTTCCCCGATTCAAAAGTGATGACCCGGTTACCCAGGTCAACGGAAACATTGTGAGTCATTTAAAGTCCTCCAACTAGGATCGGATTTGCTCCGATCGAGTCAGGAAGACTGATTGGAAGGAACCAGCCTTGTAAGCCACATTGACCCAATCCAGCACATGCTGACCTGGGGAGGCAGTGGCCTACTCGTACCCCGCCTTTAACGGCGGATGCCCAAGCGCGTAATCAATTCTTTGTACCGTTCCGCAGAGTTATTCTTCAAATACTTCAACAGACGACGGCGGCGAGCCACCATTGTAAGCAAACCGAGCCTGGAATGATGATCCTTTTGATGGGACTTAAAATGCTCGGTGAGCTGCACAATACGCGCGCTCAGGATGGCGACCTGAACTTCGGGCGAACCAGTGTCACTCTTATGAACCTTATACTTCGAAATTACCTGTTTCTTAACATCAGTAGCCATCCTCATTACAGATACGTACCTCTCGCGTTCCTATTCTTTCAGTCTTTTCCTCGGTACTAGGGTAACACAGCCGTGACGAAATCCGCTAACCTGGCAGGGCACATCAGAACACTCATCCGATATTACAATCGTACATAGAGCGCCGGGCCGATCCCCGCTTTTCCGGCTGTTTCACCGCAGCTGTGCGGGGTACGGCGGCTCTACCTTGCGATGACAAATCCTCCGCCGATGCCGGTTCTAAAGAACAACGGCAGGAAGGCGCATTGCGCGTAATCGTCTCTCAAGAAATAGAGCGGGTAGCCCCCGTCGAGCGCTCCTAATGTCACCAGTTGGCCGTTTGCGTAGCGCAGGGTCTGAAATCTCTCTAAGACAAGGGGCGCCAAAACAAAATGCGGATTCTCGAGCAGGGCGGACAGTTCGGACGCTGTCTCAGCGTCCACAAAGCCGCGAGTGCTGTAGCGGGATGCGGCCGATTCCTCATTGCGCTCGGCGACCATTGCGAGTAACGCGGGAATGTCGCGCCGCGAGAGGGCCTCGTGAAAAATAGTGTGCTCCCGCCGCAGGGCGCGAATTGTATCGTCGTTGACAGTCACAGGCACAGCTTCCATCCATCGCCAACTTGGGAGAAGAGCTTCCGAATGGAAGATAAATTCACCGGATTTCTCAGGTTCGGGACTTTCAATGTCAATCCTGATTTCAAAGGTCGCTACCGTCTCCATGGTGGAGCGATCCATTCCCACGGTGCCGCGTCGAATCGTCACCGAGCAACTGGCCGGGCCGATCCTCTGAATGCTCGGCCGAATTCTAATACCCAGGCTGTTGGCCCCCACCCGCAGATACCGGTTGATATCGGGTTGGATGAACAGAGGTGAGGGCCAGATGGTTTCGAGAACGAGACCGCCGTTCACGGTAACGAGGACGCTGGCCGCTTCCGAATCGATACCCGCGTGGTAGATCCATGACATGCTCTACTGTGACTCCAAGAGGTAGATTTTGTGATCGATGTTGTCTTTCGACGGCGGAAAGATCACCGTGGGTTTCTGGGTATTTGTAAAGTGCTTATCATGATGGGTGTCAATTTTGAACCAGGAGTACCAGGAATCAGGGGGCGGGGTGTACTTAACAGTCACCGTGAACCAGATATCGTAAATCCACGTTAAACCGGCGAAGTGGGCTGTCTCGCGGAGGAACAGCCCGTGATTATCGGCATCCAGGGTCAAGGATGCCTCAATGGAAGACTTGGCGTCGCCTTTGGCGCCCGCCGACACCCCGACCGCGGTGGGGTCACCCAGCGTCACCGAGAGCTCCAGTTTCAGGGTTACCGGGAACACGGCGCTGATCCCTCCCTCGCTCCGGTTGCGGTACCAGGAGCCGCCCAGGTTCTTGTAATACGCCACTTCGCAGTCACCTTGCATCAGGCCATCGACGGTGATTCGTGCAGCCAGCGTTACTTTCACTCCAGGAAGTTTATTCAGAACGAGCTCTATAAATTCAACGGTCTTTCCGAAGGCTCCCGAAAGGCTGAGCAGAAACTTCATCACGTCGATGCGAAAGCTAAAGCCAATGAGCGGATGGCCGCTTAGCGACGCCTCCACGGCGAAGCGGCACAACGGTGTGTTTTTCTCTTCCATCCACGACCACTTTCCCTTAAGTTTGGCCGCCGGATTCGCAACATTCAGCGTGATGACCCCCGGATTCAACTTAGATAAGGTTTCGGCGATGCCGTTGGCGATCTTGACGGCGCCGGTGACCCGCTCGAAGAGGTTGCAGACGAAATTGAATTGATGTGCCAAGTCGTGGTTCACGCCATCGAGCTTCGCATCGAATTTGAAATCGACGGCCTTGGCAACTGTCTGTTTCTCGAACGTTCCGTCGGTCTCTTTTTTTATCACCTTCCTTCCGGATCGTATTGCATCCTCGCCGGGCTTGTGCTTCCACGGGGTGACACTTAAAGAAAGGTCGAACTCGATATCCGGGAAGGCAACGATTTGGCGGCTCGTACTCGCCCCACACGTCTTCGCGATGAGATCGTAAGTGACTACCGGTCCCATGGCGGGCCAGTAGTGCCGTTCTGCGAAAATGCTATCCCTCGTGATCCGATGATTCTCTGCCTGGATGGTGAGGTTGGAGCCAGTCTGATTAAGGGCGTGCTGATTCCTCGCGAGTTGAAATATATTGTTCTGAACATGCGCCCCACACGGACCTTTAACGATTACCGAATAACCATCGATCGTGTCCTTACCGCACGTCCCTAGAACCTGGAGCGCCGGATATTTGAGAAAAGGGAAATAGAATCCCCGGTGTTTGCATTTCACCCACAACTCTTTATGGAGACACGATGTCTCTTTCGAGCCCGCGCCTCCGTCCGATCCACATTTCAAAAATGTCTTGTCCACGGGGTCGAGCCGGCCGTTGTCTGGTTCCTTCGGTGTTTTGACTTGCGCGGGTGATTTGGGCTTGGCGGGCTCCTCCGGCTCATGCGGCTTGGCCGGAGGATCTTTCTTCCCCTCGAATACTTTGTCCTTGGAAACAGCGGCGGTTTCGTACTTTGCTTTTCCGTTCGCGGTGAAGTACCAGTGTCCTTTCCCCCAACCTTTTTCTAAGAGCCCGGAGTAATAGACGCCCGGTAGATTCTTTCCCGGTTCCTCTGCGAATAGCCAATCTTCCCCGTATTTGCTCCCAGCCGGAGGATGGCCTCTCGGGATCTCCGGATCCTCAGGCATAGGATCCTCCCGATTCGAGCCGTTGCTCGATGTCTGAAACTTTAAACTCACTCGCCCGAATCGGATCCTCTAAGATGCGCCGAGTCCAGTCAGGAAGCGGTTGACAGCGCAGCTCACCGGGGTATTCGATCGAGAGCTCGCAATAAAGTCGAATATCCGCCTCCTGTGTAATGTCATATTTATCCAGAAACTCCACAACTTCCATCACCCACGAGATAAGTACCGGATCTTCGTCGCTCGCAAGTTCTTTGAAAAATTGTTTCCGTAACAATGGCACGGTTCTTCGTGAGCTTTCGGCAAGGATGCGTGTAAGTTGATCCGGTCGTGCTATCTGGTTGGAGTTTGCGGATAGCACCACGGCATCCACTCCGCCGGCGAAGCCGCCACCGCCGCAGGATTTCGCAGCATCGCCACCATGTAGT
>DATLCW010000340.1:0-10430 GCA_035526195.1 Bryobacteraceae bacterium
TATTTCCATGTCGACGCGGCGCAGGGGTTTGGCAAGGAGATCGATGCGCTCCACCATCCCCGGATCGATCTCATCAGCGCCAGCGGCCACAAGATTCATGCCCCGCAAGGCATCGGCGCACTCATCGTCCGCCGGCGCGGACGTCAGCGGGCTCCTCTCGCTCCGCTTCTGCATGGCGGCGGCCAGGAACTTGGGCTGCGCTCCGGTACCCTGCCGGTGGCTCTCATCGCCAGCTTTGGGCACGCGGCCGAACTTGCGCTGGAAGAATCCGCCGGGCGCGCCGCCGCTTGCCGCGCGTTCCGTCGTCGTCTCGCCGAAGGTCTGCGGCCGCTCGAACCCGTCCTGAACGGCGATCCGGCACTTACCGTGCCCAATATGGTCAACCTCTCCCTACCGGGCGTCGACGCCGAGGCGGTTATGGAAGCCTGGCACGGTCTCGCGGCCGTCTCAAACGGCGCCGCCTGCGCGTCACAGAGCTACACCTGCAGCCATGTGCTCAGCGCGATGCGTCTCAGCGAAGAGCGCAAAGCCGGAGCCCTCCGGCTCTCCTGGTGCCACATGACGCCTGCTCCGGACTTCCCGCGCATGGTGGAATCCGTCCGCGCTTTACAGACCTCCGTCGTCCCATGAGCCAGGGACCCGAAAAAGTTATCGCCTACAAGCGCTCCCGGTTTTCCACGCGGCTGCCTGAATCGCGCCTCTACACCCGATCCCACTTCTGGCTGCTCGAGGAAGAACCCGGCATATGGCGCGCCGGCTTCACCAGATTCGCCACCCGCATGCTCGGCGATCTGGTGGAATACGAATTCACGGTAGCCGGAGGGGCGCCTGTCCAACTCGGCCAGTCTATCGGCTGGGTGGAGGGATTCAAAGCCGTCAGCGACCTGTTCAGTGTTGCCAGCGGTGAGTTTTTCGGAAGCAACCCGGCGCTATTGAAAGATCCCACGCTCGCCGACACCGACCCCTATCAGCACGGCTGGCTCTATCGCGTCCGCGGCGTCCCCGACCCGAGCGCCCTCGATGTAAACGGCTACATCGCGGTGCTTGATGCTACCATCGACAAAATGATCGATACTCGGCATGACGGGAGTGATTCCAATGGTTAACGCGCGCTACATTATGATCGGCGGATTTCTCGGTGCCGGAAAAACCACCGCCATGCTCCGGCTCGCTCATCACCTGGTGAGCGAGGGCCGCACCGTAGGCCTCATCACCAATGATCAGAGCACCGGTCTGGTGGATACGGCGCTGGTGCGCGCCAACGGACTTCCGGTCGCTGAGATCACCGGCGGCTGTTTCTGCTGCCGCTTCCAAAGCCTGATGGAGGCCGCCGCGAATCTTACGAAGGCGAGCGCTCCCGATGTTTTCCTGGCCGAACCCGTCGGCAGTTGCACCGATCTACGGGCGTCAGTGGCCTACCCGCTTCGGCGTCTCTATGGCGACCAGTTCTCTGTCGCCCCGCTCAGCGTGCTGATTGATCCCGTTCGAACCCTGCGCATTCTCGGACTCGAGCCAGGCAAAGCCTTCGCACCCAAGGTGCATTATGTCTATCGCAAGCAGCTCGAAGAAGCCGACATCATCGTCATCAACAAGTGCGACCTGATAGACGAAACGCGGCTGGAAAAACTGAAGGGGGCCCTGGCCGCACAGTTCCCGCGCGCCGAAGTGTTTCCCATCTCCGCGCTGCATTCCCAGGGGCTCGAACCGTGGTTCGGCAAAATGCTCGATGGCGAGCTGGCGTCCTTTACCGCCCCTGACCTCGATTACGTCACCTACGCGGAAGGCGAAGCGCTGCTCGGATGGTGTAATGCCACCGTCCAACTCGAAAGTGAAGAGCCGTTTGACGGAAATGCCGTGCTCAGAGAACTGGCGGCTGAGGTCCGCACGAGGCTAGCGGATGCCGGGGTCGAAATCGCGCACTTCAAAATGACGTTGACTCCGGATGAAGATGCCGGTGACATCGGCGTCATCAACCTGGTGCGCGGCGATTCGGAGCCATTCATGGCCCACATGCTCGCCGCAGACCTTTCGAGCGGGGAGCTTATTGCCAACCTCCGGGCGGAAGGCGATCCCGGGCTTCTTTACGCCACCTTCACAGCCGCGCTCGGCAAGGAAGTGTCCAATCGTCATAGACTGAAGGTTCGGCTGGTGCATTCCGAACACTTCCGTCCGCCGAAGCCCGTGCCGACGTATCGCCTGGCGGAAGCTTAAGGAACGGCCGCTAAAGGAAAGGACGGGACTCGTGCATATCGTCTATTGCCATTGCGCTTACGCCCGTATCATCGCGCCGGAGGTGAAGAATCAGGTGCTCGACGGCCTGGCCGGTTCGGATCTCGAATGGGAGAGCGTACCCGATTTGTGTGAAATGTCGGCGCGGCATGACGCACACCTCGCCTCGCTTGCCGCCCAGGGCGAATTACGGATCGCGGCGTGTTATCCCAGAGCTGTCCGTTCGCTGTTCCAGGCCGCCGGTTCTCCGCTTTCTGCCGGCACCCGGATTCTAAATATGCGCACGGAAACCGCGGATCAAGTTCTTAGCGGCCTCATCCGAGGCGGCCTATGAGCCGTCTGGAAGCGCCGATTGTCCGTGTCGTGCTCTATGAAGGCCCCGGTAGTGCGCCGCTCGAAACCGAATTCCGCGCCGCCGCGGTGCGCGCGCTGCTCGACCGCGGCTTCCCGGTTTCCTCCATCCGCTCTTCCCAACCGGCGTTGGTCGCGCCCCACAGTATTCTGCTCGTCATGGGCGCATTCGATCAGCAGCCCGCCATCGACCACTCTCGCATCCGCTTCCACCGCCTGAACGGAGGCGGTGCGTCCGGAGCCGCCGACTACGCCGACCAGGTTCGTCAGGAATTCGACCTCGAACGTCCGGGCACCTGGAAACCATGGTTTCCCGTCATTGATTACAGCCGTTGCACCAATTGCATGCAGTGCCTCAGCTTTTGCCTCTTCGAGGTTTATAGCGTGAAGGACGGCAAGATCGACGTGCGCAATCGCGACAACTGTAAAACCGATTGCCCCGCCTGCTCCCGGGTGTGCCCGGAAGTTGCCATCATGTTCCCCAAGTATCGTCACGGCCCCATCAACGGCGACGAAGTGAGCAGCGATGACATGCGGCGTGAAGCGATGAAAATCGACATTTCCGCATTGCTTGGCGGGGATATCTATTCCATGCTGCGCGACCGCAGCGCCAAAGCAAAATCGCGCTTCTCGAAGGAGCGCGATGACGACCGGGCTCTCAAGGAAAGAATGAACTGTCTCAACAAGGCGGGCCAGGCGATGGGTGTCCCGGCCGAAGTGCTGGCCTCGCTGCCAAGCAGCGATGAGATCCGCGAACGGGCTGAACGAGCCCAGGCGCGGGCGCGGGAGGCTCTCGCCGCCCAGGAAGCCGCATCGGGAGTGAAACAAACATGATGTTGGCATTCGCCCGCCGCATGCTCACGGAGACCGATCCCCGCCTGTTGGGGAAGTTTGCTTACAACTTCGGCTATAAGGGCATCCGTTCGGTGGAACTTTACAAGCAGCGCCTTAAGCGCGGCGAATACTTTCCACCCTTTTTGTTTATTTCGGTCATCTCGAGCTGCCAGCTCCGCTGCCAGGGCTGCTGGGTGGATGTCGATAAGCCGAGCGCTAAGATCGCGCTGGAAGACATGAACCGTCTGCTGAATGAAGCTAAGGCGCGCGGCAACAGCTACTTCGGCATTCTCGGCGGCGAGCCTTTTCTTCACCCGCAGTTGATGGATATCTTCGCCGCCCATCCGGATTGCTATTTCCAGGTTTTCACCAACGGCCAGATGATCACCAACGAGGTCGCCCGCGAGTTGCGCCGGGTGGGCAACGTCACGCCTCTCATCAGTGTGGAAGGCTCCACGATCGTCAGCGATGAACGGCGCGGCCGTCTGCGCGTTCTGAGCAAGACAATGGAAGGCATCGAGAACTGCCACCGTAACCGCCTGATCACCGGCGTTGCCAGCAGCGTTTGCCAAAGCAACTTTGACGATCTGGCAACCGAAGACTGGCTGCGCCGCCTGATCACCATGGGCGTCCACTATGCCTGGTTCCACACCTACCGCGTGGTGGGCCCAAATCCGCATCCCGAACTCGCTCTGCGTCCGGAGCAGGTACTGCAGCTTCGCCGATTCGTCGTCCAGATGCGCAGCCGCCTCCCCATCGCGATCGTCGACGCCTATTGGGACGACAAGGGCGAAGCGCTCTGCCCCATGGCAACCGGCGTCAGCCACCATATCAGCCCCTATGGAGATATCGAACCTTGTCCCATTATCCAATTCGCCCGTGAAAGTATTCATGATCCCCGCGGCATCTACGAGACAATGAATCAATCCGGGTTTCTGCGCGACTTCCGCAAGACGGCCGCCAAGGCCACGCGCGGTTGCATTGTTCTGGAACGGCCCGATCTGGTGCGGAATCTTGTCCAGATCCATCAGGCCCGCGACACGACCCAACGCGGCACCGCGCTGGCCGAAATGGAAAAGCTGGAGCCTCGTAGCAGCCAGCACAACCCTGGCAACGAGATCCCTGAAGACAATTGGATGTACCGCTTCGCCAAGAAGCATTGGTTCTTCGGATTCGGCGCGTACACTTAAAAGAGTCTTTTTCATGCTCCCACTCCTCACCCTGCCGAAACCGGTTCCGATGCAGCGCACTCGCCTGCCGCAGGAGACCATTCCCGCTACCAGCGCCGAGCGCGAGTGGCTGAAGGACGCCATCCGTTCCTACGTCGCCGAATGCGGCAACGCGATCACTCCACCTCTGATGAAGGAAGAACTGCGCCGTCACGCCGAAATCATCGTGCAGCGCACAGGCATCAATCCGCTCTACCGGGACTTTGCCGGCGTACTCCTCAACAATGAAGCCTGGCGCGAGCAACTGGCCGCCATCCCTTACGAACGGCGCCTCCTGCTTCTGCCCAAGTGTCTCCGCGTGGAAGATCGCTGCCCGGCGCCTTTCGATGAGTTCGGCCTGCTCTGCAAACAGTGCGGCCTTTGCACCATCCAGGATCTGCAGGAAGAAGCCGAGCGCCTCGGCTATCCCGTGCTCGTGGCAGAAGGCTCAGCCCTCGTCATGGCCCTGATCCAGACCGGAAAAATCGACGCCATCGTCGGCGTCAGCTGCCTCTCGGTTCTCGAAAAGGCTTTCCCTTACATGGAAGCTGCCGCGATCCCGGGAATCGCCGTCCCCCTGCTGCAGGACGATTGCAAAGATACTACCGTCGACATTGACTGGGTCTGGGACTTCATCCATCTCACTTCCGACGACCACACCCGCCGCATGGACCTGGATGCTCTGCGCAAGGAAGTGGAAACCTGGTTCACTTCGGAGGCTCTCGACGGTATCTTCGGCGAATCCGCGGCCGGATCCGCTGAAATTGTGGCCCGCGAGTGGCTGGCGCGCGCCGGCAAGCGCTGGCGCCCCTTCCTCACGGTTTGTGCCTGGCGAGCGCTACAGGACGATCCCAACGCCCCTGTCCCTGAGGCTCTGAAGAAAGTGGCCGTCGCCGTCGAATGCTTCCACAAAGCATCTCTGGTTCACGACGATATTGAAGATAATGACGCGGAGCGTTATGGGGAACCGGCCCTCCACACGGCACACGGCGTCGCCATCGCTCTGAACGCCGGTGACCTGTTGATCGGGGAGGGCTATCGGCTCCTCGCGGGCAGTGCATCGCCGGCCGTCCCGGAAATGATCCGTATCGCTGCCGAAGGTCACCGCCAGCTCTGCATTGGCCAGGGAGCCGAACTGAGTTGGCAGCGTGGCAGGCAGCCCTTGACGGCACTGGAAGTCCTCGACATTTTCCGCCGGAAGACCGCCCCCGCGTTTGAAGTGGCGCTCCGTCTTGGCGCTGCGTTCTCCGGGGCGGATGCTGAGGTACATGACGTACTCCGCCAATACAGCGAGTCGCTCGGCATCGCTTACCAGATTCGCGATGACCTGGAGGATCTGGAATCGCAATCCGATTTGCTGGCCGCGCGTCCGTCGCTCCCGCTCGCGCTCGCTTACGAACGTGCTCGCGAGCGCAAGCCGGTGATCGAACAACTGTGGCGAGGCGCCGCCAACATTGATGAAGCGCGCCAGGTTATCAACGATACGGACGCGCCGGGCCGCTGCCGCCAATTGCTCGAAGCCCAGAAGGAGCAGGCGGTACGCTCGCTTCCGCAATTGCGCAACGCCAGCCTCAAAGGCCTGTTGCGCCGCGTCATCGGAAAGATCTTCACTCTCGAAGTACAAGGTTGGTGCAGTGAGTTTGAGACTCGAAATGCTGCAAGTCGCGAGACTCGCGCCGAAGCTGCTCGCTGAATCAAGCAGTCTGGTTCAACAGTTCGTCAACGGCCAGTTGCAGCACGACGGCGGTTTTGCGGATCGCGCCGGGCGCAGCGATCTTTATTACACCGTCTTCGGCCTGGAGTCGCTGCTCGCACTCTGTAAAGAGGTTCCCGTTGCGGAAGCTTCGCGGTATCTCGGCACCTTCGGCGATGGCCAGGGTCTCGACTTTGTCCACCTCGCGTGCCTGGCCCGCTGCTGGGCCAGCATCACCCGCGACATTCCGTCCGCCGGTGCGATCCTGCGCCGTCTCGAAACCTTCCGCCGGCCCGATGGCGGCTACGATGCCGGTACGGTCTACAGCGCGTTCCTCGCCCTCGGCGCCTACCAGGATTTGCGCGGTCAGATGCCCGAGCCCGAAAAACTATTCCGGTCGATCCTTCCCTTGCACGCCGCCGACGGCTCGTACTCAAACCGCCCGGGCGCTTCGAGCGGACTCACCACCACCACAGCGGCTGCCGTCATGCTCCACCGGCACCTCGGCCAGCCCCTGGATGCGGTGCTGGGTCGATGGCTTCTGGCCCGCGCTCATCCGCAGGGCGGATTCCGCGCTCTGATCGACGCTCCCATTCCCGATCTGCTCTCCACCGCAACCGCACTCCACGCGCTCTCAGCCCTGCACGTCCCAATCGACAGCATTCGCGAAGACTGCCTCGATTTTCTCGACACGTTGTGGGTCAATCACGGAGCGTTTCATGGCAGTTGGGCGGATGACGCATTCGACTGCGAATACACCTACTACGCCCTGCTCGCGCTCGGCCATCTCGCCATCTGATGCATCCGCAACTCGACACGACCCTGGCAACTCTTACACGCCGTCTGCTGGCGTCGCGCCATGCCGCGGGCCACTGGGAAGGCTGCCTTGCCAGCAGCGCCCTCTCTACCGCAACCGCCGTCATTGCGCTCCATCTCACCGGCCGCCATATCCACGCCGAAGCTGTCCGCTGCGGGCTTGAATGGCTCGCGACGACGCAGAACGTGGATGGAGGTTGGGGCGACACCGATCGTAGTATCAGCAATATCAGCACCACCTCGCTGGTCTGGGCCGCTTTCGCCATCGCCGGGCCTCGCCCTGACATCGAGGATCGAACCGCTTCGTGGTTGCGGACCGCGGCAGGAAGCCTGGCGCCCGCCGCGTTAGCCGCCGCCATCGTACGCCGCTACGGCAATGACCGCACGTTCTCCGTTCCCATCCTCACCGTGCTCGCGCTGGCAGGCAAACTCGGCGTCGACGGCTGGAGCCGTGTTACTTCCCTGCCCTTCGAACTCGCCGCTCTCCCGCAGCGTTGGTTTCACGCGCTGGGCCTCCCGGTGGTGAGCTACGCACTGCCGGCGCTCATAGCCATCGGCCAATTGCGGCATCAACAACAGCCGACCAGAAATCCCGTCACGCGCATGTTGCGCAACGCCGCGCGGGCGCCGACGCTTAGTCTTCTTGACCGCCTTCAGCCATCCAGCGGGGGATTCCTCGAAGCGATTCCCCTCACCAGTTTCGTCGTGATGAGCCTTGCCGCCGCGGGCCAGGCGAATCATCCGGTGGTCGCGCGCGGCATCGAGTTTCTGCAACGGGTGCGCCGCAAGGACGGCAGTTGGGCCATCGACACGAACCTCGCCACCTGGGTCACGACGCTTTCCGTCAACGCCCTCGGCGATGCGATCGATCCCGCCGGACAGAGCGCCATCGCGGCCTGGCTGCTCGGGCAACAAGGCGACCGCGTTCATCCCTATACACTCGCTGCGCCTGGGGCATGGGCATGGACTGACCTTCCGGGCGGCGTGCCCGACGCCGACGACACGCCGGGAGCGATCCTCGCCCTCCACCATCTCACGCCGCGGTCTCCAGCCGCCCTCGCCGCCGCCGTCCGGGGCGTCACCTGGCTCGCCGACCTGCAGAATCGCGATGGCGGCATCCCCACGTTCTGCCGCGGCTGGAGCAAACTCCCTTTCGACCGCAGCAGTCCCGATCTCACAGCGCATACTATACTGGCCTGGAGCGCCTGGCTTCCTCGCATGCCCGTGCCGCTCCGTGCGCGCATCGAGGCTGCACTCCGCCGCACACTGGATTACCTCGCAGACGCGCAGACGCCAAAGGGCGGCTGGACTCCGCTCTGGTTCGGCAACCAGTACTATGAGAACGATGAGAACCCTGTGTACGGTACCGGGCGCGTGCTGATCGGCCTGGCCGGCCGGCCGTCGATCATGGTGGAGCGCGGAATTCAATGGCTCATCGCGGCGCAGAACCAAGATGGAGGATGGGGCGGCGCTCCGGGTATCCTATCCACCATCGAAGAGACCAGCGTCGCCCTTCACGCCTGCGCCACGCACAACTCACCAGCTACACGGCGAGCTATCGAGCGCGGCGCGCACTGGTTGATCGAAAACACCGCCAGCGGAACCCATACGCCGGCTTCACCCATCGGGTTCTACTTCGCCCGCCTCTGGTATTACGAAGAGTTGTATCCTCTCATCTTCGCCACCGCGGCTTTGCGTCGTGTGAAGGCACGGGTAAACTCAGTCTGACCGTGGACTGTTATTGCCCCCTTGATCCAGCCTTGCTACCTGTAGGGAAGCGGCGAGCAGGTAGGCTCTGGCTTATAAGTCCCAAGACCTGTCTGGGAACGGCGCGGACACCTCGCAGACGAGCGACGGCCAGATTCCGCGAACAATTCAGCGATGCGATTTCCTGTGTGTTATCCTGTGTGCTCCGAGGTACGCTGGCGACAGCGTTGAAAAGGGAACCTGGTAAAAATCCGGGACTGCCCCGCAGCGGTGATTGGGAACGAAAGCTGCATCATGGCACTGACCGAGTCCGGTTGGGAAGCCGCGGCAAGTAGGCACTAGCCCATAAGTCCGAAGACCTGCCTGGGACAGCCACAAAGTGGCTGGACTTCACCAATGCTCTCTAGGGAGGGGCAGAATGAAAACCAGGTATCTCCGTTTCCTATCTCCTCTGGCGGCTCTTTGCTGGGCAACTATCGTCTTCGGGCAGACGGCTCCGCTTCGAGGTATTGTCGTTGACCCTCAAGGCCAACCGATCCAGTCGGCTCGACTAACGCTGTTCAACTCCGCAACTGCCGGGCAAATCGGCCAGGTTCAGACGATCGATGGACGATTCGAGTTTTCCGCGGTTCCAGCCGGGCGTTATCTCATCGAAACCACCGCGGAAGGGTTTCGACAGACAGCCGTCCGCCTCGACTTCCGTGCGGGCGCCAACACTACTGTAAAGGTCCGGCTCGAGATAGAAGGTGTCCAGCAGTCGATCCTTGTTACTGCGGAAGCGGCGGCGCAATCTCTGGATGAAACCGCCAAGGCCGTGAGCGTGATTGACCGGCCGGAAATTGATAATCGCAACGAGTACAGCCTCTACGAAACGCTCCGCAATACGCCGGGCCTGACAATACGAAATCTGGGCGGTCCCGGGCAATCCACCTCGATCCGCTCCCGTGGCCTGGGACCGAGTGCGACCGCCATTCTGATTGACGGAATGCGATTCCGCGATGTGGCCACCACACAGGGGGACGCCAGTTCTTTCCTTGGCGGGCTCAACATCGTCAACCCCAAGCGTGTGGAGGTGCTTCGAGGATCCGGCTCTTCCCTATACGGCACGAATGCGGTTGGCGGGATCATTAACATAGTTACTGAGCAAGGCGGCGTTCCGGCGCATGGCGATCTTCAACTGGAAGGGGGCAGCCTTGGGCTATTGCGAGGTAGAGGCAGTCTGGGCGGCGCTACTCTTCACAATCGCCTTCTCTACAGCGGCGGCCTGCTGCATTTGAATGTGCTCCGTGGCGTGAACGGCAATGATCGCGCGCGCAGCACCGGGGCGCAGGGATTTGCCCGCTATCAGTTGCGCGAGGGTCTCTTGGCAAGCGCGCGCTTTCTCGGTTCCGATGACTTTGTACAGCCTAACTCGAGCCCTACCGCAACCGGCATTCCGGCAATTTACATCCCTAACACTACGATCGTGCCCGCCCTCCCCTTCACTACTTTCATTCCAAGCCGTGACGATCCGGATAACCGGCGTGCTTCCCGTTTTTCCTCCAGCGCGTTCAAGCTGCAACAAACTGTGAACGCACTTCTAAACTGGCAAG
>DATLCW010000343.1:0-2055 GCA_035526195.1 Bryobacteraceae bacterium
GATCAGCAAGGAATACTTGTCGGGACTTCGGCAGAAATATGGGGTCGCGCTGGATGAGGGGGTCAAGGCGCTGCTCGATCCTAAATCAGCAATAGATGTCGCGGTGCGACAGTGAGATGTCTGCGGGTCGCCTTTGTAGGAATGCTCGCAACCCTTTGCATGATGACGGGCTGGGCTGCGGTCACCAGCGCGCATGAAGTGCGGCCCGCCTATCTCGAGCTCACCGAAGAGAAAACGGGTGAGTTCGACATCCTTTTCAAGACCCCCATGCAAGGAAACGCGCGGTTGGCGCTTGCCGCGATCTTCTCTGGCAAGGCCGAGGCCATGACACCCATTGTGTCACGCGCGACGGGCGATGCCATGGTTCAAACCTGGCGTATCCGCGCCATTGATCCGCTTGCCGGTCAGCGGATACTGGTCGACGGCCTGCAAAACAGCATGACTGACGTTCTGGTCCGGGTCGAGTATGCCAATGGTGCCGCGTGGGTAGGGCGCCTGACACCCAGCGCACCAGAAGCCACAATCCCAAAAACGCAGAGTCGTTGGGTTACGGCCGCCACCTATCTAAGGCTTGGCATCGAGCACATTCTCTACGGCTTCGATCATCTCCTCTTCGTGCTCGCTCTGCTCATCATCACACAGGGTGCATGGCGGCTGGTGAAGACCGTCACCGCCTTTACCGTCGCGCACAGCATCACGCTGGGCTTGGCGACGCTCGGCTTTGTTCACGTTTCCGCCGCGCCGATCGAGGCCTTGGTTGCGCTATCGATTGTGTTCGTAGCGGTCGAGATCGTCCACGTCTACCAAGGGCGCAGAAGTCTGGCGGCCAGCGCACCCTGGCTAGTGGCCTTTGTTTTCGGGCTTCTCCACGGCTTCGGCTTTGCCGGAGCCTTAAGCGAGATCGGGTTGCCGGTCGGACAAATTCCGGTGGCACTACTCTTCTTCAATGTCGGCGTTGAAATCGGGCAGCTTCTATTTGTTGGAGCGGTTCTCGGAATAGCTGAACTTTTTCGGATCCGCTCGCGAGTGCTGCAGTCCCAGCTAAAACTTGTTCCGCCCTATGCCATCGGCGTGATTGCCATGTTCTGGGTTGTCGAACGCGTTGCCGCTTTTTGAGAAACATCAACATTGGAGAGCCAGCCATGAAAACGAAGATGAGTGAAGCGAAGACGGCTTTGCTGAGCAGCGGGGCACTCGCCGGCCTTTTGGCCGCATTCCTCTCTTTTCCCGCGGAGGCTCAGGATAGCCACACCACAGATATCGGGACTATCGACAAAGGTACGGTCGAGAAGGTTTTTCCTCTCAGGCGTCCTTATTCGCCTTGGGCGGGACGAAACTTTCCAACCCGGCCCTTGTTCGGGGATACCCACCTCCATACATCATTCTCCATGGATGCCGGAGCCTTCGGTGCTCGGTTAGGACCACGCGATGCTTATCGGTTTGGGAAGGGTGAAGAGGTAACCGCCTCCTCTGGGCAACTCGCGAAGCTTTCACGGCCGCTTGATTTTTTGGTGGTTGCCGATCACTCCGACAACATGGGCTTCTTCCCGGATTTACTTGCGGGGAAACCCGAACTCCTCGCCGATCCCTTGGGCCGCAAATGGTATGACATGATACAGTCAGGCCAGGGCGCCCAAGCCGCCGTTGAAATAATTACGGCTTTCGGTGCAGGAAAATTCAAAGGCCCGATTTTGTATTCGCCCGATTCAGCGGCCTACCGTTCGGCATGGCAGGAAACTATCGACGCGGCAGAAGATGCGAATGATCCTGGGCGCTTCACTGCGTTCATCGGATATGAGTGGACTTCGAACACAGGCGGCAACAATCTGCATCGTAACGTGATATTCCGGGACAATGCAGACCGTGCGCGGCAGGTGGTTCCCTATACGACACTCCCGCCTGGCAGCGACAACCCGCGCGATCTTTGGAAGTGGATGGCGGCCTATGAGGAAAAGACCGGCGGGGACGTCCTCGCTATTGCACACAACGGTAATCTCTCCAATGGCCGGATGTTTCCCATCATAGAGCCTGGCTTGGATAAGCCGATCGACCGCG
>DATLCW010000347.1:0-5647 GCA_035526195.1 Bryobacteraceae bacterium
GAAAAAGATTCCGATGCAAGCGCCAGGAGCATAAGAAACAACATGTTCTACCGCGAGTCTAGCGCAGCGCTACAATGACGTAGCTCGGGCATGATTTATCGTACGTTGGGAAAAACGAATCTGAATGTTTCCGTGCTCGGACTCGGTTGCGCCGCTCTCGGCGGAGTATTTGGCGAGCTTGCCGAAGCCGACGCCATCCACACGGTGCACACGGCGCTGGAATTGGGAGTCAACTACCTGGACACGGCTCCGCTTTACGCCGTTACCAGGTCCGAGGCGGTTGTAGGCAAGGCTCTCCGGGGGATTCCCCGCGACAGCTATTACATCTCTTCCAAAGTCGGACGTTACGACATCAATGATTCCGACTTCTCCTACACACGCGTTAAGAACGGGCTGGACGCTACCCTTGACCGGCTGGGCTGCGGGTATCTCGATATCGCGATCCTGCACGACATCGAGTTCGTTCCTTTGAGCGAGGTGCTGAGCGAAGGGCTGCAGGTGCTTGAAGACGCGCGGGCGGAAGGCAAGGTGCGATTCATCGGCGCATCCGGATTGCCTCTGAAGATCTACCCCGCGATTCTCGCCCACGCGGAACTTGATGTAGTGATTACTTACGCCAACTACACCCTGCAGAATACCGCGCTGGAAAGCGTTTTACCTCTATTGCGGGAACATCACCTGGGCGTGATCAATGCATCTCCGCTCG
Organism: Bryobacteraceae bacterium; assembly: GCA_035526195.1. Lineage (GTDB taxonomy): Bacteria > Acidobacteriota > Terriglobia > Bryobacterales > Bryobacteraceae > CADEFT01. Next base: position 707 of record DATLCW010000347.1, read on the forward strand.
GACTGGGGCTGCTCACGCCGCAAGGTCCACAGCCTTGGCACCTTGGAGACGACTTGCTGAAAGAGAAATGCAGAGAGGCTGCCGCATGGTGCAGTTCGCGCGGCGTGAACATCGCGGAGGTCGGTATGCAGTTTGCCATGGCAAACCCTCATATCCATTCCACGCTCACCGGGGCGAGAACCGCTGACGAGATCCGGCGCAACGTGCAAGCGGTGAGTGCGCCGCCCGATCCCCGGATCGTCGCCGCACTGCAGCGCATCCTGGCTCCGGTTCGTGACATTACGTGGCCTTCGGGGCGGCCGGAGTACAATTAGCCTTCGTGATCGAGAATTATATTGCTCCTTCCAACTTGCTCGGGCTGGTCCAAAACACGGCGCCTTTTCTATTTCCTCTGCCGGCTGAACCGCCCCCGGCCTTTGGCTTTCTGGCAATTTTGAAAAACGTCGATCGCTTCGACTTGCCGGAACTTACCGGATTGCAGCAGCTCGAAGATTACTTTGCTTTCTGCCTGGCGTGTCATCATGCCACCGTCGCCACCTATGTGCCCACCGATGTCGACGGCAAGATTCGCGGTTTACTGTGGCGGCAGAATCGCGACAAGGATGGGCTGAGGCGCATGTTTGAATTCACCATGAGTGCGCTCCATTGGGACATTCACGGCATCAGCAAGCGCGCGATCAGACTGGCGGGCGCCGGCCCCGTGAGCGGACATAACGGCGAACAGTTGAGTGTGCTCGCCGGAGCGCTGGGCCAGTTTCTGAAACGCACCGATCCGGAATACGCCGCCCAGGCAGCACAGGCGATTGATGCGGAGTTGGAGCGCGAGGCTTCCGAATTTCAGCTCGCGCTTACCCATAAAGGCTATGAGCTCGACGTGCTCCGCCTCGCAGCCACCCTCACTCATAATGTGGGCGATCTGGACCAGGGCATCAGCTTCTGGCCCACCCTCCCAACCCACGATGAGGCGCGCCGCCGGTTCCATCGGCTCGCGCACGAGAACACCAGGCCGTATCGCGGTGTCTTCTCCCGCGCCGCTCGTATTTACAAGAAAGCCATGTCGCCCGAAGGGCATCGCAATTATCCTCTGCGGTCGATTAAAGCGCTACGCCGCTCGCCGGACCTTCTACTGCCGCTCGGCCCCTTTCTGGATGAATGGGGAGCCACCGTCGCCGTCCACCCCGCCCTCGATTGGGCCGATCGCGCGGAGGTGCTGGCCGGGCTGGTGCACGGCTGCCGCACCATTCCCAATCAGCGTGGCTACTTCCGCGCCATCCATGGAATGTCGCATGCTCTTGGCGGCAATCTTGATCGGGTGGTGCGTTCGCTCCCGGCCCGCACCCGCGCCGAATGGAAAGATGCGGAGCTCCGCAAACAGGTCGCTGTACCTCGACAATCGTTCGAATCGATGATGAAGAAGATGATCGGAGCGTGTTAGACTGGGCAAACAAAAGGCGAAGAAATGAACCTCGATCTGTTTGCCGATCAGCCTGAGATTAAGGCTCTGGTGCATCGTCCCAGTCTCGATGCGGTAGTGGCGCACATGAAGGAATGGATGGCCCAACCGAACTCGCCGGTGCGTGCCATTCGCCATCAGCCGCCACGTCCAGCCAGCTATGCGGAGTTCCCTGAGACCGTCGAGCCCTCCTTGCGTTTGATGCTCGAAAAACGTGGAATTGCCAAACTCTATTCCCATCAGTACGACGCGTTTCGACAAGTGACCGCGGGCAAAAACGTGACCATCGTCACCCCCACCGCCAGCGGGAAGACGCTTTGTTACAACCTGCCCGTGCTGAACCATCTTCTGGCCGATCCAACGGCACGCGCGTTCTATTTATTTCCCACGAAAGCGCTGGCCGAAGATCAGTTGCATGAATTCAACGCCGCCGTGGATGCCATGGGAGCCGGCATCAAAGCCTTCACCTATGACGGCGACACGCCGCAGGACGCGCGCAAAGCGATCCGCGAGCGTGCCGCCGTGGCGTTAACGAATCCGGACATGCTGCATAGCGGGATTCTGCCGCATCACACCAAGTGGGCCAAGTTTTTCGAGAATCTGCGTTACTTCGTGATTGATGAGCTGCATTATTACCGCGGCGTTTACGGCAGCCATCTCGCCAATGTGATCCGGCGGGTCAAGCGGATCTGCGGCTTTTATGGTTCCAGGCCGCAGTTCATCTGCAGTTCCGCCACCATCGCCAATCCAAAGGAACTGGCGGAGGCATTGGTTGAAGAGCCCTTTGAACTGATCGATACCAGCGGTGCGCCTACAGGTGAAAAGTATTTCGTGTTCTACAATCCGCCGGTGGTGAATGCGCAGCTTGGCATCCGCCGCAGCTATCTTTACGAGACGCGGCGAATTGCGGTGGAGCTGATCGATCGCGGGCAACAGACGCTCGTGTTCTGCAACAACCGGCTGGCGACGGAAATCCTGATCACTTATTTGAAGGACGCTTGCGAAAAAGGACTCGCGCCTCCGGGAACGATCCGCGGATACAGAGGTGGATATCTGCCGCGCGAGCGTAGGGAGATTGAGCGCAAACTGCGGGAGGGCGAGATTCGCGGCGTGGTGGCGACCAACGCGCTGGAGCTTGGCATCGATATCGGCTCCCTGGACGCGGTGGTGATGGCCGGATATCCGGGCACCATTGCTTCCACATGGCAGCGTTCCGGACGTGCCGGAAGGCGGCAGAATACATCGATGGCCGTTTTGGTGGCTTCGAGTGCGCCGTTGGATCAATACATTATCGAGCATCCGGAATATTTCTACGGCCAGCCCCCCGAGAGCGCTTATATCAATGCCGACAATCTGGAGATCCTGGTCAATCATCTGAAGTGCGCGGCATTTGAGCTGCCCATTAAGGGCGGAGAGAAATTCGGTCCGCATGAAACCGGCAAGCTGGCGCAGTTCCTGGGAGAGCTTGGGCTGCTGCATCATTCGGCCGGCGCGTGGCACTGGACTTCCGATACCTACCCGGCCGATGCGGTGAGCCTCCGCGCGGTGACGAGCGATAATTTCATCGTGATCGACATTACCGGAGAGCCGAAAGTAATTGCCGAAGTGAGCTTCCCGGCGGCTTTAGTAGAGCTGCACGAAAAGGCGATCTACCTTCATGAGGCACGGCAGTACCAGGTCGAGAAATTCGATTACGAGCAGAGGAAGGCCTTCGTCCGGCGGGTGGAGTGCGACTACTTCACCAACGCGATTGACTACACGCAAGTAAAGGAGCTCGAGCGCTTTGACGAGGCGCCCATTGCCGGCGCGTTAGCCGTGCATGGCGAAGTGCGCGTCAACCGCCAGGTGGTGGGGTTCAAGAAAGTTAAGTTTTACACGTTGGAAAACGTGGGGTCGGGGCACCTTTCGATGCCGCAGCAGGAAATGCATACCACCTCGTTCTGGCTGCATTTTCCGGAAAAGTTTCTCGACCGGTTTCCCGAATTTTCCCCCTGCCAGAAGCTCAATGGACTGACGGGATTAGGGAACGCCATGCGGGCCATTTCTGCTTTGTTGCTGATGTGTGATCCGCGCGATGTGGGCGTGTCGCTGACAGAAGATATCGCGCAGGGACGCAAGAGTTTTGAGCCGGATCTGTTTCTGTATGACAACTATCCGGGGGGCATCGGACAAAGCGCCCCGCTTTTCCAGATGCGGATGAAGTTGTTGCAGGCGACTTTGCAGCTTATCGCCGCCTGCCCCTGCGAATCGGGGTGTCCGAGCTGCGTAGGCCCGGCCGGCGAAACGGGAGACCATGCAAAAGAGGCGGCCAGGCGTTTTCTGGAGGTCCTGGTAATACCCGCCAAAGCCGCCACCGATTGAGCGGGCGTTTTAATGAGCTTTTGACAGCGCCTGATCGAGATCCCAGAGTAGATCGTCCAGGTCCTCCAGGCCGATCGACAGACGAATCATGTCGCCAGTCACGCCCGCCGCCTCCTGCTGCTCCGCACTCAGTTGCTGGTGGGTGGTGGAAGAGGGATGAATCACCAGGCTGCGTGCGTCGCCGACATTGGCGAGATGAGAGAACAACTGCAGCGAGTCCACGAATTTCTTGCCGTTATCGTAGCCGCCCTTGATTCCGAAGGAAAATACGGAACCCGCACCCAGCGGCAGATACCTCTGAGCCATCGAATAATACGGGCTGGAAGCGAGCGATGGGTAACGCACCCAGGTAACATGCTTGTGCGTCTCAAGCCATGCCGCCACTTCCTTGGCATTCGATACATGGCGATCCATACGCATCCCCAGCGTCTCGATACCCTGCAGGAATAGGAACGAATTAAACGGGCTGATGCAGGGGCCGATGTCGCGCAACCCTTCCACCCGTGCGCGGATGATAAACGCCAGCGGTCCGAACACATCGAAAAATTTCATCCCATGATAGGCCGGCGATGGGCCTGTAAGCATCGGGAAATTGCCTTTGCTCCAATCGAAGGTGCCATTGCTCACGATCATGCCGCCGATACTGTTGCCGTGGCCGCCCATGAATTTCGTAAGCGAGTGCACCACGATGTCGGCGCCGTAATCAATGGGCCGGCAGAGATAGGGTGTGGCGAATGTGTTGTCGATCACCAGCGGGATATGATACTCGTGCGCGATCTTGGCAACTGCCTCGATATCGAGCACATTGCCGCGCGGATTGGAAATCGTCTCGCCGTAAAGAACCCTGGTTTTCGGCGTAATCGCTTTCCGGAAGTTCTCCGGATCGTCCGGCTCTACAAAAGTTACGTCATACCCCAGACGCCGGAACGTGACGTCGAACTGCGTGTACGTGCCGCCATAGAGTGTGCTCGCGGAGACCATGTGGTCGCCGCGTTCCAGCAGGCTGTTGATCGTCAAAAACTGCGCGGCCTGGCCGCTGGCGAGCGCCAGACCGGCAGCGCCATTCTCCAGCGAGGCGACGCGCTCCTCCAATACCGCCGTCGTCGGATTCATGATGCGTGTGTAGA
>DATLCW010000350.1:0-96464 GCA_035526195.1 Bryobacteraceae bacterium
TGCGGTCCGCGTGCCCTGCGGCTTGCGCCAGGCCATCGAGATATGCCGCAAAGCGTTTCTGTTGTGGGCCTGGCGCGGAAAGGCGTGTTCCCACAAAACAATCTTACCACAAAATGTTGTATTTATAACACAGTAGTACTAGGCACGGTGGAGACCGTCCGCCGACCCGGGGCAGATGGGCGAGCGGCACATGCCATGCTGAAATTCGGACCGGCCATGCTCATGCTCGAAGCTGAGTGGCCGGCATTGCCGAGCCGGGCGCCGAACCCGGACGGCAGCTCTCCCGTCGTGATTTACCTATATGTCGAGGATGTGGATGCTATAGTAGAGCGCGCCTTAAAGCGTGGTGGCAAGCTTGTCGTGCCGGTCGAGACCCACTTCTGGGGCGACCGAATGGGTTGGGTTCAGGACCCCGCCGGACACATGTGGACCATCGCAACGCGCGTGGAAGAGACAACGGAAGACCAGCGAGGCGAGCGCTGGTCGAAAATCCTTTCCGAGAAAAGCTGACCGGACAATCCGCTGTTTGATTGAACAACGTGATCTGTGCACTAGGGATGAACGGTGAAGGGTGGCGGATTTTTGTTTGGGCGCGCTATCATCGGGCTATCGACGTGTTTCGTATTTTTTCTTTCTGGCTTTTTTTATCAGCCGCGCATGGGGCGGCGGGTCCCTTCGGCAAGTCGCTGTATCCGGTATTTGAAGAAGCCGGCTGCCGCACCTGCCACCACGCGAGCGGCATTGCCGCCGCCACGAGGCTACACTTTCCCGAGACAGGGGCGTCCCCGGAACGGGTGGAGGCTTTTGGCCGATGGCTGGTAACCTTCGTCAATCGGGAGCATCCGGAGCAGTCGTTGCTGCTGAACAAGCCTACGAACCGGGTGAAACACATTGGCGCCGAACGCATTCCGGCCGGCGGTGCTGAAGAAGTCGCGCTCAAGGCCTGGGTGGATCGGCTGGTGCTTCTGGAAGGCGAGCCTCTCCGGCGGGCGTTGGCCTATAAGCGCGAGGAGCAGCCAACCAAGGCCAAGGCGCGCTCCGCCATGCGCCGCCTGACCAACAGCCAGTACAACAATGTGGTGCGCGATCTGGTGGGAGAGTTGAGCCAACCTGCCGGCCAGTTCCCTCCGGAAGACTATGTCAACTCTTTCAAGAACCAATTCGAATCGCAGAATCTGTCGCCCATGTTGTACGAAGGCTACAGCAATGCGGCCGAGAAGATTGCGCGGAATGCATTTCGTTTGGGCGACTCTCGCGGGTTAATCAAGTGCCCCCCCTCGCCCGCATGCCGAACGCAGTTTGTCCGCTCGTTCGGATTGCAGGCTTTCCGCCGTCCCCTGGATGCGGACGAGCAAAAGCGCTATGAGTCGCTGTTCACACAGCAGACTGGCTTTCTTAAAGGTGCGCAGGCGGTGGTGGAAGCAATGCTGCAATCGCCCCATTTCCTGTTTCGGATGGATGGCACCACGGACCCCAAGCTAACTCCCTACGCCGCGGCAAGCCGGCTATCGTTTGCGCTTTGGGATACCGCCCCGGATCGCGCTCTGCTGGAGAGTGCCGCACGCGGCGAATTGGCAACTCGCGCGGGGCTGGAACGGGCGGCGCGGCGTTTGCTCGCCGATCCGCAAGCGAGGTTAGCTCTGGACGAATTCGTCTCGCAGTGGCTGCAGTTCGATCGTGTGCTGTCTACCACCCGGGACCGGCGCGCGTATCCGAAGTTCTCGCGCGAAACCGCTGTCGCGATGACGGAGGAAGCGAAGCGTTTTGTCGCCGATCTGGTTTGGAACGACCGGAATTTTATGGAGCTATTCACCGCCGCGCACGGCTATGTGAATGCCGAACTGGCGGCGGTGTATGGGGTTCCCGCACCGGCGCAAGAGTTCCATCCAGTCCCCTTTCCGAAAGATTCGGGGAGGGCGGGAATATTCGGACAGGCTTTGTTTCTCACTTTGACTTCCAAGCCCGGCGACACTTCTCCCACCTCGCGGGGCTTATTTGTACGCGAGCAGTTTCTGTGCCAGCATGTGCCGGATCCGCCACCCGGCGTCACCACGGATCTGCCGGCGCTGACGGAAGCAAAGCCGCAAACGAACCGCGAACGGTTGGCCATGCACGCAGCGAACGCGAGCTGCGCCGGCTGCCATATGTTGATCGATCCCATCGGCCATGGACTGGAGAAGTTCGATGCCATCGGCGAGCGGCGCGAGAAGTTGACGTTGAAGTTCTATCCCGAGAAGGTGAAGAACCCCAAGCCAACCGTCGTGGAACTCGAGCTCGATACGGCAGGATCGGTAGCCGGCATCAACCACTCGAATTTCCAATCGCCGCAGGAGCTGGGTGAAATTCTTGCGCGCACGCCGCAATGCCGGGAATGCGTGGTGAAGCAATACTTCCGGTATACGGCGGGAAGGCAGGAAACCGCCGCGGACCGCGCCGTCATCCAACGCGTTTATGGGGCCTTTGAGAAATCAGGCTTCCGGTTCCAGGAGATGATCGTTTCTCTGATGCTGGAACGGGAGTTTGCACCATGAGCGGGGCGTCGGAACGCCAGACAGCGGAATGGGTGATTCGCAAAGGCGGGCAGGTTACGCCGGGCGGCGGCGCCCCAATCGGCGACATTACCCGCCTTCCGCAAGGCGAGTTTCGAATTACGGCGATCGACCTCTATGGAACATCGATCGCACCAAAAGAGTTGGAGCGATTGGGCGAACTGAGTGAACTGCGCGAGCTGTATATCTACGCCCGGACCTACAGCCCGTCCAGCGATCAAAAGGGCGCATTCGCCGATGAATCCTTCGGCTATCTTGCCAAGCTGACAAAGCTTGAAAAGCTTCACGTTAGCATGCACTTTTTGCCGCACATCGACATCTCGGATGCGGGCTGGGGCCGCATGAAGAGCATGACCCAGTTGCGCGAGCTGCGGCTAGGACTAACGAAAATCAGCAAGGCGGAAACGCTGGCTCCTTTTGTGAACTTGCGCGCACTCGATCTCGCCTGGGCTCATGTGAACGATGAAAGCATGAGTGCGCTGGCGGGGATGACAGACTTACGGCGGCTGAGTCTGGCGGGCACGCTGGTAACGGAATCGGGTCTGCAGCACCTCCGCAAGCTGGTTCAAATGGAGCAATTGGATCTGACCGGAGTACAGATGACGGACAACGGCATGGATCACCTGCGAAAGCTCACGGAGCTGCAGACGCTGAGCCTGCAGGGAGCCGAAATCACGGATGCGAGCATCGATGTGCTGAGCCGCTTCCCCAAGCTCCGCGAACTGAACCTTTATCGTACGCGGATCACGAATGCCGGCCTTGCACGTCTGCGGGAACTGCCGGAACTCTCGGTGATGGATATCCGCTACAGCGCCGTTACTCGCGCGGGCGTGGATGCTTTCGCCGCGGTGCGTCCAAAATGCCGGGTGCACTTCCTCGATTCCGCTCCTCCGCCTGCTGGACGTAGAGGTCCGGCGCGTCCGGTAAATTCGAGCGACCTGGCGGTGGCCGAGTGGATCAGACTGCTGGGTGGGGAAGCGCATATGGAGGCGGGGCGCGTGCGGGGGGTGTCGTTGCAAGGCTCGCGCGTCACCGATCAGCAGGTGGAGCACCTCCGTTCCCTAGCGTCTCTGACGAGTTTGGACCTGGCGGGAACCGAGATTAGCGATCTGGCGATGGGGGCCTTGAAGAAACTGGCATCTCTGCAGGATCTGGATCTGAGCCTTACCGGCGTATCGGATCGCGGAGTAGCCGAATTGTCCGGGCTGGCGGATCTACGACGTCTGGTGCTGAGCCACACGAGTGTTCAGGGGCCGGGCCTGGCAAAGCTACAGGCTCTGAAGGACCTTGAGTTGTCGGGGATCAAGCTCCATGCCGAGGCACTGGCCGCTGTGTCCGGCATCGAGCGGCTAGAACAACTGGGTCTGGCCGACACCGATGTTTCCGACGACGGGCTGGGGCAGATCTCCAGGCTGCTGAAGCTGCGAGTGCTGAATCTGAAGGGTACAGACGCGGGCGACAAGGGGCTGGCTCATCTCGCGGGAATGAAGTCGCTGCGGGACCTCCGATTGAACTATTGCCGGCTTACGGACAAAGGCATGGCGCATCTGGCGGGGCTCGATCTGGAGAGGCTGGAACTAGTCAAGACTCGTGTCGGCGACGACGGGTTAAAAATGGCCGGGGATTGGAAGAATCTCTCCGTGTTGAAACTGAATTACACCAATGCTTCCGATAAGGCGCTGGGATTTTTGCGGACGCTGCCGAAGCTGCGGGAACTCAATCTGGACAGCACCGCCGTTACGGATGAAGGAGTGCCGGCGCTGAAGGAAATATCGAGTCTGCAGTCTCTCGATCTTTATCACACCAAGGTTTCGGAAAAGGGCTACCAGCAGTTGAAGGCCTCGCTGCCGCAGTGCCGCATTATCTGGGACAAAGACTCTGCCGCGCGGAAGGGGATATAGGTGGGCCCGGACTGGATCGCGAAGCTCGGGGGGCAGTTTGAGCGCGACGCTCAGGACCGGGTGATCGCCGTGAGTCTGCGCGCCACTTGGGCCAGCGATGCGGATATCGCCGCCCTAACCGCATTCGGACAACTCGAGCGCCTCGATCTCTCCCGCACGCGAATCACGGATCGCGCCCTATTCCATCTTCGAAATGTGCGCAGCCTGCAGGAAGTGGATTTAGCGTTCGCCGAACAGGTAGGCGACCCCGCGCACGCCGTCATCAGAGACTGGAAGAACCTGCGACGGCTCAATCTACGCGGGACACGAGTGGGGGATGCGACGGCGGCCGCCGCTGGCGCCCTCACGAATCTCGAGTCCCTGGACCTCGCATTAACGGATGTGCAGGACTTCGGCTTCGAGGCGATCAGCGCTGCCGGCGGGTTGAAAGCGTTGGCCTTGGGCGGCTCACGAATCTCGGAAGCATCGCTGCAGTTTCTGCGCCAAATGGTGAAGCTGGAACTGCTGGACCTCAGCGCCCCGACCGCGGCCATCGGCTTCAAGGGAGGCATGACCCTGACCGACCGGTCGTTCAACGCCATTGCCTCGCTCGGAAAGCTGAAAGATCTGCGCCTCGGCTACAATCGTTTTCCGGGCCGGGCACTCGCTGGTCTAAATCCATTGGAACGGCTCGGCCTGGAGTTCTGCGGCGGGGTGGGCGATGAAGCAGTGCCCCGATTGGCCGCTTGGCGGGGGCTGAAGATCGTCGATCTGCACGGGACAAAAATGACCGCCAAGGGCGTGGAAGAACTGCGCCAGCTTCGTCCGGACACCGATATCCGCTGGGAGTGACGGTTATTTCTTCTTCCGCCGGCCGCCGCGTCCACCACCGGAGGTGGCGTCCCAACTCGGATCGCCCTGCGCTTGATAGTCGCCGAGCTTACGCCAGTCCTCGCGGGTGAGACCGTTTAAGTCCCAGATCACCTTGCCGTCGCGCAGCGTGAGTTCGGACTCCAGCCGTTGCTTGCCCATCATCTTCGCGCCCAGCACATCGACAAAACCAAAATTTCCATTCGCCACGCGAATCACGGCGATATCCGCGCCAGCACCCACGGAGAGATTTCCAAGCTCGAGCCGCTTGATCTCCTTGGCCGGGTTCCAGGTGGATCGCAGGATCACGTCGGCGAGGGGCATCCCCATGTTCAGGAATTTCGACATCACGTTCAGCATGTCCTTCATCCCCGCATTCATGCTGGTATAGTGCAGATCGGTGGAAATGGAATCCGGCGGAAACCCCTGCTCCATAGCGGGAACGGCATGTTTCCAGACGAAGCTGCCGCCGCCATGACCAACGTCGAAGATGACTCCGCGCTTCCGCGCCTCGAATAAATAGGGCCGTACTTTTTTGGAGCCGTCAAGCATCGGCACCGCGGCCAGATAGGTGTGCGTATAGATATCGCCCGGGCGCAGCCTCTTGGTCACCAGTTCCTCGAAAGGCCGCTCCGTCCGGAAGGTGCCGAAATCAACCATGATCGGCAGGTTGGTCATCTTGCCGGCTTCCAGCGCGTTATCTACGGCAATCCACTCTGGCCCTGCGAAGTGCGCGGACTTGAACCCGACGATGATATTCGGGTGCTGGCGGGCCATATCCGCCGCCGCCTTGGCATTCATGTCGTCCTTGTTCTGCTCGACGTCGCCCCCCATACCGGCTCCGACAATGTTCAGCAAAACCAATACGCGGGTGCGCGCGCGGTCGATCACACGCTCCTTGAATTCGGGAAAATTCCGCCAACCGGACGTACCCGCATCCACCACAGTGGTGACGCCGCTCTTGAACGTGTGCCCATCGGGATAAACGCTGAGCCGTCCGGACGAATAGGACTGACCCATCCCGCCGGCAAATACATGCACATGGATGTCGATCAGCCCAGGGGTAACCGTGAGACCCGTCACATCCACTATTTTCTTCGCCTGGGTGGCCGCAATGTTGGGCTGCACCGCGGCGATCTTGCCGTTCTGGATGGCAACATCCATGCGGCCGTTAATGCCGTTCTTAGGATCGATCACCGTGCCGCCTTTCAGCAGCAGATCATAGGAGGCCTGTGCAAATATACAGGAAGCACAGAGGAGAAGAAGGACAGTTCGCATCTCTGATAGGGTATCACCCGGGGCCATTACGCGGTTGCTTGCGATTGCCGGGCTGTGCTGGAGTCAAGATGGATGCACAACCATTCTCACGATCCTCATCCGCGCGCGGTTCGCGTGCGCCGCGTGGATGAATGCCAGTCGCTCGATGAGCTGTTCCGGTATGCGCTGCCCGCTTTTGGCGGCGCCATTTTCCGCCGCGTGTACACGATTCTCGATCATGCCATCGGTCTGGGCTGCCCGTTGACTGTGTCCATCGCCGGTCCGGTGACGGTGTCGGGGCAACACCAGACATGGTTGATTCCCTTGCTTGAAACAGGCTGGGTTGCCTACCTGAGCACCACCGATGCCGTTTGCTATCACGATGGACATCGCAGCCTTACCGGATTCACGAAAGGCCCGATCCATGAGGTGCCGATCTTTGGCGATGACGGCGCATTGCGCGACGAAGGCACAATCCGCGTCACGGACATGGCCTTTCCAGAGCAGGTCCTCTTCGATCAGGACCGCTTTTTGAGCAGTCTGCTTATAATGCCGGAGTTTCAGAAAAAAATGTCCGGTACAGAGCTGCGATTTCTGTTGGGGAAACATTATCAGGCGTTGGAAACCCGCAACGGCGTACAGAGCGGGTTGCTCTCCACCTGTCACCGGTTGGCTGTGCCGATTTTTGTCGGCGCCCCCGCCGATGGCAGCGTGTTCCTCAATTCGATGAAATTGTGGGCGATGAAGCAGGCGGGCGTGGTGGACGATCACAAGTTTGAGCTGGACCTTCATGCGGAAGTGTTCGAGGCCTGCGCGTATCATCGCTGGGGATTGTTCGATCATCCCGCGCATGCGCTGGCGACGTTCATCCTGGGCGGCGGAGTGCCGAAGAATTTTAATCTGCAACCGGAGCCGGCATTAGGCCAGATTCTCGGGTTGAAGGACGTGCGCGGATACTACTGCGATGTGCAGATTGTGAGTTCCCCGGTAACCGATGGCTCTCTGTCCTCCTGCCCGCCGGGGGAGGCGGTGACGTGGGGCAAGGTCGACAAGGACACCTACCAGCAGACCACGGAGAGCCTGCAAGCTGATTATTCAATTCTGATGCCGTTCCTTATAAAGGCGCTGCTGGATAATAGAGTCCGGTATGAGCGGCGGGCGGCGGAGATTGGCGAGGAGCGGTTGTTCCAGGAGGAGCCAGGAGCCCGTGGGTATTTGCGCGAGCGGAAGGGATACCGGCTGTTCGATCAGCGGGAAGGATTGATCGCCCGGCTGATGGAAGATGTTCGCGAGAATGCGGAATGGCTGCGCGAGAGCGTGCTCTACAACCAATCCTGAAACGGCGCTGGCAGCGCGCCGCTAAGTACGCGTTCTAGGAGAAATAAGGTGGAGACCTCGTAGTACGTCGCGCGAGGAAGTATCGGTTCCTAAGGGATTCACGCTATTTCAATGGGCCTTTAGTAGCGGTACGTTGGTTATCTAAGCATAAGACCACGCTAATCGGGGGAGTGATATGGAACTATTTGGACAGATCCGCGGCGCCCTGAACGGTGATGTTCTGCATCGGGCCAGCCTTTATCTTGCGGAAGAGGAGGGGAAGGTCCGGCGGGCCGTCAGCCAGCTTATCCCTACGTTCATGGCGGCTTCCATCAATTATGTCTCCACAGGAACCGGGGCTTACAGTTTCTTGTGTATGCTGCAGGAAGGGCGTCACGTAGGCGGCATGTTGGGAGAATTGGCGGCCCTCCTGAGCAATCCGCACTCCGCCAAGGGCGTCCTCAGCATGGGCGAGCGCGCCTCGGAGAAGATATTCCACGGGCAAATGCCGGCCGTCGTTCACACGGTTGCCGAGGAGTGTTTCCTGCATGAAGGGTCGGTTGCGGCTTTGCTACACCTGGTCGCTATGACGATGCTCGGAGTGCTGGGCAGAGAGGTTGCTTCGCGTAAGATGGAATCCCGCGACGTGGTAGAACTGGTTTTAGACCAGCGCCGCGTCACCGCTCGTGCTCTGCCGCCGGAGATCGCGAAGATCATCGAGCTTTACCAGAACCCCGGAGATGGAAGGAACGCGATCGGATCGACCACCTGGACGCTGAAAAAGCTGAAGTTGTTCCGTCTGTTCCCGTCCTGATGTTGGGGAAGGACCGGCGGCATCCATCTATTTTCCGACCTCGCGAATCCTGATGTTGCGAAACATGATGGAACTGAAGCGGTCATGCAGTTGCAGTCCGATGGGTCCCGCCTTCGGACGTCCGGGGTCCCCCGGATGGCGCGCCACCTCGTGCCCATTCAACCTTACCCGAATCAGATCATCGCGGGATTCGATGTCCAGGCTGTTCCAATCGTTCTCTTTTTCATGGCCAAACACGGCCGGAGCGAACAGATAAATACTCCCACTGGTAAATTTCGTCCTTACCCCATTGAGGATCTGAATCTCGTACCCAAAATGTGCCGGGGTCTTGGAGAAATCCGGGTTCGGCCCAAACGCATACTTCGCGCGTGTGCCGTCACGGATCGAGATGCCGCTGTTGCCGCCCAGCGGCGTCAGATATTCCACGTGCAAATCGAACTCTCGAAACTCCGCCACGGTGTAGAGCCACGATTGTGTCTGGCGCCAGTCCAGATACTGCTTCTCCGCGAGCGTAACCGGCCACGCCTGGCCGAAGGGATTCTTCCCGCCCGAAACGGGGGCTGCGATTAACGTACCGTCCGCCATCACTTTCCACGACCCATCGCCCCTGGTCTGCCATCCATCGAGGTTCTTGCCGTTAAAAAGTGGTTTTGCTTCCTGCGCCGATGCGCCGCCGGCAGCCAGTATGACACCCATCAGAACAAACCGTTTCATGTGATGCCAGTATACCCGCGGACGCGCTCCGGGGGAAGTGTGCGATGCTGAGGCTTCGGAATGTATTTGAGGAAGTTTCTGTCGCCGTTTTTTACGGTGGAGGTAAGACAACGCGGCCAGGAAATGTATTTCGGCGCGAACGTTCGCATCCTGGCCGGAAACCAGTGGCATGTAGACGCCATCGTCCACGTGCAATCGGAATTTCAGGTAGCCATCGGCAGGAAATTCGATCAGATCCGCGTCTCTTGCGAATGCCCGGCGTATGAAAATGTAGGTAGCTGTGAACATATCTGGGCCGCAATCATGGCGGCGGACAGCGGCCACTATCTGCGCGGCAAAACAACCTCCGGAATACCGTGGATGGCGCCTGCGGATGACCTTGATGTGGTGTCCAGTCCGCCTCAGCCCCCGGCCTGGAAGAAAATTCTGGACAGCGTGAACGCGCAGCAGATCAAGGAGCCGCCGCGGCAACCCGACAAGTGGAAGGCGGATCGCGAGATTTACTATCTGCTGAGCCGCGCGGCCGACAAGGTCCAGGTGATTCTCGAGGTTCGCGACCGTCTGCAGAGCGGACTGTTCGGCCGCTTCAAACCGCACACCATTACTCGTTCGCAGATTCCTCTCGTTCCCAATCCGGAGGACAGGGACATCATCGCGCTGCTGGTGGGACCGTCAACATCCCAATATGCATGGCTGGAGCAGCAGATTCCCGATGCCTATTTTCTGAGCCCCCCGATTCTTTTTCTCGTTCTGCCACGCATCTGCGCCACCGGAAGATGTTTGCTCCGCACGCCGGCGCGGCACGAGACCGAGCCCTTGGGTTTCCTGGGGTGGGACGATCGGCCTCCATTCCAGTTCCGCTTGCGGATGGAGCCAAACGAGGACGACCAGTACATCATCACGGGCGAATTTTTCCGGGAGGAAGAAGTACTCCCGCTGCCGGATGTCGACGATGTAATGCCCGACGGCCTGCTGGTGGCGGGCAATCGGATCTCGAGATTTGAACACGCGGACGCAATGTCGTGGATCTCTACGCTGCAGAAAGAGAAAACGATTCAGGTGCCCCGCCGTCATGGAGCCCAGTTTCTGGAAGCGGTTTTGAGATCGCCGTTCATTCCGCATGCGGAATGGCCCGAAGAGCTTCGCTACGAGGAGGTGATGCTGCCTCCGCGGCCGGCCATCCGTTTCTCGTCTCCCGCTGTCCGGTATTCGTACCGTCCCACGGCCGCCAAACTGAACGGCGCGCTCTCTTTTGAGTACGGGAGTTACGTGTTGCGCCCCGGCGACCCTGGGGAAGGCATTTTCGAGCCCGCGAAAAAGCAGTTCGTCCGCCGCGATCATCATGCGGAACGGATGGCCGTGGAACGCTTGCGTTCGCTCGGTCTAAAGAAAGAAACCTATCACTACCTGGGCGGAGAACCACAGTGGCAAATAGCTCCCAAACGTCTTCCGGGTGTCGTGCGGGAGCTTCTGAACGATGGCTGGCATATCGAATCCGAAGGCAAAATTTTTCGTAAGGCCAGTTCTTTTCAGGCGGAGCTTACCTCCGGCATCGACTGGTTTGAGCTGCACGCCTCCATCGACTATGGGAGCGGTTCCGTCTCTCTGCCCCAGGTAATCAAGGCTATGCAAAAGGGAGAGAATCTGATCCAGTTGGGCGACGGTTCTTACGGAATCCTCCCCGAAGAATTTTTAGCCAAATATGGGATGCTGGCCCAGATCGGAGAAACCAATGGAAACCACCTGAGGTTCACCAAGGCACAGACCGGACTGCTGGATGTCTTTCTCGCCGAACAGGACGCCGAAATCAAAGTGGACGAGGTGTTCCAACAGGCGCGCGAGCAGTTGCGATCTTTTGAGGGGATTCGCCCGCTCGATCAGCCCCCGGGGTTCGTAGGGGAATTGCGAGGTTATCAGTGTGAGGGCCTGGGGTGGATGCAGTTTCTGCAACAGGCGGGATGGGGCGGGTGCCTGGCCGATGACATGGGTGTGGGCAAAACGGCGCAAGTCCTGGCCATGCTGGAAATGCGGCGGGAATTGCAATCGGGCCCGTCGCTGGTAGTGGTTCCGCGGTCGCTCATTTATAACTGGAAACAAGAGGCGGCGCGTTTTACGCCAGCGCTGTCCGTGCTCGATCATTCCGGGGCGGACCGGGTGAAGGATCCGCAGAAATTTCGCGACTACAACCTGGTGATGATGACTTACGGCACGCTGCGCCGCGACGTGCTGACCTTGCGCCAATTTCGCTTCGATTATGTAATTCTCGATGAGGCGCAGGCCATCAAGAATGCCGCCAGCGAATCGGCGAAGGCCGCGCGGCTGCTCAAAGCTAAACACCGCCTGGCACTTAGCGGTACTCCTATCGAGAATCACTTAGGCGAATTGTGGAGCTTACTCGAGTTCCTCAATCCGGGGATGCTCGGCGGCACTACCGCTTTCCAGTCAGCGGGCAGCATGCTCCGCGTGCCGGATGACTCCACGCGGTTAATGCTGGCCAGAGCGGTGCGCCCCTTCATCCTCCGCCGCACCAAGGAACAGGTCGTCAAGGAACTTCCCGAGAAGAACGAGCAGACCATCTACTGCGAGCTTGATTCCGATCAGCGCAAAGAGTATATCGAGCTGCGCGATTACTACCGCCAGAACCTGTTGGGGCGCGTAACCAAAGAGGGATTACAAAAATCCAAGTTTCAGATTCTGGAGGCGTTGCTGCGGCTACGCCAGGCCGCTTGCCACCCCGGGCTTATGGACAAGACGCGGGTGGCCGAATCGAGCGCCAAATTGGAGGCGCTGCTGCCGCGATTGGATGAAGTGATGGTGGAAGGGCACAAGGCGCTGGTGTTCTCGCAATTCACTTCCTTGCTCGCCATTGTACGCGCCCAGCTTGACGCGAAGAAAATTACCTATGAGTATCTCGATGGGTCCACGCGCGATCGCCAGAGCCATGTAGAACGCTTCCAGAGCGATCCCGGCTGCAAGCTGTTCCTGGTCAGTCTGAAAGCCGGGGGGCTGGGGCTGAATCTTACCGCCGCCGATTATGTCTTTCTGCTCGATCCCTGGTGGAATCCGGCTGTGGAATCTCAGGCCATCGACCGTACCCACCGCATCGGACAGACCCGGCCGGTCTTCGCCTACCGCCTGATTACACGCGATACGGTGGAAGAGAAAGTGTTGGAGCTGCAGAAATCGAAACGGGAATTGGCGGAAGCCATCATTTCGGAGGACAACCGTTTCGTCGGCAATCTGACGCGAGAGGATCTGGAACTGCTGTTCTCCTAGGTCGTGAGGACCGCTTCCAGCCGCCGCATCACTTCCGCCTCCCACTCTTCGGCTGAGTTCGCGTCGAAACCTATCTGCTCCCACTGCCACCGGCCGTTGGCATCGATAATCCAGACTCTCGGCACGCTGAGGAAACCAACCAACTGTCCGACAAACACAAAGCTCGGGAGCACCGGAAACGTGTAGCCATGTTTCTTGATGAACGGCCCGGCCAGGGTCAAATCCTCATCCACGTTGAGGCTCAGCACCTGCACGTCGTCGCGCTCCTTCAGGTTATCCGACAAGTGCTGGAACTTCGGCAACAGGATGTGGCAAGGCGCGCTCCAGCTTGCCCAGACGCAGACCAGCACGGCCTTGCCTTCCAGTTTTTTCAGGTTCCAGACTTTACCGTCAAGATCGGCCAACCGGAAGGCCGGCATCTCTTTTGTTGGTTTTTCCCAGCGCGCCATTTTGATTTAGTTTCTCAGATTTTTTCCGGAACCACATAAGGGACGCGGTATTTACGGGTGAGCAAGGCATCGGCTTCCGTATCGCCGGTGAAACGCTCCTTCTGCGGGTCCCAGTTCAGGCGCCGCTTTACGCGGTAACTGATGTTCGCTAAATGGCAGAGGTCTGAGGACAGGGCGTTAATCGCGACTTCCGCGTTGAGGTCTTCCCTCTTCCGGCTCTTTACGGCCTTGAGGAAGTTGTCCATGTGCGGGGAAGTATCGCCGCGCTCCGCCTTTACCTCCTTAACAGGTTCCTTCAGGTCTCCCTTATACAGCCAGTAGCCGGACCCGTCCACGGCCAGATATCCCTCACTGCCGTAGAAAATGTTGCCCACCACGTTTCCGCCGCGGCCCTTCAGCGGCCCTTCGTCCGGACCGGGAACCCCGCGAACTTCGAACACTATTTCTTTATCGCCGTAATCGAACGTTGCGATCTGTGTGTTCGGCGTCTCCTGGTCGTCGTCATAAAGGAACTTACCGCCCGTCGACACGATGCTTCTGGGGAACGTGTTTACACCGAGACCCCAGCGTGCCACGTCCATTTCATGAATGCCCTGATTGCCGATGTCGCCGTTGCCGGTGTCCCAGAACCAATGCCAGTTGTAGGCGAAGCGATTCTCATTGAAGGGACGGAGCGGAGCCGGCCCCAGAAAGAGATTCCAGTCCACTCCCGGGGGCGGCGTTGCCTGGTCCGGCTTACGTCCTATGGAAGGGCGTTTCTTATAGCAGAGGCCCTTCGCCATGTAGATCTTGCCGATGACGCCGTCCTGCAGCATCTTCATCGCTTCCATCTTGTGCTTGATGCTGCGGCTCTGCGAGCCGGCCTGCACCATGCGATTGTACTTGCGTGCGGCCGCAACCATCTGCTTGCCTTCAAAAACGTTATAGGAGCAGGGTTTCTCCACGTACACGTCTTTGCCCGCCTGGCACGCCCAGATGGTGGACAACGCATGCCAGTGATTGGGCGTAGCGATGGAAACGGCCTGCACATCTTTGTCTTCAAACAGCTTCCGCATATCCGAATAAACCTTGGGCTTGTGCCCATTGGCTTTTTCCACCATCGCTACGGCGCGTTCCTGCGCGGCCTGATTCACATCGCATACGGCGGCGATATGACAATCCGTAAGCTTGGAATATTCATTGACGTGGGCCCGGCCGCGCCCTCCAACGCCGATCACGGCGATGTTGACGCGATCATTGGCGCCGAGGATGCGGGAGGTTTGGGTGGAAAGCGCCGCGGCCCCGACGGCCTGCAGCATCTGTCTTCTACTGGGTGTGTGACTCATACTGTGCTCCAAAAGGAATCTCCCCGATTATAACTAAGCCACGCCGTGCATGTGATAATATTCGGCGCTCATGTTTTCAAGAAGCGTTTCTCTCCGCCCCTCACAACGGAGCCAGGAAGACTGTAGGTGACCGACAAACGAGAAAACGGCAAGCTCCTGCGGCTATTGGACGTCAGCTTCGGGGTCGCCGCGATCGTTGGCGGCACCCTCGGGGTGGGCATTCTGCGAACGCCGGGCGAAGTAGCCCGCCATCTCCAAAGCGCGCCTCTGATTCTGCTCGCCTGGACGCTGGGTGGCGTATATTCCATGCTGGGAGCCCTTCAGGTGACCGAACTGGGAGCGGCTTTGCCGCAAGCGGGCGGCTTCTATGTGTATGTGCGCCGCGCCTTTGGGGAGGGCGCCGGATTTGCCGTGGGATGGTGCGATTTGCTGGGCCAAACTGCCGCCGTGGCGTTCGCCGCGGTAACCATCGCCGAGTATGGCGCGGAACTCCTGCCCTTCTTGAAGCCATGGTCAGGGCTGGTGGCCATCGGGTGCGTGGTGGCCTTCGCCGCCCTTCACTGGACCGGATTGAGCGTCAGCGCCAAGGTGCAGGAATGGTCCAGCCTGGTGAAAGCTCTCGGATTCCTGGCGCTGGTTGTGATTTGTTTCCTCACGCCGCCCGCGGCCTCCGAACCCGGCTCCCCCTTCCACCCTTCCTGGCCGGCTGCTGTGATCCTCGCGGCACAGGCAATTTTTTATACCTTTGACGGCTGGTATGCGGCCATTTATTTTGCGGAAGAGGATCAAACGCCTTCCAGGAACCTGCCGCGGTCCATGATTGGCGGAGTACTCGTGGTGACAGCGATTTACCTGTTCCTCAATGCCGCGCTGCTCCATGTGCTGCCAGTTACGGAGCTCGCGGCGTCGAAGCTACCCGCCGCGGCCGCCGCCGGAAAAATCTTCGGAACACAGGCCGGCCGGCTGATCACCGTTCTTGGCCTGATTTCGGTGCCGCCGCTCATGAATGCAGTGCTGATGATGGCGACGCGCATTCTCTTCGCCATGAGCCGGGATGGATTGATGCCGGGACAGCTATCGCGAGTCAGCAGTTCCGGCTGCCCGCGCGAGGCGATGCTGGTTTGTTGCGCGGCTACTGTAGTCATGATCGTGACCGGCACAACCGCGCGCCTGCTGGCGGTTGCGGGTTTTTTTTACGTCTTGAATTATGCTTCGGCGTACGTATGTGTGCTGGCGCTCCGCCGTAAAGAACCGCATCTGGCTCGGCCCTTCCGCGCATGGGGTTATCCCTACACGACGCTACTGGTGCTTACGCTAAGCGTCGCATTCCTCATTGGAGCCGCCATTGCCGATGCGGAAAACAGCGTTTTTGCCGTGTTGATGGTTGGATTGTGCGTGCCGCTTCGCAGATTGCTTTCGGCGCTAAAGCACCAGAATCGGATGATATAGGTTGGGCAGCTTCACCTCGCCCACCGCTACCAACCCCCCATCGGAACTGAATGCGCGTACATACTTTGTTCCTCGTAAGACGCGGAACGGAGACACGCGAAAATCGCGGCCCTGACGGATCTGCGCCTCAGTGATCCCATCCACAACTTCAGCCGGGAAGTGCGGCAGCAACCGGGACGCCTGAATCAGCGCTTCGTCCAGCCGGCGCTCAGCCGCCATCTCGGTCAGTTCGGGGATCGTCCGCGCCTGTTCCATCGTAAAATCGCCGCTGGCCGTGCGCACCAGCTCCTGCAGATACGCTCCGCAGCCGAGTTTGTCCCCAAGATCCCGCGCCAGACTGCGCACGTACGTTCCCCCGGAGCAGTGCATGCTGATCCGTATCTCATTTCCGGCGCATTGCTGTAAGTGGAGCGAATAGATCGTCACTGCCACCGGCTTCATTTCCAACGCTACGTTTTTGCGCGCCAGTTTATAGGCGGGCACGCCGCCTATTTTTTTGGCGGAAATGACCGGAGGAATCTGCAGCTGCACGCCGCCAAGCTCCGCCAGCGCCTGTTCCACCTGGCCCCGGTCCAGCTCCACCTCCACATGGGCCGAAGTTTGCTCGCCGACGCGGTCATGACTATCGGTGCTGTGCCCGAAACGGATCAGCGCCTCATAATTTTTGTCGCATCGCACATAAAACTGAGCCAGCCGCGTGGCCTTTCCAAGCACCAGCGGCAGCACTCCCGTGGCCATTGGATCCAACGTGCCCAGATGTCCCACCCGCTTCGTACCCGCCAGTCTTCGCATCTTGCCGACGGCATCGTGGGACGTCCAACCTTCGGGCTTATTTACAACAATCACGCCATCCATCACGTCCCCCAATGTAGCATTGGCGGTTCCATCGGCCTATGCGCCGTGAGCGGGTATTACATCCCTACGTCATACCACCGTAACGCCGCGGGTGGATAATCGAGAGTAGTGCTCAAAAGGGGAGATCGATGAAATCAGCGGCGTATTGCCGATAGAGGAATGAAGCATGACGATCGCAACCGATCACACAAGGCGGCAATTCAGAAAGGAGTGTACTCGATGAAATCGTTGATTGAAGTGTGTGTAGTTGGATCAATCCTGATCTGCGCGGCGGGCGCTCAGGAATCGCCGAGGCCTGCACTACGGAAAGGCGTTTCCGTTCAGATGCCTGTTGCAAATCATGCAGTGGAGATGCGGGCAGCCGACGAACCAAATGCAATGGTGGTGGCCATAACAGCAGACGGGAGAGTGTTTGCAGGCATCGAACTTACCGAGCCTGGTGCGCTGAGCAACTTGAGTGCCGCGACGGTGTACGTAAAGGCTGACTCTCGAGTGCCGTTCCAGACGGTACTCACAGTCCTGGACGCTTTACGTGGCAAGTCGGTGGTACTGCTTGCGTCATCTCCCGCAAACGTGGAGAGGGCAAAGATTATATCGCCGTATGGAATAAAGGTGAACGTATCCCGGTGAGGACCGCTACTTTGCATGTCTAAGAGGTACGTCCCTACCGTAGCGAAGCGCGCATGCTGACTCCCTAACCGGAGCGGATTTGCATGCGTGAAGCAATAGTTTCGCGCTGCGTTTTTACTCGGGCTGGCTTTGGGCCATCTGTGCGCGCAGTTTGACACCGGCACGGTACTCGGCACCGTGCGCGACAAAACCGGTGGCGCCATCTCCGGAGCCAAAGTGACTCTGAATAACACAGGCACCGGCATCCAGGCCGTGAAGACCACCGATGGAGAAGGTAATTTCGAGTTTTCCGGCGTTAAAGTGGGCCGCTACAAGGTCATCGCCGAACAACCGGGATTCTGGACAGCGTTCACCAATGAAGTGCCGGTAAACGTCAACACCCGCCAGCGAGTGCATCTGGAGCTGGCGGTAGGGCAAGTTAGCGAGACCGTGGAAGTGACCGGCGCCGCTAATATTCTGGAGACGGATTCGAGCCAGCGCGGCCAGGTGGTAAGCGCCATGCAGGCAGTCGCCTTGCCCCTGAACGGCCGCAATTATTCGTCCCTGGTTCTGCTCACCACCGGCGTGAGGCAATCGTCGATGGCACCGCCAGCGTCTCCACCAACCGTGAAGGCTCCTTCAACGTCAACGGACTGCACAGCACTTTCAATAATTTTCTCCTCGATGGTTTGGACAACAACTCCTATGGAACCAGCAATCAGGGCTTTTCCAACCAGGTGAGCCAGCCGCCACCAGATTCCATCGCGGAGTTCCAGGTCGTAACGAACAACATGAGCGCCGAGTTCGGGCGCAGCGGAGGAGCCACCATTAACGTGGCCAATGGCCCACAGGCTGTGAATGCCGTCGTCAATCAGACCCCGCTCATCAACGGCCAGCCAACCCGGATTATCTTCTTACCCAGCAGGGCTATCCGAGTGGACTTACGAGTCCCGATAAGTTTGATCCGCTGAAAGCGAACATCACTTACATCCCGCGCGACTATCGCACAAGTTATGTCAGGAGCTGGTTCTTCTCGGTCCAACGCGAGGTCGCGCCGAACACCGTGATCGATCTTGCCTATGTGGGGAATCGAGCCAATAAACTGCTGCTCTTCGCGAACTATAATCAGGCGGTCCCCAATCAGCCGGGGCAGAATTTGAATCTACAGCAGCGCCGCCCGATCGCTACATATTCCGATATCACTTATGCTTTCAACCGGAGGCTTCTCCTCTTACCACAGCCTCCAGGTTCGCGCCGAGCACCGCTTTTCCCGCGGATGGCAGTTGTTGAACTCCTTCACCTGGTCCAAGGCAATGGATAACGGAGCCGGCTCGCTGGAAAATCCCTTCGGCAACTTCCCCGCCCCGCAGGATTTCTATAACAGGCGCGCCGATAAGGGGCGCTCCACCTATGACCAGCCGTTCACCAATATCACCAGCTTCGTCTGGGATCTTCCGTTCGGAAAGAGCCGCAAGTACCTATCCACGGCGTCCGCGATCACCGATGCTTTCTTCGGCGGCTGGCAGGTCAGCGGCATCAATAATATGCTGAGCGGTCCCACCGTCACTCTGATCTACAGCCCCGCGGCCGCGTTTGTTGTCTCCGGCATCACCGCCGATTTTCGCGGGGCCAACAACTATCGCCCGAATGTGCTCGGAGACCCGAAAGTTCCGGACGGCCAGCGCACCGTCAGTAATTATCTGGATCGTACCAGGCTCGCACTGCCCACCGCCTCGAGCCCGAGCCCCTTTGGAAACGCCGGCAGGAACATCGTCCGCGCCGACAGCCTGTACCAGTTCGATTGCTCGCTCGCCAAACATTTCATATTCACCGAGCGCGTCCGGTTGCAACTGCGGGGCGAAGCCTTCAACCTGCTCAACAAGACGAACCTTCGCCCGCCCGACCGTAACTTCAACAATGCCAGTTTTGGAACGGTTTCGGCGGCCAACGATGCCCGCCAACTACAAATCGGCCTCAAGCTCTGCTTCTAACTACTTATCCCCTACGGCGAGGAAGGTTTCGAACTGCGGAGCCTCTTCCTCGCGATGGACGCTCGAAGTGTGGACGTTCTTGAACCCCGCCTTGCGCAGAAACTCGTGCAGTTCCACTTCCGTGAATCCCAGCCATACATCGGCATAGAGCTCCCGCGCCTCCTCATGATGATGCCGGGCCAGATCCAACACGGCGATCCTGCCCGCCGGCTTCAGGATGCGATAGGCCTCCGCAATCGCCCTTTTCGGATGCTGCGCGTGGTGCAGCGATTGGCTGAACAAGGCCAGATCGACGTACTCGTCCTCAATCGGCAGCGCCTCCAAATCGCCCTGCCGGTACTCGAGATTGCTCACCCCATGCGTCCGCGCCAAGGCCGAGCCGAACTCCACCATTTTCTCGGAATTGTCCACCGCAATCACCCTGGTCGCACGCTGCGCCAGAAGCTGCGACAGCGTCCCCTCCCCCGCCCCAATATCGGCAATCACCATCGGCGGCAGAAGCTGAATCAGCATTTCCGCCAACCCTTTCCATGACCGTCCTGGAACATAATGCCGCCCAAATTTACCCGCCAGTTGATCGAAGTAGGCGCGCATTTTGTCCTGGCGTTTCCGCAACACCAGGCGAAGCGCGGCGTTATCCTGATCCGCTTCGGGAATCTCCGCCGCCGCCTGCCGCAACACTTCCATCAGCCCATGAATTTCCGGCTGTGCTTTAATCCGGTAAAGCGCTCCCTTGCCGATCCGCCGGTCTTCCACCAGCCCGGCCTGCTTCAACTGGGCGAGATGCGTGGAGATGGTGCTCTGCCCGGCTGCCAGGATCTGCTGCAACTCGGCGACGGACAGCTCTTCGATCTCCAAGAGAAGGAGAATGCGGAGGCGGGCGGGCTCCGCCAATAAGCGAAGCGAATGGAGGATTGACGCCATCTGTCAATAATGATATCATCCAATCAAGATTTGTCGATATCTGATA
Source organism: Bryobacteraceae bacterium (assembly GCA_035526195.1). Taxonomy (GTDB): domain Bacteria; phylum Acidobacteriota; class Terriglobia; order Bryobacterales; family Bryobacteraceae; genus CADEFT01. The sequence continues at coordinate 20,326 of DATLCW010000350.1, forward strand.
GGAGCCTTTCGAATGAGCGTTGCGCAACTGGATCGCATTGCCACCGATTACAAAGTGGCGGACATGTCCCTGGCCGATTGGGGCCGCAAAGAAATCATGATTGCCGAGTCCGAAATGCCCGGCCTCATGTCGATCCGTAAGAAGTATGCCAAGGACAAGCCGTTGCAAGGCGTGCGCGTGACCGGTTCGCTGCACATGACCATTCAGACGGCAGTGCTGATTGAAACGCTGGTAGACTTGGGTGCCAGCGTACGTTGGGCAAGCTGCAATATTTTCTCCACCCAGGATCACGCGGCGGCGGCTATTGCGGCGGCCAACGTTCCGGTGTTTGCCTGGAAGGGCGAGTCCCTCGAGGAATATTGGTGGTGCACCTATCAGGCCCTTACTCATCCCGATGGAAAAGGCCCGCAACTGGTGGTCGACGACGGCGGCGACGTGACGCTGCTCATCCACAAAGGCTACGAACTCGAAGACGGCTCGGACTGGGTGAATACCCCTTCCGGAAGCCACGAAGAAAGCATCATCAAGGACCTGCTGAAGAAAGTATACGCGGAGAATCCCACGCACTGGCACTCTCTGGTAAAGGAATGGCGCGGTGTTTCCGAGGAGACCACCACCGGCGTACACCGGCTCTACAAGATGCATCAGGCGGGTAAACTGCTGGTGCCGGCTATCAATGTGAACGATTCCGTCACCAAGTCAAAATTCGACAATCTTTATGGGTGCCGTGAGTCTCTATCGGACGGAATCAAGCGCGCCACGGATGTGATGGTGGCCGGCAAAGTGGCGGTCATCTGCGGCTATGGCGATGTGGGCAAAGGCTCGGCGCATTCCCTGCGCGGCTTTGGAGCCCGTGTGATCGTCACGGAAATCGACCCCATCAACGCCTTGCAGGCCGCCATGGAAGGCTATGAGGTGACGACAATCGAGGATACGCTGGGGCGCGCCGATATTTATGTGACATGCACTGGCAACTGCGACATCATCACGCTCGAGCATATGGAGAAGATGAAGGACCAGGCGATCGTTTGTAACATCGGCCATTTCGACAATGAGATTCAGGTGGATTTGCTCAACAATGCGCCGGGAATCAATAAGACGAACATCAAGCCGCAAGTGGATATGTATACATTTCCCGACGGGCACAGCATTTTCATGCTGGCGGAAGGCCGCCTGGTGAATCTGGGCTGCGCCACCGGCCACCCCAGCTTTGTAATGAGCAACAGCTTCGCGAATCAGACGCTCGCACAACTGGACCTCTGGAAGAACAAAGACATTTACGCAGTGGGCGTGTATACACTTCCCAAGCGCCTCGATGAAGAAGTCGCGCGCCTGCATCTGGAGAAGATCGGCGTAAAGTTGACCACGCTCACGCAAAAACAGGCTGAATACCTGGGCGTGGCTGTAGACGGGCCTTACAAAGCCGATCACTACCGCTACTAATCCATTATTTATCCTTCACAATCGCAAAGTTTTAGAACGTAGCGGACCGATGCCGCGTCGAACTGGATGAGGGCGAAAGTGGAGGGTAAAATGCTTAAAACATTCGGACTGAAGATGCTTGTTCTGGGCGCCATGATGGCGGCATTTATGCCCGCCACCGGGTTCGCCCGGGACCGCCACGGCCGCGATGGCCGCTCGTTCCAACGGCAAGGGTTCCAGAGCGGACACTTTTACAGCCGGGGGCCGGCTGTCAGGGGCTTTGTAGGAGGCGGCCGCGCATACATTGGAGGGCGCGGGTATGGTGGCGGACGCGGTTTCGTGACTGTGCGTCCTTACGTGGGCGGTCGCGCGCTTGTTGGCCGCGGCTACTATGGCCGCGGCTATGTAGCGCCCCGGTTCTATCGCAGACCCGGATACTATCGCGGCGGCGTTTTCCTGGGCCTGACGTTACCGTACGGCTACACCTACGGGCCTGGCTATACCTACGTTCCCGACTACGGATATAGCTCCGGTTACGCGGTAGATCCCGGGTATGCATATGACCAGGGTCAGGGCGGCTACAGTGCGGACGTCTGCAGCGAAGCCGGCTACGATTCCAACGGCAATTGGGTAGGCGATCCGAACTGCAATCAGCAGCAGTATGAGCAGTATCCCCAGGATCAGCAAAATTATGACCCCGGGCCGAACTATAACAACGAGCCGTCTCAACGGAATTATCCGCCAAACGGGCAGTATTACGATCCCAATGAGCCCCGTCCGCGCTATAACCGCTAACGGGCGTGGCGGGAGGGCAGGTGCAAGCCTGCCCTCTCAAACCTTGTCAGCAAAGGGACTGCGTTTCAAAGCGTAGTTCAATGATTCGAGCGGCACCTGATATTCTTTCATGCCCGTATTCCCCTGATATCCTAACGCCTCAATCCCCACCTTGCTCGTAAAATAAGCATCCACGGTCATCCGTCGCGCCCAATCAAAAAATCGAATTCCCGGATTCAGTTCCGGCGACTCATTTTTCCGGTATGCAATGAGGTCCAGCAACGCGGTCTGATCCGCCGCTTTCCCAGTCAGAAAATCCGTGTCAACGCGGCGGCGCATTTCCGCATTCATCCAGGCCAGGCCGCCGGTGTAGATGGCAGCCATCTCTTTACTACCGCTGCAAAGCACGTCAATGAACTCCGCCGCCCCGGCCTGCCGTGCGCCCGGCATGATCCATTCACACAGCGCGTCCAGGGTCTTGTATTCATGCGCCGAAAGCCCTTTGGGCTTGTACACGCCCCCCGCCAGCTTCCGGTCGCCGGAAGCCGCCTCATGAACATGCTGCGCCGCCTCCGCCGTCAGCGTCCCTATCAGCGCCGAAGCGGCAAAACCCTGGATCATCTTTCGCCGGGATACGTTAGACATTTCCCTTCCTCATTTCATCGGCCAGGTAATCGGAGGTGCGCCAAGCCATGGCACAGATCGTCAACGTAGGATTCTTGTCGGGATTCGAAACAAAGGGAGAGGCATCGGCCACAAACAGGTTTTTGTGCTCGTGCGCCTGGCAATAGGCATTCAACGCGCTCATCTTTGGATCGGAGCCCATGCGCACCGTTCCCAGCTCGTGAATGATGCTGCCCGGAATGGAGATCCCGCCGTCTTCGCGTTCCGGATTGCGCAGACCCGCCACCCGTCCACCCATCCCCTCGATAATGTCCACGAACGTTTTATGCATGTGCTTTGCCTGTTTGATTTCATACTCGCTCCAACGGAAGTGAAAGCGAAGGACGGGAATACCAAAGCGGTCCACCACCGTGGGATCAATCTCGCAATAGGAGTGCTCGTTGGGAATCATTTCTCCCCGTCCGGACAGGCCCACCGTGCAGCCGTAGTCGCCAAGGATCGTCTGCTTCAACGAATTGCCGTATCCCTCCACGCGCCGCGCGATGCCGCTGAAGGTTCCGAGCTGTGGCATCCCATAGCCGCCCCCCAACTCCACGTGGTAGCCTCGCGGAAACTCTTTGTTCTTCTTCTCCAACTCCCACCACGGAATGTAAAGATGACCGCCGCTATAACCGTCGGTGTTGTACTTGGGCATGTTCTCGAGCGCGGGGATATATCCCGAGATGCCATAGCCGACGGTATCGGTCAGATAACGGCCCACAACCCCGGATGCGTTCGCCAGTCCCTGGGCATGCCGCGATGACTTCGAATTCAACAACAGCCGCGCCGACTCGCAGGCGCTTGCCGCCACCACCACCGTGCGGCAACGGATCTGCTTTTCCTCGCGTGTCTGCGTATCGACGTAGGCAACCGACGTGACCTTGCCGCTGGCATCGGTGATCAACTCCCGCGCCATCGCGTTCGAGAGGATGGTCAGTTTGCCGGATTTCAGCGCCGGCAGAATTTGCACCTGGCTTGAGGAGTAGTTCGACGCAGTCAGGCATCCCCGTCCACACTGCCCGCAATAGTGGCAAGCCGGGCGGCCATTCAAAGCCCTGGTGAGAATCGCCATCCGGGAAGGGATAACCTTAATCCCCAGTTTCGCGGCTGACTTCTGCATCAGCACTTCATGCACCCGAGGCTGCGGGACTGGTAGAAACTGCCCGTCCGGCGCGCTGCGGATGCCTTCTTTCGTCCCGCAGATCCCAATGAACCGCTCCGCCTTGTCGTAATAAGGGGCGATCTCGTCGTAGGTTACCGGCCAGTCCGTCCCCAGTCCGTCAAAAGAGTACGGCTTGAAATCATAATCGCCGAAGCGGAGGGAAATGCGGCCATAGTGGTTGGTGCGCCCGCCCAGGATACGCGACCGGTGCCACTGCCACTGGCTGCCCGAAGCCACCGTATAAGGCTCGCCCTTGATATCCCAGGCACAGTTGGGCGCGGCCCAGAAACCCCAGTTCTTCCTCCCGAAATACAGTTCCGCGTCCTCGCCGGCGCCGCGGTGGCTCACCTGATGAGGCCAGAGGTGCTCTTTGAAGTCCTTCGCCGGGTTTAGCATTGGGCCAGCTTCGAGCAAAGTCACCTTCATGCCCATCTGGGTTAACACCTGGACCACGGTACCGCCGCCCGCGCCCGACCCGATCACTACGACATCGTGGATTGGGCCCGATCGTTTGACTTGAAACATGCCTACTTGGATATCACACTTGCCAGCCCGGGCGGCAGAAGGCATGCCATTGGTAACGGCGGATGGCCGTTTATGTCATCCTACGCTGTATCATGCTCGTCACATTCCTTCTGATGTTCGCCGGTGGTCTCTCGGCGCAGATTGGGGTAGACCTGGTGGGCGGCAGGAAGCTTTTCGAAGGCCACTGCGCGGTGTGTCATGGACAGACAGGAACGGGCGGTCGCGGGCCAAGCCTTGCTGAGGCGAAATTGAAGCATGGCTCAACCGCAGACGACCTCGTAAATGTCATCCGGAACGGAATCAACGGCACGGAAATGCCCGGCGCCTGGCAGATGACCGAGCGGGAACTGAAACAGGTGGCCGCCTTTGTTCAGAGTCTTGGACATGTTCCGAGGGCGGTTCTGCCCGGACGGGTGGACGAAGGCCGGCAGATCTTTGCCGGGAAAGGGGGATGCGGCTCCTGTCATATTGTTCGCGGCGAAGGCACGGGGATGGGACCTGAACTGAGCGAAATCGGAGCCCGCCGCAGCCCGGAGTATCTACGCGAAGCGCTCCTGAATCCGGGCGCAGCCGCTCCGGATGGCTATCTGCCCGTGGAAATTACCACCTCCGCGGGCCAGCAGGTGAAAGGCCAGCGCGTGAATGAGGATTCCTTTACGATCCAGGTGCAGGACGGCTCCGGCAAGTACCACTCCTTCCGTAAGAGCGCATTGAACAAGCTGAACCGGCAAACCGGGCAATCGACGATGCCGGACTATCAGGGAAAATTCACCGCCGCGGAAATAAACGATCTGATTGCATACCTCGCCAGCCTCCGGGGGGAACGATGAAAGCCGCCGCCGTTTTGACTTTGGCCGCCACATTGGCGGCGCAGGTTCCCTATGAACGGATTCATACCGCTGAGGCGGAGCCGCACAACTGGCTCACTTATTCCGGAAATTACGCCGGACACCGCTATTCGCCGCTTAAACAGATCACTACGGCCAATGCCGCCTCACTGCGGCCGGTTTGGATGTACCAGTTCGAATCGGGGAGCAATGAAGTTTCTCCGCTGGTGGTTGACGGTATCATATACATCACCGCACCGAACTTCGCCGCTGCTCTGGATGCGCATACCGGCCGTTCGCTGTGGACGTGGAATCGTCCGCTTCCCAAGGATCTGCAGACAATCGGATTCGGCCGCGTAAACCGGGGAGCAGCGATCCTGGACGGCATGATTTACGTTGGCACGCTGGACGCGTACCTGGTCGCACTCGACGTCCGCTCCGGCGCGGTGCGGTGGGAAGCGCGGGTGGCCGACTACAAGACCGGCCATTGCATCACCGTCGCCCCGCTGGCGCTGAAAGATAAAGTGGTCGTCGGGATTAGCGGAGGTGAGGCTGGAATCCGCGGTTTCGTGGATGCCTACGATGCCAAAAGCGGCAAGCGCGCGTGGCGCCACTGGACGATCCCGGCGCCAGGGGAGCCCGGGAGTGAAACGTGGAAGGGCGATAGCTGGAAGACGGGCGGCGGGTCTACCTGGGTGACGGGAGCTTATGACCCCCAACTCAACCTGATTTACTGGGGCGTGGGAAATCCCGGGCCTGATTGGAACGGCGATGTCCGGCCGGGAGACAATCTTTACACCTGCTCGATGCTGGCGCTGGATGCGAATACGGGCCGGCGGCGCTGGCATTTCCAGTTCACGCCGCATGACACGCACGATTGGGATGCGACTCATGTACCGATGCTGGTGGACGCCACCGTGCGCGGGCGCGCGCGCAAGCTTCTGGTGAATACCAATCGCAATGCCTTTTTCTACCTGCTCGATCGCGAGACGGGAGAATTTCTGCATGGGTCAACCTACGCCAAACAGACATGGGCGAAGGGACTGGACGACCGCGGACGTCCGATTCTCATTCCGAGAATGGACCCAAGCGCGGAAGGCACGCTGGCCTGGCCGAGCCTGCAGGGGGCGACAAACTGGTTCAGCCCGTCCTATAGTCCGCTGACCAAGATGGTTTACGTGAGCGTGCGCGAAATGGGGGCGTATTATTACAAGGGCGAGGCGGTGTACAAGCCCGGCACAATGTTCACCGGCGGCGGCGAACGGTCCTTACGTGGGGATCAGGCTTTCGGCGCCGTGCGCGCGCTGGACCTGACGACCGGAAAACAGCAATGGGAGTTCCGCTTAAAGTCGCCTCCCTGGGCGGGCGTGCTCTCGACCGCTGGAGGAGTCGTATTCGGGGGCTCCGAGGAGGGCAACTTCTATGCGCTGGATGCCTCGGGCGGCAAGCCGTTGTGGGATTTCCAGACAGGCCGCAGGATTGCGAGCAACCCAATTTCCTTTGGGCTGGAAGGCAGGCAATACGTGGCGGTGGCTGCGGGTCGCGCGCTGATCGTATTCGGCCTTAAAGAATAGCGAGCAGGCCGCTCATGCGATCGAGCAGATAGTCCGGGGGATCCGCGACCAGACTCTCTGGTTGGAAGCCGTAGGTGACGCCCACCGCGCGGATGCCGGCGTTGCGGGCCGTACGGATGTCGACGGCGCTGTCGCCTATCATCAGGGAGTGCTCCTGGGCAACGCCGGCCTCCGCCATCAGACGCTGAATACCAATCGGATCGGGCTTTTTCTGCTCAAAGCTATTGCCGCCATAGAGACGGAAAAAATAATCCCGCAGCCCGAGGCCGTGGACGATGGCTTCGGTGGCGGCGATCGGTTTGTTGGTCAGAACGGCCATGGGGAAAGCGCGGTTGCGAAACGCGTCGAGGGTCTCCTGAACGTCCGGATAGAGCACCGTATGATCGAGGCAATGCTCCCTGTAGTATGCCTGGAAGAACGCCAAACCCTCGCGGACTGTGTCATCGGTTGCGATATCTCCGAGAGCGCGGCGGACCAAAACGGGCGCTCCGTTACCGACGTAGGAATAGACCAGTTCATCCGCCAGCGGCGCCGCGCCGAGGTGCGCCCGCATCGCATTGACCGAATGCGCCAAATCGAGTTTGGAATCGATCAGGGTGCCGTCTAAATCAAAAATCAACAGATTCATGCCGTGGGTTAGTGTTGGCTGAGCTTCGTTTTTGCTTTGGAAGGGGGATCGGCCCAGAGGCCGCGGATCTTTTCATAGCTGGTTTGAAACCCGTCGGTCAGCTCGCGCGGCGCCATCCTGGAAAACATCCGGGCGGCGTCCATTACATAAGGAGCGATGAAGGAGTCGACCACGGCGCGCGGCGGCGGGTTAGGAGTGAATGCGGTCATCACCATCACAATGGAAGTAGCTACGAGCAGCCCGCGCAATACGCCGAAGCAGCCTCCGAGAACTCGATCCACCCAGGAAATGCCGGCCCACTTGAACAGCATCGCCAGCAGGCGTCCCATGAGAGCGCCCGCCAGCAGCACCAACGCGAAGACACCGATAAAGCCCAAAAAGTTCGCAATAGAACGGGAGCTTACGTATTCCGAAACAATCGACCCCGCGGTTCCATAAAACCACAGGGCCAGCAGCAATGCCAGAATCGCCGCGGCGATGCCGATAGCCGTGCGGACGAAACCCTTCATCAGGCCCGCCACCGTGGAACCTACGAGAATCACGCCCAGCAGCATGTCCAACCAGCTCATAGCATGCGGCCCGTCAGTGCCTGAAAGGCTTCACGATACTTGGCGGCGGTGCGGCCCGCGACTTCAGGGGGCAAGGGCGGGGCGGGCGGACGCTTATCCCAGTCGAGAGTTTCCAGATAATCGCGCACGTACTGTTTGTCGTAGCTCTTCTGCGGGCCGCCGGGCGCATAGGTATCTTTCGGCCAGAAGCGGGAGGAATCGGGAGTCAGCACTTCATCCGCCAGCACCAGTTGGCCGTCGATCTGGCCGAACTCGAACTTGGTGTCGGCAAGAATGATTCCGCGCGAGCCGGCGTACTCCGAGGCTTTGCTATAGATGCGAAGGGTCATATCACGCAGCGTTTCAGCCAGCGGAGAGCCGGCAATTTCACGAAAGCGCTCAAACGGGATGTTCTCGTCATGGCCGGATTGAGCTTTGGTGGCTGGCGTGAAGATGGGCTCAGGCAATCGATCGCTTTCGCGCAGGCCGCGCGGCAATACAATGCCGCAGATCGCACCGGTGGCCTGATACTCCTTCCAGCCGGAGCCGGAAAGATAGCCGCGGGCGACGCATTCCGCTTCCACCATATGGGCGCGGCGCACCAGCATCGAGCGGCCTTCCAGTTGATCGCGGTATTTCTGCAAGGGCTCGGGATACTCGTCCACAGCGGCGGTGAGGATATGCGTCGCCACCACATCCTTCAGAAAATCAAACCAGAAAAGCGACATCTGGGTAAGGACGCGGCCCTTGTCCGGAATGCCGGTGGGCAGAATGCAATCGAAGGCGGAGATACGATCGGTGGCGGCAATCAGGAGCTTATCGCCCAATTGGTAGACGTCGCGCACTTTGCCGCGCGCATGAAGCGGCAGACCGGGCATCTCGGTTTGGAGAAGAATGGGAGACTTCATAGACAGACAGGGGCATCGCGGCGGCTGTTTTCGGCGCCGAGAGCGTCCAGTATTTCCCGCGGCAGACGGCGTTGCACCTCTTCAAACAACTCGTTTTCTTCGCACCGGATATGCGAGCGCAGCAGCGCGGTGAACTCGAGCAATGTTTCCGCGGTGGGGTTTTGGCGGAGCCGTCCGACCAGCGCTTCCATCCGGCGATGATCGGCGATATATCCGGCGATCCCGGAGAAGTCCGGCAATGCGGGAAAGAGCAATTGCTCTTCGAGAGCGAAATGCAGGATCAACTCGACTTCAAAGTAATTGACGGCGCGGGCGGCTAAACGGTCGATTGCCTCAGGGGCGGAGCTTATCTCCCGCTCTGTCAGCACACATAGCGAAAGACCATGATGATGGTGCCGGGAGAGAGGAATCAGGCTGGGGTCGCGCCGCACTTCCTAATAGTGTACAGCAGCCCTCGCGAGCAGCTAAACGGCTTCGCTTCTGGCCGCGGGTAACATATAAAGATCCCCCGACCGGTTGAACTCCGGGGCGGACAGACCTTCGTAGATCTCCACGCCCTGCGCCGTAATGACATAGCGGCCGTTGTCCCCCACTTTGATGAATACCTTCTCTTTGAGGTACCAGAGGCTGAACTCGAGGTGCTCGCGAGGAATGCCCAGCAGGTCTTCCATTTCCCGGATATTCATTCCTGGCTGTCCCGGGGAATGTTGGCGTTTCTTGTAGAGCACGCCGAGAATGCCCTCGCGGATGCGGGTTTGCGATTCACGGCTCTGCGGCTCAGAACCCTGATCGAAGATCTGCCAAGTCAGCTTCACCTGCGCCCGATGCTGCGCATCATAAGCAGCCCGCTGCACCGGATCACTTAGAGTCTGATAGGCCCTGAGCGTTCCTTGAAAAACTTTCTCATTACCCGTTTCCTTATTATCCGGATGAAGGCGCTGCGCCAAGAGCCGGAACACCCGCTGGATCGTTTCATTTTCGGCATTCGGGCTGACCTGGAGCAATTCGTAGAAGTCGACAAATTCGTCGGGGACACTCATGTAGGTGTCTTATCGGCGGGATGGGGCGGCTTGGCGATAAGGGAAAGACCTTAGAGGTCGAGCGCCAGCTATCCAACTGCGGTGTCTATCGCATTTGTGTTACTATCCCGGTTTGTTCTAACGCCAGCTTTCAACGGAGACCCTCGTGAAAGTCTACGAGAGCATCGATATCCGCAACGTCGGGATTGCCGGGCATGGAAACAGCGGCAAGACCTCTTTAGTAGCCGGGATGTTGTTCGCCGCGGGAGCCACGCAGCGGCTCGGGCGGGTGGACGATGGGACGACGCTAACCGACTTCGACGAGGAAGAGATCAGCCGAAAAGTGACGATCGCCACCGCGGTGGCGGCGCTCGAATGGAAAAGGCTGAAGTTCAACCTGCTCGATACGCCAGGCTTCAACATCTTCATTAACGACACCAAGGGCGCCTTGGTGGCGGCGGATGCGGCACTGATCGTAGTGGATGGAATCGCCGGAGTGGAGGTCCAGACCGAGAAAGTGGCGGACTTCGCGGAAGGGTTTCAGATTCCCCGTGCCTTCGTCATCAATAAGCTGGACCGGGAACGCTCCAGTTTTGAACGTACGGTGCAGAGTATCCAAACCCATTTCGGACGGGCGGCCGTGCCGATTCACCTCGCGATCGGCGCCGAGAAAGACTTTAAAGGCATCGTGGATCTCATCCGCATGAAAGCCTTCACTTATGTGCCGGACGGCGACGGCAAGGGCAAGGAGTCCGAAATCCCGGCGGAGTTGTCGGAAGCTTCGATAGCGGCGCACGAGGCTCTGATCGAAATGGTCGCCGAGGGCAACGATGCGCTGCTCGAGGAGTTTTTCGATTCCGGCACGCTGGCTCCCGATCATTTGTTAGCGGGGTTGCGGCTGGCGGTAGCCGAGCGCCGGATATCCCCCATCCTGTGCGCTTCCGCCCTCCACAACATAGGCACAGACCTGATTTTGAATTTCATCGGTGAGTACCTGCCGAATCCCACCGAGCGGGGAAAGGTGAAGGGAAAATGGGGCGATCGGGAGTTGGAGCGAGCTGTCAAAGATTCCGAGCCGGTGTCGCTTTTCGTGTTTAAAACAGTAGCGGACCTCTTTTCAGGCCGGGTCTCTTATTTCAAAGTGATGTCGGGAGTCATCCGGAACGACGCGAATCTGCATAATGTGCGCAGCGGATCGAGCGAACGGCTTGCACACCTCAGCGTGCTTAAGGGAAAGACGCTGGATCCGGTGACGGAACTGCATGCCGGAGATATCGGAGCCGTAGCCAAGCTCAAGGAAACGATCACCTCAGACACGCTATGCGATAAGCCGTGTCCGGTCGCATACCCGGCCGTGGATATTCCGGAACCTTCCATCGCCTACGCCGTCACGGCGAAAACGCGGCAGGACGAGGATCGGATGGGTCAGGCGATTCACCGGATTTTGGAAGAAGACGCCGCCCTGCGCTTCTACCGCGACCCGCAGACCAAGGAATTCCTGGTGGCGGGCACCGGCCAGCAGCATGTCGAGGTTGTGGTCAACAAGCTGAAGAAGCGTTACGGCGTGGATGTGTCGCTCCATTCGCCGAAGATCCCCTACCGGGAAACGATCCGTGGGTTTGCCGATGTACAAGGGCGTCACAAGAAGCAGACCGGCGGCCATGGCCAGTTCGGGGATTGTAAGGTGAAGGTGGAACCGCTGCCCCGCGGCGCCCGGTTCGAGTTTGTGAATGCGATCTTCGGGGGCGCGATTCCGAAAACCTTTATCCCTGCCATTGAGAAGGGCATTTTAGAAGCCTCGGAGAAGGGCTACCTGGCGGGCTACCCGATGGTAGATTTCCGGGTCACCCTGTACGATGGCTCCTATCATGACGTGGATTCCTCGGAAATGTCGTTCAAGCTGGCGGGGAGGAAGGCTTTCAAGGCGGCCATGGCAGTGGCGAAACCGGCGCTCCTGGAACCTGTGATGAAGGTGGAGGTACAGGCTCCGGTGGAATTTGCGGGCGACCTGATGGGCGACATGAACGGGCGGCGGGGTCGCATTGCCGGCATGGATACCAAGGGCGGCACTCAGATCATCCGGGCGATGGTCCCGATGTCGGAAATGCTCACGTATCAGAACGACCTCATCTCGATGACCCAGGGACGGGCTTCGTTCAGCATGGAATTCGACCATTACGATTTTGTGCCGCCGCCCCAGGCGGAGAAGATCATCGCCGCGGCGAGGGCCGCCAAGAGCGGGGACGAAGAAGAAGAGGAGTAGAAAGGGTTGCACCCCCGTGCCCCTACAGTGTAGAGTACTAGCTTCCGATTAAATAGAGGCATTATCACGTTATACTTAGAGACACACGGATGACCCAAAGCCAATATTCACGTCCGGCTGTAATCGTCCTTTTCTCCTGTATCGGTCTCGCCAGTAGCTGTACCTCCGGCGTTCGATCGGATGCATTTCGGACGTCGTTTCTGCCCCCGGGATTAAAGATCTTGATGGCTCCTTCAGCGGAGCTGGAGCGGCGCGACTTCCAGGTATTGGAGCCGCCAGTGTTGCAGACCGCGATGGCGCCCAAGGAGATCCCCAATTATTTGAAGAATGAGCCCGCCAGGATGCCGGCGCGTCCGCAACTGGACAACCGCATCAAGCGGGCGGAAGAGCGTTTCCAGGCCGGGAGAAAGCTCTATTTGGAAGGCGACACGCTCGCTGCCCGGGTGGAGTTCGACAAGGTGATCGACATCCTGCTCTCGTCGCCGGAGGCCGCCCCCGATCGTCATCTGATGGAAGTGAAGCTCGAAGAGCTGGTTGAGAAAATCCATCGATACGACGTGGAGGGTTTGGGCGCCGGGGATGACCAGCAGGCCAACCTGTATGATAAATCTCCGCTGAAGGAAATTCTCGAGCTGACCTTCCCGATCGATCCTAGTCTCAAAAACAAAGTAAAGGATCAGGTGAGCGCGACAACGTCGCAGCTTCCGCTCGAGGAGAATGACGAAGTCCTGCGCTACATCAATTACTTTTCTTCCGAGCGGGGAAAGCGGACGCTGGTAGCCGGTTTGAAGCGCGCTGGCCGCTACAGGGATATGATTCGGCGGATTCTGGACGAGGAAGGCGTGCCTCAGGAGTTGATTTTCCTGGCGCAGGCGGAGTCCGGATTCCTGCCTCGCGCCATATCTTATAAGGCGGCGGCCGGTATGTGGCAGTTCGTTAAGTGGCGAGGTCAGGAATACGGGTTAAAGCAGACAGCGTTCGCCGATGAGCGCTTAGATCCGGAAAAAGCAACCCGTGCGGGAGCGCGGCATTTGCGCGACCTTTATCAGCAGTTCGGTGACTGGTATCTCGCCATGGCCGCTTACAATTGCGGGCCTGGGTGCGTGGCGCGGGCCGTGGAACGGACCGGGTACGCGGATTTCTGGGAGCTGCGCCGCCGCAGTATGCTGCCCAAGGAATCTTCCAATTACGTGCCGCTGATTGTCGCGATGACGATCATGGCGAAGAATGCGAAAGCCTACGGGCTGGAGGATGTCACCCCGGAGCCTCCGCTACTCTATGACACGGTGGAGATGGTGGCGAACACGAGCGTCGCGCTCGTGGCGGATTTGCTGGACGTACCGATGACCGAGCTTCGCGATTTGAATCCATCGCTGCTGAAGCAGATCGCTCCGGTGGGTCATGCGCTGCGAATTCCCCGGGGAGCTACCCAGAGCCTGATGGCGGGGCTTGGAGCAATTCCGGCGGAAAAGCGGGCATCCTGGCGCACGCATCGGGTGCTGGACGGGGAAACGCTGGCATCCATCTCCAAGCGCTACCGTACGGCCCCTACCAACATCGCTTCGGTGAACCGCGTTTCGATGGAAGATTTGCGCAGCGGAGATCTGGTCATCATCCCCGCAGCCTATGTCGAGCCGCCGGACCCAGCCGCAAAGAAGGTTGTCCGCCGGGCGCCGGTCACCGTTCGCGGCAAGGCTCCGCTGAGGAAAGCGAAGACGCCGCCGGCCATCAAACGCAAAGCGCCCGCGCGCCGTGCGGACCTGGGCGGACCGGAAGTGGCGGCGAAGTGGAACACTGGACAAGCCAGCGTCGCTCGTTAGTGAACTCGTTAATGAAGATGTTGCTAATTTTCGCGGCGAAACCTCGCGGTTTCCTCTTGCCTTCATACGAAAACGTTGTATTCTAAGTTTGACCATGTCCGAACAGAATGCTCTGAAAATGTTTGCCGGGGCCGCGCCAGCGGATGATTTGGACGACTTCGACTACGATGAAGAGCATGTCGAGCTTGTCGCCGAGATCAAAGAATACAGCTACGGAGAGGATGACGAGGAACTGATGGAAGAGGAAATCAACAGCGTATCGGTCGCCAATGCACCCGCGGACTCTGATTCCGACGAGCGTGCTCCCGCTGCTCCGGCTGAGGACGTTGCCGACGCGAATGTCCCCCCAGCCCCACAACCCAGCCCGGCCAGGAAATCCGTAAAGAAGGCCCCGGCTAAGAAGGCCGCCAAGAAAGCTCCCGCTCGACCGGCTGCCAAGAAGGCCCCCGCGAAGGCCCCGGCTAAAAAGGCTCCCGCCAAGGCCGCGAAGAAAGCGCCGGCTAAAAAAGGTCCGGCTAAAAAAGCGCCGATGAAGAAGGCGGCGAAAAAGGTTCCAGCGAGGCCGGCGAAGAAAGCACTAGCGAAGAAAGCACTAGCGAAGAAAGCACCAGCGAAGAAGGCACCGGCGAAGAAGGCACCGGCGAAGGCGAAGAAGGCAGTGAAGAAGAAGCGCTCGTAGAGACTGGATTCTCCGGGAGTCTGTCAGAGGCGCGCTGTCCTAGTATCGGACAGCGCGCCTTCGAATTGAAGGCCTACTTGCGGATGGTTTCCCGGCAGCGGTGAAAAAGCCCCAGTAAAGCATCGGCGTATTCCTCGCCGCTGCTTTTCGCCCCTTTACCCGACGTAAAACCGGTGGTGGCGCCCGTAGGTTTCCCAAAGCCGGTGGTCAGGGCGATAAACTTCATCATCTCCAGCGCGACTTCATCCACGCTGCTTCCTCCCTTTTTATCCTGGGAGTTTGTATTGCTCTGTGCAGTTTCGTCAGCCATAGAGTTTAGTGTATCCTGGGCAAGCCTCTCACTTACAAGTTTTGATGCCTCTTGAAGCCCGCACCTGGATTCGCAAAATGCGTGGCGGCGCCCAGGCCCACCTGCTGACCGCGCAGGATGGCAATTATTACGTCGTTAAGTGCAAGCAAAACCCCCAGCACAGGCGGATTCTGGTGAATGAACTGGTGGCCAGCGTGCTGCTCGAGTACCTGCGTATTCCCAGTCCAAAAGTGGAGATGATCCGCGTATCGGAGGATTTCCTGGCGGAAAATCCCCAGATGGTGATCACGCACGGTAACCACCCCGTGATGATCATTCCCGGGTGGCACTTTGGATCGCGCATGCCGGTGGATCCGAATCGCTTTGCGATCTACGACTATATCCCCGACGCTCTATTGCGCACGGTGGCAAATTTGCGCGACTTTGTGGGTACCTTGGTATTCGATAAGTGGGTGCATAACGCGGATGCCCGGCAGTGCGTCTTCTTTCGCGCGCAAGTGAAGGATTGGCTAGCGGCCGAGCACTGGCCGAAGAAGGTCGCGTTTGTAGCTTTGATGATGGATCACGGATACATTTTCGGCGGGCCGCACTGGGAACTGGAGACTTCGCCTCTGAGCGGTTTGTATTCGCGTCCGATCGTCTATGACAGCGTCACCGGCTTCGAGTCGTTTCAGCCGTGGCTGGACCTGGTCAGGAATTTCCCGCCGGACATCCTGGATAAGGCATTCCGGCAGATTCCGGAGTGGTGGCTGAATGGAGACCGCGAGGCGCTCGAACAATTGCTCGAAAAATTGTACCGCCGCCGCACGCGCGTGGAGACGTTGCTGGAGGATGCCAAGCGCGGCCGGGTGAATCCGTATCCAAATTGGGCGTAAACCGATGCCGGCGTTCCATCGGGATTGGGATTGGGTTATAGTAACTTTTACTCCAGATGAAACGGCGCGTTTTTTTATCGTCGCTCGGCGCTTCGCTGGCTTCCGCCGCCGGAAGATTTCCCGCCAACCGCGATATCAAGTGGGCGTTAAGCGCTGGTTTATGGTCCCACTATCCGAAAACCTCGTTCACCGATATTTTGGATGTGATGCGGGATAGTGGATTCATCGGAGTCCGGCTGACCGGCTATCCGGAGATTCTGAAAAGCTACCACATGACCGCCGCGCAACTGGACAAGGAAATCTCCAAGCGCAAGCTGTCGGTAGCCACGATCTCCTTCAGCGGACCAACACACGACCCATCCCAGCATAAAAAGGTTGTGGAGAGCGCGCGGGAAGCGATGCGATTTTTAAAGACCTTCGGCGCCCGGCATCTGGTGGTGTTTTCACCGGGGCGGCTCAAGCCGGGGCATGATGTGGATGCGGCGTTCCGTTCGATGTGTACCGGCTTCAACCGCATCGGAGAAGCAGCAGGGGAAATGGGGTTTCAAGCCGGCGTCCACAATCATCTGGACGATATGGTGGAAGGGCCGGAAGAAGTGGACAAGTGCATGAGCTTTACCGACCCCCGGTACTTCAACTTTGCCCCCGATACCGCCCACCTTCATCTGGGCGGCAGCAACGTGGTGAAGGTCTATGAAAAGCACAAGAAACGCCTGGTCTTCATGGACTACAAGGACGCTCGCTTCACAAACCCGGCCGGGGATCTGACGCTCCCGAACGGACAGGTCCATAAGAAGGACTCGTCCGCGGCGAAATTCTTTGACAGTATTTACGACCTTGGCGACGGCGACATTGACTTTCCCGCCTGCCATCGAATTCTCAAACAGATTGCCTACAAAGGGTGGATCTGCGTGGACCTGGATCGTACGCGAAAAGGTCCGCGAACCAGCTATGAGCGCTGCGGGGCTTACGTAGTGAACCAGCTCGAGCCTATTTATTCCTAAAGCTATGCCACAATCCGTTAGTTCGCGAAGAGAATTTCTGGCGCAGGTTGCGGTCGCCGCCGCTCGTCCCAAGCGCCTCGTAATCGATACGCACTTGGAGGTCTGGACCTTCGATCCGAAGTTTCCGTTCCATCATCCAGAGCGTCCGGACCTGAAGCGCGTGGAGGTGGAAGCTCCGATTGAAAACCAGGTCTCGCAGATGCGCGATTTCGGGCTGAAGTATGCTGTGCTGGTCAATCCGCGCTATTTCGGATGGGACAATTCCTACATTGCCCATTGCGTGAAGAGTTATCCCAAACTGTTCGTGGGTCACGGGCTGCTCAACCCGGAGCAACCGGATCTGGCCGGCCGGCTGCGGTACTGGGTGAAGGAGCAGGGTTTGCAGGGGATGCGATTCAGCCCGATTTATCATCCGAAGTCGACGTGGCTGAACTCCAAGGAGCACTATCCGTTATGGCGCGAGGCGGAGCGTCTGGGAGCGGTTTTCAATTACTACATCGTGCCGCATCAGATGCCGATGCTCGAGGAGATGGCGGAGCGATTTCCCGGAGTCAAGATTGTGATTGATCACCTGGGCAAGCCCGATCTCCGGTCTGCCGATCCGTGGCCGGAGTTTCGTAAAATGTTCCGGTTGAAGCGTTTTCCGCAGGTGTGGGTAAGTGCTTCCGAGCCTTATGAGCTGTCAATGACCAAGGAGTTCCCTTACCGCGACACGTTTCCGTTCTTCAAGGCGACCTATGAGGAGTTCGGCGGAAAGAAGCTGATCTGGGGGACGGGGTATCCCCGGCCGCGGTGGGAGCTGCCGATGGACAAGGAACTCGAGTTTGTGGAGAAGTCGCTCGATTTCTATACCGAAGAGGATCGCGATCTGATTCTTGGCAAGAACGCTCTCGAGATCTGGAAGTTTCCAGCGGCGTAGCAGCCGGCCATAAGCATCAGAAAGACAGCTTCAACCCAAGTTGAACAATCCGCTGGTTATCGTCCACAACGGCGGTAATGCGGCCGAACTGGGCCGAGGACGCATTTGAGTTCGGCAACCGGAAATTGGGATTGTTAAAGACGTTGAAAAACTCCGCGCGGAACTGCAGACCGATGCGTTCGGTAATGGGCGTATCCTTCAATAGACCCATGTCGGTGTTAAAAAACTTTGGCCCACGAATGATGTTGCGCCCGGAGTTACCGAAGGTACCGAGTGCGTTTGCCGTAAAGAGGGAGGTGTCGAACCAGCGAAAGACTTGATCGTTGCGGGACCGGCCGCCGCCGAGACTCGCGTTCCCACCCAGAAAATCAGCCAGATCGCCGCCCACGGCGCTGAAGGAATTGTCGCGGCCACTGCCCACAGAGAACGGGAAGCCGCTCTGCCAGACAACGATCGCATTGACTTGCCAGCCGTGCAGCAAGCGCTTCGCCGCCCCCGAGTTTACACTCAGCCGGGGAATATCCCAGATGTTGGAGAACTTGAAATTATGCTCCACGTCCTCCGCGGCGAGCGCCCGGTAGGCCTTCCGGTTAAACGGGTTAATGTTGTTCACGTCGTCAATTGTGCGCGACCAGGTGTAGTTTGTCAGAATCGAATAGCCTCGGGCGAAGCGCTTCTCCAAGTTCCATTGCAGCGAGTGAAAGTTCGAATTCGAGCCCGCATCCGTGCGGCTCACGCGTCCGAAAGTGGGATAGACGCGCCGCTGCTGTGTATTGCCAACGGTGGCGCCCGGGCCGAAAATGGCCGGGTTTTCGTCGAGCGTGACCTGCAGGAACGTGCCTTTGTTGCCAAGGTAGGCCAAACTCGCCACCCAGTCCTTACCGAACTGGCGCTCCAGACGAACACTCCATGTGACTAATTGGGGAATCCGGTAGTCGCGCGTAAAATACGCGCGAATATCGTTGATCGCGGCGAACTCAAACTCGGGTCCGGGTACTCGCGGTCCGAAATTCTGCGGGAACGGGTTGGGAAGGCCTTTGCTGCCATAAGGATCCTCAAAAGCAAGATCCTGGAGCGAAAATGTTCCGGCGAAGGGAGCGATATTCGTGTAGGGGTTAAAATTGCTGGTTTGGATCGGCGTGTAATAGACGCCTATCCCAGTGCGCAAGCTGGTTTTGCCGTCCTCGGTCAGCCGGTACGCCAGTCCAACCCGCGGACCTATATTCCATACATTACTATCGTGCCCGGCAACCGGACAATTGGAGTCGCCTCCGTAGAGCATCCCGAGAGGAGCCTTGGGATAGCGTTGCGAGCGCTGGCCGCCGAGCGGCTGGAAGCACAATACCCGTCCTTGCCGGTCATAAGGCGCCCAGTAGGGATCCCAGCGCACGCCGAGATTGAGCGAAAGACGCTTGGACACGCGCCAGTTGTCCTGGACAAAGAAGCTCCAGCGTACGCCCTTCAGATCCTTAAACTCGCCGCCCCCTTGGGTGAACGCCGAGGCACGGCCGAACATGAAGTCGGCGATGCCGTTGCCCGAAAGCTGGCCGTTGAAGGAAAAATTTCCCATCATTTGAAAACTGTTGGTGATGTGGTTCAGCACGCGCACCGCCTCTCCGCCGAAGCGGAATTCATGGCTGCCTTTGAGTTTGGTGGCCACTTCGCGGATGGTGTAGTCGCCGCGATCGAAGTCGCCCTTGTGGCTGGTGCCTATCGAGAAGCCGTCTGTCACGCTGAGGTTCAACGACGGCGGGAACTTGAGATCGGAGTCTTGCGGACCCAGAAGTTTGGACCCCGCATCGCGGAAGCTGAACGGCGCGCCGGAGAGAGACCCCCCACGTTGCCTGTTAAGGCCAAAAGTCGACGTCATCAGGAAGGTTGGAGAGATGGTGAAAACGTGGTTCACCGAAACGTTCTGAACGCGCACGGCATTGCCGCTTCGTGCCGCGAGAATGTTCACCTTATCGATCCCGGCCGGGTAGTCAAAGTCGGTAAAGTAGTAGCGTCCGCTGAGTTGGTGCCGTGCCAGCGTGTAGTCGATCTTGGCCATGGCCTGATTTTCCGTCTGCTGCACGGGGAACCCGGGAAAAGTCACTTGTCCGGCTGGACCGTTGGGCAATGGAATGAAGTCGAGGAAATAACGGGAGACCGGATTCAAACGGCTCGCTGGAATCTGATTGCCGGGCACCGGTTGGCGCGAGACGGGGTCTACCAGTTGCCGCGACAGGGCGGAAAAATCGCCCCGGCGTTCTGCGGCTGTGGGGACGAAGCGAATCAATCCCGCAGGCGTGTTACGCAGGCGGGTTCCCTGAAACGTGCCAAAGAAAAACAGCTTCTGCTTGACGATGGGGCCCCCGACGGCCCCGCCAAACTGGTTGCGTTTGAGCGAATCCTGCAGGGGAGCGAAGAACTGGCGAGCATTCATGGCTCCGTTGCGAACGAAGTGGAACCAGGATCCGTGAAAATCGTTCGTGCCCGCGCGCGTAACAATGTTCACAACACCGCCGGCTGCATTCCCATACTCGGCTGAAAAATTCGAGGACTGCAGATTGAATTCCTGCACCGAGTCGGGATTGGGAAACGGAAGCCCCGCATTCAGATACGTGTCATTGTGGGAGGTGCCGTCAAGCTGAAAATTGACCTGCGCGAGGCCAGCTCCATTGACGCCCGCTGTTTCCTGACCGGGATATACGCCGCCATGACCGCAGATCCGGCAGGCATTCCGTCCGAGGTCCACCGTGCCCGCGGCCAGATAGATGAGGCGCTCCGGCCGGCGGCCCTGTAAGGGGAGTTCCTGAATGTTCCTTTGATCGATGAGTTGGCCGCCGGTGGCGGTCCTTGTGGCGATAAGCTCGGTCTCGGCGTTCACCGTCACCTGTTCGGAAACCTGACCCACCGCGAGCGCTACATTCTGAGTCGCCATCTGGTCAACCGTGAGCCGGATGCCCGCTTGGACGGAGGTTGCAAAGCCAGCCTTCTCCACCCGTAACTCGTAAGCACCGATTGGCAGACGCGAGAACAGATACGAACCCGTGGCCTGGCTCTCCGTTGTCTGCGTGAAGCCGGTGTCGATGTTCCGAACGGTAACCTTGGCCTCCGGGACGGAAGCTCCGGACACATCGGAAATCGTCCCGCCAAGACTGGCCGTAGTGTATTGAGCCCGCAGTGCGGCACAAGCGGCCATAGCGGCGAGGAACAAAAAGCGCTGAAGCATAACACCTCCTCAAAATTGCACCTCTGGCTGGCAACGAGGATTACCATGGTGCTTTCCGGACAGTATACCCTCAAAGCCGGCCGCGCGCATTGCCATGCCCCGGAGGAAGTAGACAAGTCGCCACGGACCCAGGTTTTCTGATAGCATTTTCAAACTATGCTCATTGTTGCCGCTGTACTGGCCATCTTTGTTTACGGAATGATCGCGGCCATGCTGGGCTCGATTTTACCGGACCTTTCGAAGAAGTTCGGCTTGTCTCCCAAGCAGAACGGAAGCATCGCCATGGCCCAGGCCATTGGATTGATGGTGGGGTCGTTTTTTGTGGGACCGCTGCTGGATATCCAAGGGGTGAAGATCGGGCTCCTGCTGGGTCTGGGATTGATCGTACTGGCACTGCTCGGTTTGCGGAGTGCCAATGGATACGGCTCGATCGCGGCGTTCCTGCTGATCCTCGGCATAGGCGGCGGGATCGTCGTGGTAGGAGGGAACGGGCTGCCCCCGTCGATTCATTTTGCGGGGTTATCGACGGCCGGTGTTTTCAATATCCTCAATCTCTTTTTTGGATTGGGAGGGCTGGTGACTCCGCTGGTGGCGGCGCGGCTCTTTCAGAACAATACTCCGAAGTTGTTGGTGTTCGCGGCGACGATTACAGCGGCGACGCTGGCGTTCTGCGCCATCACGGCGATGCCTCCCCCGTCTGGGAAAGTGGCGTTTGATCCTTCGCAGGCCGGTACGCTTCTTACCAATGCGCCGCTGTTGATGCTTGCGTTGACATTGTTTGTCTATGTAGCGATCGAGGTAGGCGTGTGGAACTGGCTGGTGCGGCATCTGGTGGCGCAGGGCGTGCCGGAAGCCAAAGCATTGACGATCCTGTCGCTCGGGTTCGCTTTGGGGATGCTCTTAGGCCGCGTGGCGGTGTCTCCCATTCTCACCGGCGTCTCGCCGGAGCGTGTACTGACCGGGGCCGGCATTCTGATGGCGATCTCGACGTACATGATGCTGCAGACGGGCAATCCCGGAACGGCCGGTGTGCTGGTGTTTCTGGGCGGTGTGGCGATGGCTCCCGTGTTCCCGACGACTCTGGCCATTGTCAGCGCGCGTTTCAGCGCCAATGCGGCGACGGCCACGGGCATCGCGGTTACGGCCGGCTGGTTAGGGCTGGTGGTGAGTTCGCGCATCATTGGCGGGATCGCCGGTGAGGATCCCCGGCGGCTGAAGAAAGCCCTGCTGCTGCTGCCGGCGGCTTCCCTGGTGATGGTGCTGATCAGCCTCGCGCTTTAACGGCCATGAGCACGCGCCGCGCATTTCTGCGGTCGGTGGGCGGTGGCTTGGTGTTCACCGCGAACGCGGCGGGCAAGCAACGTCCGAACGTTTTATTTGTGTCGGTGGACGACATGAACGATTGGGTGGGCTGCCTGGGCGGGTATCCTGGGGTCCGCACGCCGAATATCGACGGCTTGGCGCGGCGCGGGGCGCTGTTTTCCAACGCCCATTGCGCATCGCCGTTGTGCAATCCCTCGCGAACCGCCCTCCTCACCGGCCTGCGCCCGGATACGACGGGCGTGTACAACAATGAGCAATGGTGGCGTCCGGCGTTGCCCAATGCGGTGACCATTCCGATGTATTTCAAGCAGCAGGGATATCGCGTAGCGGGCGCGGGCAAGGTGTTCCATCATGTAGCGGGGTTCAATCCGCCGGACCAGTGGGACGAGTTCCAACTGCAGCAGTTCGACGATCCGTGGTACCGGCGCACGGAATGGTATCCCTGGGTGAAGAAGATCCCGGCTCCACCGGGCCATCCGTTTAACGGATTGCGGAATTTTCAGGGGGAGTTCGACTGGGGAATTCTCGATCAGCCGGACAGCGCCTTTGGAGACGCAAAGGCGGTGGATTTTGGCGAAGCCTTTCTGAAGCGTAAACAGGAAAAGCCGTTTTTCCTGGCGATCGGCTTGTGGCATCCGCACATTCCGATGTTCGCTCCCAAGCGGTTTTTCGAAATGTACCCCGATCCGCGGGTGCCGGAAGTTCCAGAGAACGATCTGGACGACGTGCCGGAGACCGGCCGGAAGTTTGCCGCGTTCCGGCGCGAGGAGCACACGCGAATCGTGTCTGAGGGGAAGTGGCGCGACGCGGTGCGGGCGTATCTCGCCTCCATCAGCTTCGCCGACGCGCTGATCGGGCGGATGCTCGATTCGCTGGAGCGAAGCCCCTATTCGAAGAATACGATTATCGTGTTCTGGTCGGACAATGGATGGCATCTGGGAGAAAAGCAGCACTGGCACAAGTCGACGTTGTGGGAACGGTCGACGCATGTACCGCTGATTGTGGCGGGGCCGGGAGTGAACTCGGCAGGCCTGGCGAGGAAACAGGCGGTAAGTTTGCTGGATCTGTACCCTACGCTGATCGAGATGTGCGATTTGCCGGCGCGTAAAGAATTGGAAGGGGAGAGTCTGCTGCCGGTGTTAAGGGATCTGAGGGCGAAGCATCGCCCGGCGGTATCTACTTTTGAGCAAGGCAACCACATGGTGCGCGATGAACGGTGGCGGTACATCCGCTATCGCGACGGCACCGAAGAGCTGTATGACCGTGTTGCCGATCCGAACGAATGGAGAAATATCGCTTCCGATGCGCGCCATTCGGCGGTGAAGGCCGGCCTCGCCAGGTTCATTCCGGCGAACAGCGTGCCGCCCGTCCCCGAGCGCACCGCGTACGATTTCGATTTTGCCACGCACACATGGAAGCGCAAGTAGCATCGCTGCATGTGGAAATGATTGCCGGGAGGAAGAGCGGCCCAACGTTGGTATTTCTCCATCACGGGCTGGGATGTTGCGCGTTGTGGCGCGACTATCCGGCCAAGCTGGCGGCGGCTAGCGGGTTGCCGGCTCTGGTTTATGACCGCCTGGGTCATGGACGGTCACCGGCGGCGGAGGGGCCGCGTGGTCCACGGTATCTGCAGCAGGAGGCGGCGGCGCTGGCGGATCTTCTTTGTGCGCGCGGGGTGCGGGACTGTATCCTGATCGGGCACAGCGACGGCGGATCAATTGCGCTACTGGCTCCGGTGGCTGCTCGCGGCATCATCACGGAGGCGGCGCACTTATTTGTCGAACCTGTGACGCGGCGGGGGATCCGGAAGACAGTGGATTTGTATCACCAAGGGCTGCGGGAGCGCCTGTTCCGCTACCACGGCGCTAAGACCGACACATTGTTCTGGGAATGGGCCGGGTGCTGGCTGGCGCCTTCCTTTGACACATTCGATATTCGCGCCGACGTGCGGAACCCGCGGTGTCCGGTACTCGCCTTGCAAGGGGCGGACGATGAGTACGGAACCGTTGCCCAGTTGGAAGCGATCGCGGCAAATTGCGGCGGTCCGGTGGAAACGCTAGTGCTGCCCGATTGCGGTCACGAGCCGCATCAGCAGGCTTTCAATCCTACTTTTGAAGCGATGTTGCGGGCGATCAAGGAATAACGCGGATCTGCGGCTCTAGAGCTTTGTGAATTTGGTTCCGTCGTCGGCCTTATCGGGCGGCTCCGGCGTCGCGGGACTTGATCCGGAACCTGAGCCGGCAGCCCCGCCGGAGTTGATCAGAACCATAGTTCCCTGAATGGTGACGCCCGCCGGGCCAATGTCAACGAACCCACCGGCGCCCTTCAGGCTCACCTGCATGCCCGCCTCAATGATCACCTTCATGCCGGCCTTGATGTGGACTTCCATGCCGGCATCCAACGCATAGTTGGTCCCCACTTTGATGTGGTAGTCCGATCCAACTTTGAGGGAGTACTTGGAGCCGATCAACTCAACCTGGTCGCTCGCAACCTTGAGATGCTTGTTCTTCTTGATCTCTTCCTTCTGGTCTTCCATCACCAGGAGATGCCGGGAAGCCCCCACCCACTCACGCATTTCCTTTTTCGTGTAGTCATCGCGCTGGAACTCGGCGTGAATGAAAAGCTGCTCCTGGCCCTTAAGATCCTCCATGCGGATTTCGTTGAAGTTCTTGGCTCCGCCGCCCTTGGAGCTGCGGGATTTCCAGGTGCTTACCGTCTTGTGATCGGGCAATTTGTAAGGAACCGGCTGCATTTCATCATAGACGCGGCCGGTGATCAGCGGACGGTCGGGATCGCCTTCCATGTAACTGACGACCACTTCCTGTCCGACGCGCGGAATCGTGATCCATCCCCAGGCGAGCCCGGCCCAGGATTGCGAAACACGGATCCAGCAGGAATTTTTCTTTTCACGATCCCAATGAAAACGTACCTTCACACGGCCGTACTTGTCGGGAAAAATCTCCTCCCCGGCGGCATCGGTGACCACAATCGCGGTCTGGGTGCCTTTGATGGTGGGCTTAATGGCGAGGCGAGGCGGGCGGAAGGGAGTTGCCGACGGCATCGCTTCATAGGTGTTGGTGTAGCGGAATGGTTCTTCCAGTTCTGAGCGGTAGTTGTTTCCTTCCGCGCGATGATAGACGGCGAGAATGAGGTACGAGCGGTTGATCGCGCCGTTGAAATGCTCGGATAAATCGATCTTGTAGCCTGGAGTGAACGGGCGCGCGGTGCTGTGCCCGCGAATCAGGTCTTCCGGCCATTCCTCCATTTCGAGCCAGTCCCGCGCGTATTTGTCCATACCGGGGCCATTCCAGCGGTATCCGGGAAAATCATACTTCTCAGACTGCGCATACTTTCCGCTCACAGAGGCTGTAAAAGGGTCGTACTGCTTGGTGAAATCGAACTCCGCCAACATCACTTTGCCGGTTTTGTAAGAGCGCTCGAAATCCACCGAGTGCACGAAGTCTTCCGGATGATCCGGGTGGATCTGATATGCGTACTTGTACTTGCTCTGATGGGGACAGGGCTTTACGCTGCCTGGGGCGTCGGCGAGCACCATGGTGTGACTATCCTCGCTTTGCTCCCAGTAATAAAAAATTCCTTCTTCCTCCATGAGCCGGCTGACGAAGTTATAATCCGTTTCCCGGAACTGGACGCAATACTTGCGCTTCTCATAACCGCGGGTAAGAGACAGGCGGAAGGTGCCGCCATTTTCTCCGAACACCTGCTCGAGTATCTCGGGAATGGTTTTGTCCAGAAAGAAGCGGCAATTGGTTTTTTGGGTGAGAAACCACAACCACGGAACCATTTCCAGTTGATACGTGGTGAGACCCATGTCGAGCTCGAGCTGCCGGGCACTGCGGCATTTCCCATTGATGGCGCGATAGGTCGTATGGTCGGCCAACCGGACGTAGAGTGTAATGGACTGGTTGATCAGCGCGGTCAAGTCAAGGTTCTTGGAGGTGGAGATCATGTGCAGGTGAAACTCGAAGGGCTGCGAGATAGACTCCTTGCCATCGAACCGCTCGAGCAGCAACACGTCGAGGCCAAGGGGTGTTTTCACCTTTATGGGGCGATCTGTTTGTACATATTCCGGCATTTCACACGCTCCTCCGGTAGCTTGATCGATCTTCCCGCTCCACTATAGATACGCGTAAAACGAAGGCGGGGCCTATCACTTTTCCTTAAGAAACCGGCTGCCCCGCCCCGCTTTTTTCGTTTAAGAGTAGACGAACTTGCCGTCAGCGCCCACGCCGACGGTGATTTTGCTCAACTTGGTACCCTCCGCCATAGCCGCCAGCAGCTGGCAGGAGACTTCCGGCAGCAGCGTATTGGTGAGGATATTGTCGACATTGCGGGCGCCGCTTTCCACTTCCGTGCAGCGTTTGGCCACTTCGTCGATCAACTCCGGCGAGCATTCCAGAGAAATCTTATGGTTCTCCATGATCCGTTTCTGAATCTTGCCCAGCTTCAGGCGGATGATGCTTTTCATCGCTTCGTCCCGTATCGGGTAGTAGGGGATGATGACCAGGCGGCCGAGGAACGCCGGTTTGAAGACCTTGTCGAGTTCGGGCTTCAGCGCCTTGACCAGACCTTCCGAAGACGGCGCGGTTTCAGGATCGGCCACGAGCTTCATTAACGTATCAGTGGCGGCGTTGGAGGTAAGGATGATGATCGTGTTCTTGAAATCGATCTCCCGCCCTTCGCCGTCTTCCATCTTGCCTTTGTCAAACACCTGGAAGAATAGCTCGAGGACATCCGGATGGGCCTTTTCCACTTCGTCCAGCAGCACCACGGAGTAAGGCCGGCGCCGTACGGCTTCGGTGAGCACTCCCCCTTCGCCGTAGCCGACGTATCCGGGAGGCGAACCCTTCAACGTGGATACGGTATGGGCTTCCTGGAATTCCGACATGTTGATGGTAATGACGTTGTGCTCTCCGCCGTACAACATGTTTGCCAGCTGCAGCGCGGTTTCGGTCTTGCCCACGCCGCTCGGCCCCACCAGGAGAAACGTGCCGATCGGTTTATTCGGGTCTTCCAGGCGGGCCTTGTTGGTGCGAATGCGCTGGCTGATGGCGAAGAGCGCATGGTCCTGTCCGATGACGCGCTTTCCGAGGTGGCTTTCCAACTCGAGAATGGTCTGCACTTCATCGCGCAGCATATTGCCCACGGGGATGCCGGTCCAGCCCGAGATGATCTCTCCCACGACGATGGAATCCACCGTGACCCGCATCAGCGGCGTCTCACCCTGCAACGTATCGAGCTCCTCCTGGAGTGCGACCAGGCTCTGGCGCATCTGTTCGGGCGTCCCCGGAGGCTCTTCCATGCCTTCCGGCATCGGCGCGTTGCCTTCTTCCAGGCGGAAGCGCAGCGCCCGGATCTTATCCACGAGGCCCTTTTCCAACTCGAAGCGCTCTTCGAGGGACTTCAGTTTTTCCGCGGTCTCGACTTTAAGTTTGGCGATTTCCGCCAAACGCTCCGAGTGATCCGCGCCAACCGTTTCTTCCCTCCTCAGCACACGGTCCTGCACTTCAAGATCGTCGGTCTGACGGCGCAGGCTCTCCAGCGCGGATGGCACCGCATTCTGCCCCAAGGCAATGCGCGCGCACGCCGTGTCCAGCACGCTGACGGATTTGTCCGGCAACTGCCGCCCGGCAATGTAGCGGTGGGAGAACTTGACGGCGGCGGAGACGCCTTCATCGACAATGCGAACTTTGTGGTGCTTCTCCAGTGCGCTCACAATGCCGCGCATCATGATCATGGCCGTTTTTTCGTCCGGCTCCTCGACTTTCACTACCTGGAAGCGGCGGGCAAGCGCGGGATCCTTTTCAAAGTACTTCTTGTACTCGGACCAGGTGGTGGCGGCAATGGTGCGGAGCTCACCGCGCGCCAGGGCGGGCTTCAACAGATTGGCGGCGTCGCCTTGTCCCGCCTGTCCGCCCGCGCCGATCATGGTGTGCGCTTCGTCGATGAACAGGATGATGGGAGTGGGCGACGATTTCACTTCTTCGATCAGCCCTTTGAGGCGATTTTCGAATTCGCCCTTAATGCCGGCGCCGGCTTGCAGCAAAGCCAGATCCAGCGTGCGCACTTCCACGTTCTTGAGCGGAGGAGGTACATCGCCATGCACGACGCGCAACGCAAAGCCTTCCACCACCGCCGTCTTGCCCACGCCCGCCTCCCCCGTGAGGATGGGGTTGTTCTGGCGGCGGCGCATCAGAATGTCGATGATCTGGCGAATCTCGAAATCGCGTCCCAGCACAGGGTCGAGCTTGCCCTTACGGGCGTTCTCGGTGAGGTTTACGGTGTACTGGTCAAGGTTCTGGGTCTTGCCGGTGCCGCGCGGCTTGCCTTCCGCCGGGGCTACGGGCATATCCGCGATCGCGTCTTCCGAGGAACCGGAGACGATCGACATCAGGTCCTTCTTCAGAGCATCCACCGGAATCTTCTGCAGCTCTTTCGAAAAGTCTTTGGCAATTCGCGACAACTCTTCATTGGACAGCAGCGCCAGCAGCGTGAAACCGCTGCGCACCTTGAAAACGTTGAAGTCGATGGACCCGATGGTCCACGCTTCCGTCATCAGCTTCAGGATCGAGGGGCTGATGGCGGGAGTGCGGGCATTGCCGGTTTTCAGCTTGTCGAGCGAGCGGCCTATCTCCGACGTCAGCCGGGACGGATCCACGCCATATTGATGCAGAATTTTGGCAACGTCCGAGTCGCTATAGTCAAGCAGCTTGCTGAGATAATGCTCGATCTCGATGTCATAGTGTGTGCGCGAAAGGCAGAGCCCGGCCGCGCCTTCCAACGCGTTACGCGTTACGTCGTTTAATTTACCGATCAGTGATTTGAGGTTGACGCTCATAACTGTCCTTTACGTAGTACGGAAATCATATATTCAAAACGGTTTCGTCCGGATCGCGGTTCATGGCGGCGGTCTTGGCCCAGGTAACCCAGCCCAGACGAGGGCCGGCGTCGCCGAGAGCACCCAATTCGCAAGACGGAACTTCCTCCCGTTTTAGAACCAATTGCATCTCAAAGCTGATCTCTCCGTTGGTGAAGAACGTCGTAAGCGCCTTGAGCGGTTTGTAGCCCGAACCATTAGGGAGAAAATCGAGATACTGCAGGAGGGTCAGGGGACCGACGCGAACGCGTATACCCGATTGCGGGTCCCAAACTTCATCCCCGACGATGGCGCCCACACCGAGTTGTTCGGAATAGGAGTCGGCGCGGTTAAAGCGGCAGATGGAATTTTTCTCCAGCGGATACCAGGCCCCCACAAATTGCTCCACATGGATCGGAACGTCAAAAAAGTCGCTGAGAATCTGCTGCAGACCGAGTGCGGAACGGGGCAACAGCGAGAGGAGACCACTATAAAACAGAAGGGAATCGTCGCGAACGTCCTGCCGGTTCTGCAAGCCTACGGTACCGAGGCCGATCAAGTCCAGCAGGTATTGCGACAGGCGGTCCCGCTCCCCGCGTTCATAGGCTACGTAGAAGCGGTACTTCTCCCAGGCCTGATAGAACAGCGAAATCATGCGATGGTTGAAGATATCGAGGAAAGCCGAAACCCCCGTGTCTTTGGCGCGGTGGCGGCCCATAATATACTCGGTGTAGTAGAGCGGCAGCACGCCCATCGGCCCGAACAGGCCCATGAAGTTGACCGTAACGTGGATGGCGCCTTCCTGCGGCCACTCCAGCTTGAAAAGCTCTGACGGCGGAAAAGACGGCGAAGGATTGGCGTGAAATCGCACC
The DNA here is from genome assembly GCA_035526195.1 of Bryobacteraceae bacterium. Taxonomy (GTDB): domain Bacteria; phylum Acidobacteriota; class Terriglobia; order Bryobacterales; family Bryobacteraceae; genus CADEFT01. Next base: position 50,532 of record DATLCW010000350.1, read on the forward strand.
ACCTCGCGGGATGGCGGATAGAATTTGCCAATGTATCCGCGATGCGTCTGAATGCGCTGCAGCCAGCGCACACATTGGAAAAACTTGAACTCCCACGGCGTCTGGCGGATGGCGCCGGAAAGGACAGGTTGTTTTACATCAGTATTCGCTGTCCCGCTCGGGGTAGCCATTCCCTTACCACCTCCTTCCTCTGCTTGGTACGCACCGCAAGCTGGGAGAAGCTGTTCAGCGTAGCGTACAGACCGAGAAAATACTCCAGTACGCTGGCAAAGAGGTAGACACCGCCGCCGACAAACTGCTCTTCGTCGAATTCGATTTCGGTGTGGATGCCCCGGGCAAAGCTGATGCCGTTTTCGGAAATGACGCGGGCAAACTGGCGGCGGCTTTTAAGCCGGGTAATGCCATCTACCATTTTCGCCGTGTACACCGAATCGTTGAAATTATAAAGCTTCAGGATCTCCTGCAGCGCTTCGCGTCCCTCTTCGACCAAAGAAAGATAATTGATGGAGAAGTGCGAAATCAGGCGCCAGAAGATGCCCTTGCCGAGGGGCGGGCGCAGGGTGCCTGACGGGCGCCGCAGGCAGACGATCTTTTTCAGCGCGGCCATGCCTTCAATCGTAAAATCGCCCGCTTCATTGCCGAAGGAAAGCCTGGCCGGCAGATCGCGATTGGTGCAGAGCGTACGGATCGTGAGCGTATCGGCGGTGGGGTGCACGGTACGCATCGAGAGGTCTACGAGCGACAGGAAAATATCCGTGCCCTCGTCATTGCGCTGCTGCGAAAGCCTTCGATTGGAGACCCAGAACGTCTGTTTATTATCCCGAATGGCGGCATGCCGGTAGGAATAAAAAGGCTCGAAGGTTTTCATCTCGCGCGTCTGCGGATCGATCGATACTACCTCTTCAATCGAAAAAACTTCGGTGGAGGTCAAGCGGCGTACATCGGGCACCACCGGATACTCGTGCTTGCGCTGATCGAGCAGGATCGGCTCGCAGGTCTGTGGAAAGAGATTGATGATGGGAGTGCAGCCGAGACGGAATGTTTTTGGGCTGATGCCAAGCTCCAACTCCTGGCGCCGGTCCTCGATTTCGAACGGGGAGATGAGAAAAACGATTTCCGCCTGTTCCTTGAAGCCCTGTGCCCAGACAGCCGAGAGGTCAGTCAATTCGAGAAAGAAAAATTTTTCCGGAAACGTGAAGTATTCCTGCAGCAGGCGATAGGCAAGGAATGAGCGCCGCGGGTAAGGCAGCATCCCCTCCTCTTCCGTAAATCCCAGCGCGCGGATGGAAGTCGCCGGCAGCGTGATCGCCTTGCGGCGCGTGTTCTGCGGATCGCGAATCTGAACCTGCACGCAGTTGTTCATCAACAACTCATAAATGGTGTGCACGAGCTTGCTTTCGCCGTGCAGATAGAAGCGCAGGGAACTCATCTCCAGCTTGTCGAATTGCACATCCTGCGCGGTCTGCATCAGCAGACGCAGGGATCCGATCGCTTCGCTGGATTTGATCGGCGGGCTCAGGCGGTCCGGCGGCAGGTAATTCGCCTCGGCCACATGGACGGGCCAAAGAGTGGTGTCGTAACAGGTACGGAACTTGCAGGGATCGCCGCTCACACTCTTCGAATACATGGTCGTGTTGCGGGCGATCTTGAGACCGCTGGTGAGCTTGCCGCGCTCCGGATCGAGCACCATTTCCACCACCGACATGGAAGGAATGGGACGGATGTAGTGGGGATAGACAATGGAGAGCAGCGCCTCGGTGATCTCGGGGAACTCGTCGTCGATTTTGAGGTGAACGCGGGCCGCTAGGAATGCAAACGATTCGATGATGCGCTCGACATGGGGGTCGTCGCACTTATCCGCTTCGAGGAACAGGCGCTGGGCGATCTTCGGATACTTGTCCGCAAACTCAACGCCCATCTGGCGAAGGAAGGTCAGTTCGCGTTGGTAGTAGAGGAGGAAGTCATCCCGCACTGGCGTCCCCCTTCACCTGGTACTCTCCGGAGGGAATATCGAGCACCGTATCAAAGGAGACGTGCTCCGGGGCGGGATCCATTTTGAGCAGGCCGTCTATCTGAAAGCGCAGGGCGCGGCCCGGGTCGTAGCTGTTATCCACCAGCCGCACCGTGATGCCTGTCAGCCGGGGCTCGAACATCGTAATGGCCTGCTCCAACTGCTTTTGAAGACGGGAGCGGTCGGAAAAATTGTTCAGGCTAAGATGGGAATAATCGGGCAATCCATAGTTATACACTGATCGGAAGACTTCCGGCATCTCTCCCGCCGCCGGGCATTCATGATTGGCGCGGGAGTTAAACAACCACTCGAGATCGCGGCGCAAGGAGGCCTTCAGCAGCCGGACCGATTGGGCGCGGCTAAGCGGCGCATCCACTCTGAGCTTCGGATCGAGATCAGTGAGCCTGTCGAGCAGGGGAAGCGAAACTTTTTCGTCTTGATCCCTTGGCATAACTCGCTACTTCAGACACGCGATGGCCTGCACCGGATCCAGCCGGCAGATGAAACCATAGATTTGCTGCTTACGGTCATTGTCGTCCATGCAGCGATAGAGCAGGGCGAGAGTATGGGCTACCATTTCCGCCGGCTCCCATTCATCCAGACGGCGCTTCTCGATCTCAGCGGCCAGTTCTTCGAGGATGGGCCGGGCCACGATCTGGCGGCCGATGGAAAGACAGATTTGCGCCAGTTGCATCTTGCGGTTGAATTTGGCGCGGCCGCTGCGCTCCTGAGCCATTTCACGGACAAGAATTTCAACGGCCTGCTCTTTGTTCCCGCTCCGCAGGGCCTCCTGAGCGAGGTCGAAAGCGTCTGGCGGGCGCTCTTCAATCTGCCGATGATCCTCGTTGGAATAGCTGTAGGCCGGCATGGGTTCCGGCTCCGGTTCGGGCATGTAATGCTCCGGCGGCGCCTGCTCCTGTTGCACGGCCGGCGGCGGCAGGATATTGTCCTTGATCCAGGCCATTGTCTCGCCGTTGGCGACCGGCGTATCGTCCATCATCGTCATGTGGAGCATGTCCGGCATGTCCGTCAGCAGGCTTTTCAGGGCTGATTTGATGGCTGCCGCGGCGGCGGTGTAATAAAGGTTTTCGCAGGCGGTTACCGTATAGCGCTGCAAATCAAGCCAGCCGCGTCCCGCCGTGGTGCCCATCGCCTCTTCCCCGGCGCGTAACAATTCCTCCCAGTTGCCTTCCAGCGAAAGTTTCTTGATACCGGTGCGAACCTCTGTGGCGGGCGGCTCGAGCAACATCTGATCGGGAGCAGTGCTGCCCGAAGCGCGCAATTCTCCCCACCGGTAGCCGCGCAGCAGGGAATACGATGAGGGATTTTGAGGATCCTGCGCGCGCAGCCAGTTTGCGACGGCCGAGACACGGTCCCCGGCCTCCTCATGGCTTTCCGGTTCAATCCCGCCCACGAGTTTTTTCTTCTTTTTAACCCGTGCTACGGTGACCGTCTCTTCCGCCGTTTCCTCGGATGTCTCGTCATCGGTTGCTTCTGATGTCTGCTCATCCGTCACGTCTTCCGGATCCGGTTCCAGTTTCCGCTTCTGCTCCAGCAGGCTGTTGGCGGTGATCTGGATCTCTTCCAACGCGACTCTGATCTTAGAGAAGGACGGCGGCTCGGAAGAAAACTTCTCCTCGCAGAGGGTGTTTAGGGAATCTAGCGATTCCAGCACCGACGCCACCGTGGCCGTGAGCTGCACGTAGTAATCCTTGGGCGTCTTCTGAAAACCCGCGTCAAAAACATCGCTCGTCAGTTTGCCTTCGGCGACGGCTACGTCATACGCCTTTTTCTTGTTCTCCCATTCCGGATCTTCATACTGCTTTTCCGGATCGGGCGGCCCCACCATCTGCGACTCTTTATACTGAATGAGGTTGTGGCCGCCCTTGGAGAGGGGAACCTTCTTTATGGCGAGATCCAGATAACCGCCGAGCCAATCGATAGGAGCCAATCGCAAACCGGTGTCGCCGTCTTCCTCCAACTCCGGATACAGCGTGTCCCAGAATTTCTCCATCATCCCCTTAATGAGGAGCAGGCCGTTCTGAAATCCGGAAAAGCCTTGTTTCACCAGCCAGGCTTCGGTCAGCCAGACAGCGATTTGCAGGTCCTTGGTTTTCTTGAGAAGGAAATCCTCGCAATGTTTGGCAACGACGCTGTAGTCAACGGCAACCGCGTCTGAAAGCCAGTCCCCCCCGGGACGCCTGGCTTCTTTCAGCTTGTCAAACGCAGGCGCATAGCGGACATTTTCGCCGCTTGGGCTCGGTCCAGGGATCGGGTTCAGCAATTCTTCTACGGTAGCCATGGGTCAAATTGCGAGCGGCCGGGACGTCCGGAGGTTCCAAAGGTAGCAGACATCAGTTGACGGTGGCAGCCCCGGCCGCTTCTTCTGCTTCCTCGAACTCGATCTTGCGGATATCAAGCAATGGAATATCCTCTCCATCCACCAGGAACATCTTCTGTCCGTACGGCACATCCTCTCCGTTTTCGTGTTCCCAAACCGATTCCCGGCCGAGTTTCACGTTGTCATTGGGATGTTTGTAAGAAAAGGGAGAAAGCACAGGCAGAAGACACTCGCCGAGTTCCGTCTGTTTGAAAGACTCGGCGGTGTGAATGATCACGGGGGCCCAAAGCAGATCCCGCAGGCGCTTGGGTGGTTGGGTTTCGATCGAATCGATATGCTCGAGGGGAATCCAGATGTAGGCGCCGGCAGTGAAGACTTCCAGCCGGGCGCCGATCCGTGGATCCGCGTCCTCTATGAATTTGAAAGGCTGTCCATTCATCGTCCCTGCGCGGGCCGGACCCGCGGATACGGAGGGATAGTCCTTTTTCTCAAATATTTCATTACGCGTACGCTCGGCGTGCATGCAGGCCTCCATCAGCAAAGCGCCCATGCCGGTCTTCTGATTTTCCTTGGCCAGAAGCTCGAGGTGTTTCCGCGCACGGTCAAAATCACCGGCAAAGCATAGCAGCTCGAAGAGGAAGGTGCGCCGCTTGTTGTCAGTGGGATTATCTCGCAATTCGACACTGAGTGCCTGAATCGCGTCCTGCAATTTGCCAGCTTTGAATAGTTCCTGAGCGGTCATTTGGCATTGTGCTTTCTCCAAGCCCGCCGATGCTCACTGCAATCCCTTGTGGGAGGGCCGCGGCACGCACGCCTGGTTCCGATAATACATGCTTCCGGAGAACTTGCGGCTTGCTCCCCGGAACAACAACAAAGGATAACGGCGGCCCCGGAAGGGCCGCCGTTATGTGTGCACCCAAAACTAGACTTTCGCGTTCTTCTTCTGGTCCCAGCCCTTGGGAACAAGAGCGCCGACCTTGCCCTTACTGTCTTGCTTGCCGTAGGCCATGATCATCTTCGCGAAGTTGAAGCTGATGGATTCGGTGGGGATCGGATCGCCCGAACCCTGCCCGCTGACCGTCTGGCTGGACAGCAGAACATCCTCGAAGGTCACCTTATAGAACAACTGCTGGCCGCCATCCCCGGTCGCCTTGCGGACGAGCAATTCGCATTTCGGAATGTGCTTGCCGCTGCAGCAGGCGTCGAACAGGTGGGGGGTGGAATCGTCGGCGCGTTTGGTAAAGTGGAAATCCTGAAACTGAACCTTACCGGTAGAACCGCCACCGCCGTACTGGAAGCTACCAGTCTGGGTTGCACCGAACGAGTATGACAACAGTTCGATGTGCTGGGGGAACATCTTATCGTCGGTTTCCCCGTTGACTCCATCAATCTTTAAAAACGCGTCAAATTGGGACATTGTGTTTCTCCTCTTTTTTCAATTGGTTATTGTTGTTTGTTTATGTTGCGGAGAGCTTGGTGCGGAAGCTCTCCGTATGATTTAATTTGTTAAAGCATCTGCGATCCGCGACTACCTCTTTGCCGGTGCGGGAAGCTCGGCAACCAGGCGCAGCGAAACAGTCAGTTCGTCCAGTTGGAAGTGAGGCCGGAGGAAAGCCACCGCGCGATAAGCGCCGGGCTTGCCGGGAACTTCCTGAACATCGATTCGCGCTTCGCGCAGCGGGTGCTTCGCTTTGATCCCGGGGGACGCGGTGTCATCCGGTACCACGTACTGGTTCACCCACTGATTGAGCCACACTTCACAATCCGAGCGGGACATGAAGCTGCCAATCTTGTCGCGCATCATCGCCTTCAGATAGTGTGCAAACCGGCTGCAGGCGAGAATGTAGGGCAGTTGGGTAGACAAGCGGGCATTGGCGTTTGCCGCCGGCTTATCGTACAGCTTCGCCTTTTGACAGGACTGGACGCTGAAGAAGGCGGCGTAGTCCGTATTCTTGCAGTGGACCAGCGGGACAAAGCCTTGATCCGCCAGCTCCTTTTCGCGGCGATCGGTAATGGGCACCTCGGTTGGGCACTTCATCGCCACATCGCCATCGTCGGTATAGAAGTTGTGAACGGGAAGACCTTCCACCAGCCCGCCGCCCTCAACGCCGCGGATGGCGGCACACCAGCCGTGTTTGGCGAACGCATTGGTAAGACGTGCGCCAAGAGCCCAGGCGGCATTGCCCCAAACGTATTTGCTGTGATCGGTTCCGTCCACGCCCTCTTCGTAATTGAACGCTTCAATCTGTTTGTTGTTCCGGCCGTAGGGAAGACGCATCAAAATGCGGGGCACGGTGAGACCCACATAACGGCTGTCTTCGCTCTGGCGGAAGGATTTCCACTTCGCATACTCGGTGGTGTCGAACACCTTGCCGAGATCGCGCGGGGCATCCAGGCTGGTGAAGCTGTCCAGATTGAACATTTCCGGGGACGCCGCCGAAAGGAACGGAGCGTGGGCGGAAGCGGCAACCTGAGCAACGCGCTCGAGCAGTTCGACATCTTCGGGATGCCGGCTATATTCGTAATCGCCAACCAGTGCGGCGAACGGGGCGCCGCCGAACACGCCGAATTCTTCCTCGTACACTTTCTTGAAAAGGGTGCTCTGGTCGAACTCAGGGGCGCGCTGCAGGTCGCGGAGCAGTTCGCGCTTGTTGCAATTGAAGATCTTGATCTTCAACATGTCGTTGGTCTCGCTCTGATCGAGCATGTACTTGACGCCGCGCCAGGTGGATTCCAATTTCTGGAACGCCGGATGATGCAGCACTTCATTGAGCTGGATGGAAAGTAGATGGTCGATCTGCGCAATGCGCGCGTTGATCATTGCTTCCGCGTCCTTGGACACGGCCATCGAGCCTTCCAGGACCTGCTCGGCGAAAATCTTTACCAGCTCTTTGCCGCGCTCTTTCGCAGCCGGATCCTTGCCGAGGCGTCCTTCTTCAACGATCTTGTCCAGGAGACTGGATTCAAGAACAGTTTCCTGAGCGTGAGCTAACCCGCGTTGAGCGTCACTCATTGCTGCCTCCTTCGGTCTTCACTTCGGTCTTCAACCGGGCGAGTTTGTCCGGGTCGCCCACGGAATCAAGCAGCATCTCTTCGAGCTTGTCGTTGCCCATGAGACTGCCGCGGAGATCCGCCAGCTTGGTACGCAGGTCAAGCAGCTCTTTGAGCGGCTTCACTTGCTTGGCAACCTGCTCCGGCTCAAAATCATCCAGATTCTTGAAACTGAGGTTTACGCGCAGCTGGCCGGCATCCGGATCTTCGCTGAGCTTGTTCTCAACCTGGTAAGCCAGGTGAGGATTCATAGCCTCGAGGACCTTATCGAAGTTGTCGGGGTTGATTTCGACAAACTTCCGGTCCCTGAGACGGGGTAGCGGCTGCTCGGGCATGCCGGTGAAATCGCCAAGAACGCCGAGGACGAACGGCAGCTCCTTGATCTCGATAGCGTCGCCCACTTCTACGTCATAAGTAATATGTACTCTCGGGGGGCGTACCCGATCCAGTTTATGCTGTGCACTCTCTCTTGCCATTTCAAACCCTCTTTTAGATTTCTGGTTCGTAACCAGGCCGTCACCCGACCGTAGACTACCCGGAGGAACCGCAAACTACCTTAGGTTATGGGCTGCAACCGGTACTGAGGGAATCCCCATCCCGCAACCCGCTGTATATTGGTATCACAGCAATCCGCAAAGTTCAACAGGTACCGGCGGAAGCCCTCCGAATGTGTTAGGGTAACAGGCGCTTCGTCTTTTGTTCTTTTTGGTGCACACTGTTTCATGTTTTCCCGGTGCCGTCCTCTTGTTCTCCTCAACCCTCACAATGAGATAAGCGTAAAGCCTGCCGTAAAAGCATCACGCGTCTGCAAATAATTTTGCACGCGCGAAGAAAAACCGCCTTCCGGAAGTGGTGCAGCCATGCACAACGCCGGGAATTATTTTTTTGCCTTAGAGGCTACGCTCAGCATGAAACTACCTCAAACAGGGGCCACTCCTCCGCCTCGTTGGAAAGCCTGAGCTGCTGCCGCGGGGAAAAACGGATCCCGCTCCCGGCCACCAGATCCTTGACTACGCGCGAGACAACCACGGTTCCGGGGGGAGTCACTGGTAGTATTTGACCAGCCAGGTCAATGGTGTAACCAGACGGACGGCCGTCTGAGGTGAACTCACATTCGCCTGTGTGGAGGGCCGCGCGAGCAGGCACCCTCAGCAGCGCACCCTGCGCCACCATGGCGAAGGCGCAACGAACCGCGCGCACCGGACCATCAAAGGTTGCCAAAGGGGCGCCGCCGTCCATATCCGCTTCGCGCCCTCGGAACCATTCGATCTCGCGGCGAAGACGGTCCATATTCAGCGAATTTGCTGAAACGGGATCGGACAGCCGCACCCTGCCGGGTACATCGAGGAATAACGCCGTAGCCAATGCCCGTTCCGGCTGCACACGATGCCCAAGACCGGTGAGAAAGGTCTCGATCTCTTCAAGCATCTGGCTTTGGGGTCCGGCAAACGGAAGGTGGTCAGCCCCCGGCAACTCGACAAAACGGGCGCCGGGGATGCGGCTGGCCATGTAGCGGCCTTCTTCGACCAACAGGCATTTGTCGTCGGTCCGATGCAGCACGAGCGTGGGTACGCGGATCGAACCGAGAATGGGACGAATGTCGATCTCGGCGTTCATCCGGGTAAGGGCTTCCGCCGCTCCGGGGCTTGCTCCCATGCGGAGATAAGTGGCCCACCAGTCCCGGAATTCGGGGTCGTTGGCCAAGGTCGGGGCGCGTTCTTCAATGCCCACCGGTCCGCCCCATTGAGCGCGGATGAGCCGGCAGTAGGCGTCTCTTTCCTCGGCCGACGGACCCCACGGATAACCGGCATCGCGCAGGCGACGCGCATAGGAACCAATCATCACGAGGCCGAGCGCCTTCTCCGGGTAGGTGGCGGAAAAGAGGACCGACAACGGTCCCCCCTCGGATACGCCGACAATCGCCGCCCGATGGGAACCGGCCGCCTCCATGACGGCCCGCACATCGTCCATGCGCTGTTCGAGCGTTGGAAGTTGGTTCAGCGGAACGCGGTCTGAAAGTCCGGTGCCGCGCTTATCAAATAAGATGAGACGGGAAAAGGATGCCAGCCGCCGTAGAAAGCTTGCGAAACGCGGTTCGCGCCAAAAATACTCCAGGTGGGAGACCCATCCCATAACGAACACCACGTCCATCGGCCCGTCGCCGATTACCTGGTAGGCGATATTAACGTCTCCGCTGCGCGCGTATCGTGTTTCGGGAATTTTATCGGAGGCGATCGGCGCGGGGGCGGCTGTAATCTCTGTAGGAATCGGGAGTGGTGCTTTTGCCGGCGGTTCAGCCGGAATCTCCGCCATAAAGCGGTATCCGCGCCGGGGCCGGGTTTCAATATAGTGAGGCCTTTTCGGATCGTCTCCCAGCACCTTGCGGATTTCGGCAATCTGGAACGACAGCGCATGGTCGTCGACGAAGGTATCGGGCCACAATTCCTTCATCAACTGCTCGCGCAATACCAGTTGGTTGGGACGTTTGGCGAGATACGAGAGAACTTCAAATGCCTTGGGGGTGAGCAGGATTTCATTGCTTCCGCGCCACAAACGGCGTTCCGCAAGGTCCAGCCAGAAGTCTCCAAAAGATAGCCGCACTGTGCTTTCAGACTATACGTTGGAATGCGCAGCGTGCAAGGCGATTCGTCCGGCAGCAGGATGGCGGCGTTTAACGGAGCAAGATTGCCGTGCCTGCACGTTCCTCCGCCTCACAACCGTCTTCCAGATGGCCGTCGTGAGGCGTAGGCTCAGTCTCCGGACATTGGCGTTGTCTCGCAGGAGGCCATTCTAGTGGATCCACATTCCCGCCAGAGGGCGACTTGTGGATGTTGCACATGCAATTGGACTCGACCGGTGTTGCCGTTCCTTACAGGCGAATCGCGACACCGGTGTAGGTAGTCGCAGTCACCGGCTGCAGTGAACTCTGGGCGACCGGCTTCTTCGGAGGTTCAACCACCTGAAACTTCCCGCGGGTGAAATCGACTACGCGCACCTGACCGCGTGGACCAATCGGGCCGATGCCGGCTCCATTGAAGTGAATGTCCACTCCCCCAGCATTACCGAGCAGGACCTTGGCATTCACATTCGCGGCCGCCACTGAGGAATCGCCGCGCGCCAGCACTCGTTCGAGAATCACCTTGCCATCCACCGTAATTCGGACCCAGGTATCTTCTTTAGCGATCACGGCGAGATTGATTTTCCCAGCGGTAGCACTCTCTGCGGGTTCAACGGCGGCAGGGACCGGCGGCGGGGGCTGGGCCGTGGACTGTGCCGCTGGAGGGGGATCGGGCTCATTTTTAATCGACTGTGAGCCTGCCTCGTTTTGCGCGGCGCTGACGGAAGTAGAACTGACTTGTGTCCGCTGCCAAAGCCAGAACACGGTACCGCACGCAACGGTCACAGCTAAAAACATCACCGCCGACGATGTCAGTTTACGCGCGGTAACGGCGGAAGCTGTGCCGTGAGGAAGGGGCTCGACCGTGAATTGTCTATTCGTCCAGGACGACCCGCTGAGTGGAAGCGAAGAATGATCACTTAAGGCCCCGAATACCTCGACGGGCACGATCTGACTTTGAAGAGCTGCCTGCAGCTCGGCGGTATTCACGCCCAGGCGGTTCGCATACTGAGCGGTAAAACTGCGGGCGAAGAAGCGCCCCGGGAGGCTTTCGAAGTCGTCGCGCTCCAATGCTTCCAAGTAACGTATTTTAATTCTCGTTTGCTCCGCGATCATGCCAAGATCTAAACCTTGGCGGTCTCGTTCGCGGCGCAGAATTTCGCCGACGGAAGCCATAAACAGTAGGCCTTTTTCCTGCAGCTATAATACTACAATCCGTGCAAGTTTTTTACGAAGATACACTTTCCGTCGTAATCGTCAACTACAACCGGAAGGATCTTTTACGGGCGTGCCTCCGTTCGCTGGTGCTCCAGAAAGGGGTAAGGACGGAGTTGATCGTGGTCGATAACGGCTCTTCCGACGGCTCCGCGGAAATGGTGGCGAAAGAATTTCCCGCCGCACGCATCGTTCGTAATCGCACAAATCTAGGTTTCTGCGAGGCGAATAATCAGGGGATCTCCTTGTCGCAAGGAGCATTTATCGCGTTGCTCAATAATGACGCGGAGGCGCATCCGAACTGGCTGTACGGACTTCGCGCTGTTTTCGAGGGCCGCGAAGACGTGGGGATGGCGGCGTGTAAAGTACTTGTGTGGGAGGATCCACGCCGGATTGATAAGGTGGGCCATCTCATCTATTTGGATGGGCAAAACCGGGGCCGGGGAGCAGGGGAACTGGATACCGGGCAGTACGATACGATGGAGGATGCTCTGTGGCCCGATGGCTGCGCCGCGATGTACCGGCGCACGATGCTGGACCAGATTGGAGGGTTCGACGAAGACTTTTTCGCCTATGCCGATGACGCCGAGTTGGGGTTGCGGGCGCGGATTGCCGGGTGGGGCTGCGTGTACGTGCCCACCGCCGTGGTTCGGCACCATCGCGGAGCGACGCTGGGCGTGCGCAGCATGCGGCGAGTGGAATTGATTGAGCGGAACCGTGTCCTGCTGGCGGCGAAATTGTTTCCCTGGAGTCTGTTATGGCTAAACGGCGCATTTTATCTGGCAAGGCTGGGCGCCGGGGCTTGGGCGGCTCTACGGGGCCGGGGCGAAATCTCACATTACCCTGGCTGGAGGAACAAATTTCAGGTAATCCGGGCGATGATGCGAGCGGATCTGGAAGCGATCAGGATGCTGCCTCTTATGCTGCGCAAACGCCGCGAGATAAAGAAGTTCCAAAAGATGACGGCGGGGGAGCTGCGGAGGCTCATCTGGCGTTACCGGATCTCGCTGAAGGCGCTGAACCAGCAATCCATATAGAGACGGAGAAATGTCCGGCCTGTGGGTCGGAGGCGGCCCGGGTACTGATTCGCGGCACGGACAGGTTATACCGCACTACCGCAAAGAATTTTGCGGTGGTGCAGTGCGGCGGGTGCGAACTCATCCGGCTTCACCCCTGGCCCACACCCGATGAGTTGCGCGCTTATTATCCGGAAAATTATTGGTTTGTGCCGGAAGGAACATCCGGAAAACTGGCGCAATTTTACCGGCGCTTCGTGCTTGCGGATCATGTGCGGTTTGTGTGGCGGGCGCTGCGGGAATCGGGCTTGCCGGGTCCGGTGCTGGATGTGGGCTGCGGGGGTGGCTTGTTGTTGGCGATGCTTAGAGAGAGGGGCGCGCGGGTGGTAGGGCTGGATTTGGCCCAGGCGGCGGCGAGCGTGACCTGGAACGTAAGCGGCGTGCCCGCCATTTGCGGGAGCCTGAGCCGGCCGCCTATAGCCGGGCAGAGTTGTGCCGCGGTGACCATGTTCCACGTCCTGGAGCATCTCTACGATCCGGCCGCGTATCTGGATGAAGCGCGGAAGATGCTCCCGGCGGAAGGCCGCCTGATTGTCCAGGTGCCCAACGCGGAATGCTGGCAATTTCTACTATTTGGCGAGAACTGGAACGGCATCGACATTCCGCGCCATCTCCTCCATTTCCGGACAGCCGATTTGCGAAGGCTCGTCGAAGACTGCGGATTCCAGGTGATCCGTGAGAAACACTTTTCCTGGCGGGACAACCCGGCGGGCCTCGCTACGACGTTGGCTCCCGGCCTGGATCCGATGGCGCGGCGGGTACGCGGCGTAGGCGAATCTGCTCCCTGGGCTTTGGCCAAGGACGTGGCGTATCTGGGTCTGACCGCCGCGTCGTGGCCGTTTACGTTGCTCGAAGCCGCCTGCCGGCGTGGCTCCAGCATCATGTTGGAAGCCAGAAAGACTCCGTGAGCCTGCTGTGAGTTACGAGGATCTTCGGCGGCGGCTTCCCGGTTTTCTGGAGCGTTATCTGTGGCATTTCGAACACGCCATGGAAGAAGCGGTTGGAAAATTTGCCGGCTCGCTTGCGGAAGGAGCGCGGGTGCTGGATGCTGGCGCGGGAGAAGGCAAATATCGATCCTACTTCCGGCAGACGCGTTACACCGGCATTGATCTGGCCGTTGGCGATCGCGCATGGGACTACAGCAGGCTGGATGTGCTTGGGGATTTGAGCGCTTTGCCATTTGCCAGCGGGACCTTCGATGCAGCCATCAACATCGTCACGCTGGAGCACGTCTCCGATCCCGCCGGGGCCTTGCGCGAAATCGGCCGTACGATTCGTCCCGGCGGGCGATTGCTGCTGGTGGTTCCGCAGGACTGGGAGGTGCATCAGGCGCCCCATGACTACTTTCGCTACACACGCCATGGCGTTCATCATCTATTGGAAGCAGCCGGATTCGAGTCAATTCTCGTGGAGCCCGGCGGGGGATACTTCCGTCTGATGGGAAGACGCATGTTGAACGGCATTGCTTTCTTTCCGGGCGTCTGGGCGATTCCGGCGATTCTATTGCTTGCCCCCGCCGGGCTCCTGTTTCCGTTGTTCGACAGGTTGGACCGCGAACGAAATTTTACCCTGGGTTATTTATGCACGGCCACAAAACGTTGATTTTTATCTTGGGTGCGGCGCTGATGGCGGCGGCGTCGGATTTTAATGGAGCACGGGCACTGGAGTCTACACGCCAGGCCGTAGCCCTGGGCCCTCGTCCCGCCGGTTCTGCGGCGATCGTGAAATTGCAAGCGATGATTCGGACGGAGCTAAGAGGGGCTGGTTGGAGCGTGACGGACGATGCCTTCGCCGCCGCCACTCCTGTGGGCCGGGTACCGATGCGCAATATCATCGGCAAGCTCTCCGGTTCGAGTGGGCGCGCTATCGTTTATAGCGGCCATTACGATACCAAAGCGATTCCCGGCATGAACTTTGTGGGAGCCAATGATGGCGGCTCGTCCACCGGCTGGCTGCTGGAAATGGCCCGGGTCCTGCCGAACCTAAAGCGCAAGGACGACGTGTATGTGGTGTTTTTCGACGGCGAAGAGGCGTTTGGGCAATGGTCGGAGACCAATGGAACCTACGGTAGCCGGCATCTAGCCGAGCGTTGGAGGCGGGAGGGCACGTTGGCACGCATCCGCGCGCTGTTTAATGTGGATATGATCGGCGATAAACAATTCACGGTGGTGGACGAATTGAATTCTTCCATTGCGCTGCGCAAAATGGTTCGCGGCGTGGCCCGGGAGTTGGGGCACGGTTCGTCCTTCCCCGATGTGGCCTCCGCGCTCGAAGATGATCACCTTCCGTTTGTACGGCTGGGCGTAAACGCGGTCGATCTCATCGATTTCGATTACGGCCCGAGCCATTCCTGGTGGCACACAGAAGCAGACACCATGGACAAGTTGAGCTCCCGTAGCCTCCAGATTATTGGAGATGTGTTGCTGGAAGTGTATAGAAGATTGCAACAATGAGCGATGTGCATAAATTGCGCTCCTTGTTGTGATTAAACTAACAAACTTAAGGCCTATTTCGCGTAAAAACTTCCGTCTGGTTGGCGGGGTGCGCAGCCACATCGTCGATCGGCAGCTGATTTGTTTTTAGAATCAATGTTTTGCGTGACTCGGTACGCCGCTTGCATAGATGATAAGCGTCTGGGCCGGGAAGCAACATTTAATCAGGAGGAAAAAACATCATGAAACGAATCGCCGCCATTTCTTTACTATCTTGTGCAATGTCCTTTACGGTGTTGACGCCAGCCGCACGCTGTGATCCTTGGAATAAGAAGACGTACGTAACGTTACCCTCGGCAATCGAAGTGCCAGGAACCATACTTCAACCCGGAAAATACGTGCTCAAACTTATGGATTCTCAATCCAACCGCCATATCGTGCAGATATTCAATGACCGGGAAGACCGCGTTTTTGCCACAATTCTCGCTATCCCGAATTACCGGCTTCAACCGCGGGGCAAGACTGTGCTCACCTTCCACGAAATGCCCGCCGGACAGCCCGAGGCATTGAAGGAGTGGTTTTACCCCGGAGATAATTTCGGTCAGGAATTCGCGTATCCCAAACGCCGGGCACTCGAAATCGCCAAGATCACCGGCACAACCGTAGCTACTATGCCCTATGAGGAGTCGAACACGGTCGCTCAGGTTACCGAAGAGAAGACTCACGTAGAGGAACCCGCAAAGACCGACGACAGCTACAAAACCGAGGAACGTCCGGCTGAAGAGACCGCCGCGGTGGTGACAGCCTCTCCGGCGGAGACCCAGGTTGAACAGCCTGCGCCTGCACCCGCTTTCCAGGAAGAAACGGCACCCGTGGCAGCCCCTTCCGCTTCTGAAAACGTGGAACGATCCGCTTCTCTGAGCGAGCCTACCGAACTGCCCCAGACGGCCAGCAATGGACCCCTTGCCGGTTTGATTGGTATGGCTTCCATTTTCGCTGCTTTGGCGCTCCGTCTCCGACTCCGGAACGCCAACTAACAGCGGATACCGGCGGGAGTGAAGAACATGCTTAAAGTTTTTCAGTTCTGCCTGTTCGTTGTCGGGTTCCTTGGCATATCCTACTGGGCCGCCCTGTGGTATGAGGGCCGAACCGCTCAGGAGGAAGGAGCCAAGGAACTCGACACCCAGATTCAGGAAACTCCCGCTCCCCCACCGTCCAAAAAAAGCCGCTCGTCCCGAAAAGCTCCTCCCGAACCTCTGCCCATGCCCGCGCCAGTCAAAGGCAAAGCTATTGCAAGAATGGAAGTTCCCCGATTGAAACTGTCCGCCGTCGTTTTTGAAGGAACCGACGACCGGACGCTCAATAAGGGCGTCGGGCACCTTCCGGGATCGGCGCTCCCGGGCCAAACCGGGAATGTGGTATTGGCGGCGCACCGTGACACTTATTTTCGGGCGTTGGAGAATATTCGGAGAAATGACCATATTAAGGTAATCACCCCGCAAGGGCCCAAGACATACCTTGTGGAATCTACCGCGATTGTTACTCCCAAAACGGTCGAGGTAACCAAAGCCACATCCACGCCCACCCTTACTTTGATCACCTGCTACCCGTTCCGCTACGTTGGGTCGGCGCCTTATCGTTTTATTGTCAAAGGCCGGGAACTGGACGCGATGCAGGCGCGCGCGAAGCCGGCGAAGAAGACGAAGTCCCGGACGGCGTTGGTTCGCTCCCGGACCCGTGGCGGCAGACGCATTTAACTCTTGGCGCGCTCCAGCCGAATGGATTTTCCGCCGGTAATACGAATCAGCTCGGTGGGCTCGATGGCGAAGACATTGAACGGGGTTCCCGCCGCTGCCCAAACGAGATCGAAGTCCAACAGAGCATCGTCGAACCACGTGTTCAGTGTCTGCGCATGGCCGATGGGAGGAACACCTCCGATCGCATACCCGGTCGCTTCGCGGACGAAATCCGGCGTGGCCTTTTCAATCGATTCTCCCACCAGATCCGCCAGCACAGATTCGTTCACCCGGTTCGCTCCGCTGGCGACCACGAGCACCGCCTGGCCGCTTTCGGTTCGAAACACGAGCGATTTGGCGATCTGGGCGACCGAACAGCCGATGGCAGCCGCTGCCTCTTTGGCGGTGCGGGTGGTGGCCGGCATTTCTTTCACCTGTGCGGTCACCCCGGCAGCATCCAATGTCTGCTGAACTTTATGTGCGCTGGCGCTCATTTCCCTAGGGCCACACAGTAGCATACCGCAGGCTCACGTTCTGCCGGTCGTATACTGAAGCTATGGGCAGCGACATATTTACACCACGCCGGAATTTTTTGAAGGCTTCGATTGCGGTGGGATTTCCCGCGGTGCTTTCGGCAATGCAGGCGGGCAGAACTTTGAAGGTGGGTCTGGTGGGTTGCGGCGGGCGCGGCACGGGCGCCGCATCCCAGGCATTAAAGGCGGACGATTACGCCGCGCTCACGGCTGTCGCCGATATTTCGGAGGATCGAGCCAAGGAATGCATTGAGCGTCTCAAGCAAGTGAAGGGCGCCGGCGACAAAGTGAAGGTGGAGTCCACGAACATTTTTCTGGGGCTGGATGCCTACGAGAAACTGATCAATAGCGGTGTGGACGTGGTGCTGCTCGCCACCCCTCCCGGTTTCCGCCCCGGTCACTTAAAGGCCGCCATCGAAGCCGGTAAGCATGTATTTTGCGAAAAGCCGATTGCCACGGATGCGCCGGGCGTGCGCAGCGTCTTGGAAACGGCGAAGCTTGCCAAAGAGAAGAATGTTTCTCTGGTGGCGGGTTTCTGCTGGCGTTATTCGAAGCACGTCCGCGCCACATTCGATGAAATTAAGAACGGGACAATCGGCGATCTGGTCGCCTACTACGCCACCTATTACACCAATCCGGTGAAGCCGATGCCTCCCGCAAGCACGCGCCCCGCCGGCATGAGCGATGTGCAATGGATGCTCGCCAACTGGTACAACTTCACCTTTCTTTCCGGCGATGGATTGGTGGAACAGGCTGTTCATAGCGTCGACAAGATTGCCTGGGCCATGGACGACAAGCCTCCGGTGAGTTGTGTCGCCGTGGGCGGACGCCAGATCCCCGCCGAGGCCGGCAACATTTTTGACCATTTTGAGGTGAACTATCTCTACCCGAACAATGTACGGGCTTTTCTCGGGTGCCGCCAGATGGAAGGCTGCCATAACGAGAATTCCGACTACATTCTGGGCTCCAAAGGCGCGGCCATGATCGGGCGCGGGCCGACGCCGCGCATCACCGGTCAGAAGGAGTGGAGTTACAGCGGCGAGCGCAACGACATGTACCAGGCCGAGCACGACGCGCTTTTCGCTTCCATCCGGCGGGGGCAGCCTTTGAATGATGGAGAGTGGATGGCCACCAGCACCATGCTCGCGATCATGGGGCGGATGGCAGCTTATACGGGTCAACAAATCACTTGGGAACAGGCGCTGAACTCGCAGGAGATTTTGTTTCCTAAAAAGCTCGACTGGGACATGGCGCTCAGCGTTCCGCCGGTGGCGCGTCCCGGCCAGACTCGTTTCGTCTAATACATCCCTATGCGCATTTTGTTTTGGGTTGTGCTGGCCGCCGCTGCGCAGTCGAAAGACGAGCGCGCTGTCGTGCAACAGCTTCAGCAGCGGATTGCGGCCACGCCCGCGGGCAAGTTTGAAGCGTATAAAACGACGATACCGGGTACGGTTGTGAGCTATGAAATGGTTCCCATCCCCGCCGGAGAGTTCACCATGGGTACTCCGGCCAACGAACGCGGGCGGCGGCCGGACGAGGGTCCGCTGCATAAGGTAAAACTGGAAGCCTTCTGGATGGGGAAATACGAAGTGTCCTGGGATGAGTACCGGCTGTTCATGTTCACCCGGCAAGCGGGGGAGAAGCCTGGGGCCGATCCAACCCTGGATGCGATCAGCCGGCCAACCGCTCCTTATGTGGAGATGAGCTTCGGAATGGGGATCAATGGGTATCCGGCGATCAGCATGACACACCACGCGGCTAACAAGTACGCCCAGTGGCTGAGCGCGCGGACCGGCTATTTTTACAGATTGCCGACCGAGGCGGAGTGGGAATACGCCTGCCGCGCGGGGACGTCCACGGCGTTTTCTTTTGGGGATGACGCGGCGAAGCTCGGCGAATACGCAACCTTTGCCGGCAACAGCGGCGGGAAATATGAAAAAGTGGGTACCAAGAAGCCGAATCCGTGGGGTCTTTATGACATCCATGGCAACGTCATGGAGTGGACTCTGGATCAATACATGCCGGATTATTCACAATGGAAGCAGCGGATCACGATTCTGCCATGGACTCGCGCCACCAAGCCTTACCCGCACGCGGTGCGTGGGGGTTCATGGAACGATGAGCCGGCCAATTGCCGCTGCGGAGCGCGCGTAGCCTCGGATGCTTCCTGGAAGGTGCAGGATCCGCAGCTTCCCAAAAGCATCTGGTATCACACTGATGCGCAGTGGCTTGGATTCCGGCTCGTGCGCCCGGTTAAGGCTCCTTCCTTCGAAGATATGTACCGGTATTGGAACAGTGGCGTGGAAAAAGAATAGCGCTGTTCTTTTTTTGGCCCTGCAGGTTGCGGGGGCCGGGGAGTTGCAGCGGTTTGAAGCAGTGGAACCGCACATGGGCACCCTGGTTCGAATCACTCTCTATGCACCGGATGCCGCGACCGCTTCGCATGGCTTTAAGGCTGCCTTTGGCCGGATTCGACAGTTGGATGAGACACTCAGCGATTACAAACCGGACAGCGAACTGAGCCGGCTGCGCGCTGGACCTGCTGTAAGGGTGAGCGCGGATTTGTACCGTGTTTTAACGGCCGCACAGCGGATTGCAAAGGATACCAATGGTGCGTTTGACGTCACGCTGGGCCCCGCCGTGCGGCTGTGGAGGGCAGCCCGGCGTGAAGGCCGTCTCCCTTCTGAGCAAGAGCGGCGGGCTGCCTTAGCGAAGTGCGGGTATCAGAGCCTGGAACTTAAAAAAAAAACGGTGCGGATGTTGAAGGCGGGCATGCAACTGGATGTGGGCGGAATTGCCAAGGGATACGCCGCCGGTGAAGCCCTGGCTGTGCTGGGAGCTTTGCACATGCGGCGCGCGCTGGTGGCGGTCAGCGGGGATCTCGCGATCGGCGCGCCTCCCCCAGGCAAACGTGGTTGGCGCGTGCAGGCGCGGCAGCAAACGTTGGAACTGCGCAACTGCGCGGTTTCCACCTCGGGTGACCGCGAACAGTTCGTCGAGGTCGGGGGCAAGCGTTATTCCCATATCATCGATCCCAAGACAGCGATAGGATTGGAGTCGAGCCAAGAAGTCACGGTGATCGCGCGTCAAGGCAGTATCGCCGATGCCTTGGCGACGGCGATCAGCGTGATGGGGAAGGAAGGCTGGCAACCCGCCCGCCATTACCACGCGCGTATTGTGACACCATAGGTCTAGATGTCCGCTCAGCAGCAAGCGCTAATTACGCCGGAAGAATATCTCGACAGAGAACGGCTGGCGGAGACCAAGAGCGAATACTGGAATGGCGTAGTCCTCGCCATGGCTGGGGGCAGCAGTCAGCACGACCGCCTTCAAAACAACCTTGTCCGCGAAATTGGAAACGCCTTGAAAACGCATCCCTGCCGAACGGCGGGCCCCGACTTGCGGCTTAGGGTAGCCGGGAGCCGCGTATACACCTATCCGGACATGATGATACTCTGCGGCAAGACGGAATACGCCGATGATCAGCGGGACACGGTGCTTAATCCGGTGGTGGTAATAGAGATCCTCTCGCGATCGACGGAAGCCTACGACCGCGGCGAGAAGTTCGCTGCCTACCGCCGGTTGCCATCCTTGCAGGAGTATCTTCTGGTGTCGCAATCGCAGCCGCGGGTGGAACGCTTCCGCAGACTGCCTGACGATCGCTGGATTCTCACGGAAGTCACGGGCATGACGGAGTTGCTGCAATTGGAAAGCGTGCCCTGCCAGGTTCCGATGGCCGAAATTTATGACCGGGTCGAGTTCTCCGGCCAGCTTTGAAGTGAACCAAACCGCAAGCCTACACTTTGCCTCGTTTGTAAGGCCAAGTCAGATATTGTTTCGATTGCCGGGCGGCGTCGGAGTCCGGAGCGAGCGCGATCGCGGCCCGGTATGATTCCATGGCCTGACTGCGCTGTCGCTGCATGTCGTAGCACTGGCCGAGGCGAAGAAACGTGGTGGCGCCGGTATTTAGATCGAGCTCGCGCGCTTTGGCGGCTGCCTTTTTTAGCTCTTCAATCGCCCGATCGTAATCGCGATACCAGAACAGCAGATTTCCGCGGGCGAAATTGATTTTCTCGGCTGGGAGCGCGGAGAAGCCGGGAGTTCCGACGCGCCGCATCCGCTCCAGTTCCAGCAGCGCCGCCAGCGCTTTCTGCTTGTCTCCCAGATCCCCGTACATCTGGACCATTTCCAGGCGCAGCAGATAGTTGCGCGGATAGGCTTGCAACAGATCATTCAACAACGGGATCGCATCGCCGGGGCGGCGTTCGCGACGGTAGACTACGGCCAGAAGCATCTTCGCATCGTTACGATTCGCATTTCCGTTTGCAGCTACCAGTTGCAGGGTACGGATGCCGCCCTCCTTGTCGCCGCGGAATCCTACGACAAAGCCCAGGATTTTGTAAGCGAACGGCAGACTGCCCACGACGTAATCATGAAATCCCTGCACCAACCGGGCATCGTAATGCTCCGGCTGCAGGCGCGTGACTTTGGCGTGCAGTTTTCGCGAGGTGGTAACGTCCTGGAGCGCATCATTCCACGCTTTCCTCACTAGAAAATTGTAGTTGCCTCGCAGGCCATAGGCAACGCCTTGGGCGTATAGTGCCGGCACGCTGCCCGGAGAGGCATTCAACGCCGCCTGGGTCAGTTTGAGCGAAGTCTCGATGGCGGAGTCAAAGCGCACCCGGTCTTCTTCAGCAGGCTTTAACTTGTCGCGCCGCAGAAAGGGATTGCTGCCGGTGACCAGTTCGCTTTCAAGCGAACCGGCGCGAAGCATTTCGCGATAAAGAATCGCCTGCGCCAGGTGGTTATGGACGTCCGGATTGGATGGATCTTTCTGGATGGCGGAGACAAAGGCCTGTACGGCCTGGTCAAACTCGAGGTTATAGAAATGGTTGAACCCCCTCGATACGGCATCCTCGGCGCAGAGCAGTCCCGCGCCGCCCAGGAGCATAAGAAGCAACTGGCACTTCCTGTTCATCGACTCCCTCACGGGCCCGTCCCGGTTTTGGCGAGCGCCCAACGGGCATGTTCTGCGACCAGTTCATCCGGCGAAGCGGCCAACCTGCGGAGCGCGGGCTGAAACTCGGGCGATCCATTGTTGCCCATTGCTATCGCAACGTTGCGCAGGAAACCGCTATAGCGCGCGCGCTCCACCGGACTGTTCCGGAACATTTCTTTGAACTCCTGTTGGGAGAGCTCGGCCAGGCGCTCCAGCGGCGGAGGTTCCGACCGCGGAAGAAAGCCCGGCTCCGAGGTAATCGCCGCGCGCCGGTTCCAGGGGCACACATCCTGGCAAATATCGCACCCGAACACGTGGCGGCCGATTTTCGGCCGTTGCTCCGCGGGGACCGGCCCCCGTAACTCAATGGTGAAATACGAAATGCAGAGCCGCGCATCGAGCTCCCAACCGTCCGGCCCCGGGACGATCGCCTGGGTCGGACAGGCGTCGATGCAGCGGCTGCAGGATCCGCAGCGGTCGGGCGCCGGGTGATCCGGCTCCAACTCCAGCGATAGGAGCATCTCCCCCAGAAAGATCCACGAACCCAGCTGTTGACTGATCAGACAGGTATTCTTACCGATCCACCCGAGCCCGGCAAGGCGCGCGTAGCTGCGCTCGAGTAGCGGTGCGGTGTCAACACAAATCCGGTATTCGAAATCGACTCTGGAGCGCAAGTCCAGAGCCACCTTTTCCAGTGCTTCTCTCAGCAGCCGGTGGTAATCCTCGCCCCAGGCATAGCGGGAGATCCAGCCCAATTCCTGTTGGGTTCGCGTGGTTGAATAGGGCTCGGGTCCGTTATAAACCTTTCCAACGGCGAGAATGGAGCGGGCCGAGGATAGTAATTTCTTCGGATCCAGGCGGAGAGACGCGCGGTGATCGGTTAGGTACCCCATTTTGCCCGCCAATCCGCGGTTCGCCCAATCCTGAAATCGAGGGCCATCCGAAGAGGGATCCGCAGCAGCAATTCCCGCCAGTTCGAAGCCGTGCCGGGCGGCGATCCCGCGGATCAAGGCCGGTTGAATACCTGAAGGCAAGTGATTGATTCCGTTACCATTATAGCAAGGAGAGATCGCGGCAGCCGCTCCATTTAATGCCTGATTTATCCATACAACGCTGAAAAGACGCATTTTAATTAATTCGGGTGGGACTTCCGTACCGCTTTCGCTATACTGCCTGCTTGATACTCGTGTAGCTAGGCCCCAGGGCCAACCGATGAGGAGATTTTTGAGGAATGCATAAACCCATTAAGTACGTGGAAAAGGTGGTCTCGTACGCAGCTAACGCAGCTTGGGTAGTCTTTGACAGACTCAACGCGATCAAGCCGAACCCTTCTTTCACTCCCAAGTGGTCGGAAAAGCCGCTGTTGAAGTCCTGGGAAAAAACCAAGCCGCCACTGGGCTGGCCGCGCGAGACAGACTCTCTCTGCCCGAAGTGCGTTCCTGAGGCCCGCCAGGAAATCCTGGACGGCAAGAAGGACTGGAAAGACCTCCTCCACGAAAAGGTGGGGGAGATCAAAGCGCAGATTATCGAGCGCGACGGCAAGATTCTCATGGTGAAGGAGTGTCCCGTCCACGGCAAGTTCGAGGACGTGATGGCCATCGACACGGACTTTTTCAAGCATTTGGAAGAGGTTTTCCCCGGCCGGGACATTCGCGCCCACAATGACGAGAAACTGCACAACCACGGCACTTCCACCGTCAAGCACGGCCGCGGCTCGGTGCTCACCATCGATCTCACCAACCGCTGCAACATGATGTGCGACCCTTGCTTCATGGACGCCAACCAGGTTGGCTTTGTCCATGAATTGACGTGGGACGACATCAAACAGCTTCTTGATAACGCCATTTCCATCAAGCCGCGACGCCAGATGTCGGTGCAGTTTTCGGGTGGAGAGCCCACGCTGTCGCCCTACTTCCTGGATGCAGTACGCTATGCCCGCAAGGTCGGCTACAACAGTGTACAAGCCGCCACGAACGGCATTGAGTTCGCCAAGAGCCCGGAATTCTGCAAGCAGGCTGCCGAGGCGGGCCTTCGCTACGCTTATCTGCAGTTCGACGGTATCGGAAATGCAGCCAACTCGCATCGCGCGGTCGGCAATCTGTTCGATGTAAAGCTGCGGGCTATTGAAAACCTGTGGAGCAATGGCGTTGATATCGTTCCGGTTACCACGATCATCAACGGCATCAATAATGAGCAGGTCGGCCGCATCATTCAATTTGCGCTCGACAATCCGAAGAAAATTCCGTTCCTCAGTTTTCAGCCGGTTTCCTTTACCGGCCGGGATGAGGCCGTGACGCCCGAGCGGCGCCAGGCGCAGCGCTACACGTTGTCCCATCTGGCGCATGACGTGAAGAATCAGATGGGCATCGGCGAGCCGGTTCGCGACTGGTTCCCGATCAGCTTCATGAGCACTTTTTCCGATTGGGCTGACCTTGTGAAGGGGCCGGAGGAGAATTGGGGCCAGTTAAGCTGCGGCTGCCACCCCAACTGCGGCATCGGCATGGCGGTGATGGTGGATAAGGAAACCAAGGAAGCCGTACCGGTTACCGCGTTTCTGAAGGCGGACCAACTGGCGAAGGACGTGGCGAAGATCAACGACGGGGCTCGCGGCAAGAAGGTCTCGATGTTCGGCATGGCCCTTTCCGTAGCCCGCAACTACGATCCCTTCCAATCACCCACGCATTTCAAAATGACCGACTTGTTGAAAAAGTTCGACAAGACCTTCGGCGCTTCCGGCAAGAGCTATGGGAAAGTGGACGGCACGCGTACGCTGGCCGATATCGAGAAGCGCCGCCAGGATCGCTGGAACTTCCTCTTTATCGCCGGCATGTGGTTCCAGGATCTGTTCAATTATGATTTCCGCCGCACCGAACAGTGCATTATTCCGTATGCCACGCAGGAAGGCGAAATCAGTTTCTGTGCCTACAATACCGGCATCGGCTGGCGCAATATCATCGAAAAGATGCACATGACCGCGACCTTGACCAAGTGGTATGGCGACAAGGGCCGCCATGAGATCTTCGCCGGTGGCAAAGCCGTGAAGATGCAGAGTACGGAGCATTCGATGTTGCTGCGCCAGGACATCGTCACCATGGAGACCCAGAAGGATCTGGACAAGCTGGGCATCGCAAAAACCTCGCGCGAAGAGAAGATTCGCGCCCGCGACGCCAAGATGGAACAGAACGATCCCGAGAACGCGAAGATGATGCGGCTCTATCGGAAGCACGTGTTAAAGGAACCGGAGAATGTCGAGATCGTGCCGATCGAAATGATCGCGCCGGCTCCGGTTAAACCGGCGGCGAAGAAGGAAGAAGTCGGGAGTTTCGGCGACTGATCGCCGAAGTAAGTTTCAGGGAATGAAAGCCGCCGGGGTATAAGCCGGCGGCTTTCCATTTTTACTCCGGGCTTATGCCGCAGGCTTCGTCAAATGCAGGACGCGCATCACGTTCCGGGCTTCCCCCAGGTGAGTACGTCCAATTTCCCGTGCTAACCTGAAATCAGGATGGCACGTGTTCTTGCGGTCCTCGTTCTGCTAAACGCTCACTGCCTTGTCGCTTGTGCGTTTGAGCCTTGCCGCCAGCCATCCTCCAAATCGACTTGCCATCAAACGCCTGATTCAGATGACGCCAAAACCTCGTCCTGTTCTCACGAGACGGTTTCCAGCGAGGTTGCCAAAAAGGTTTCGGCGAGTCACGTCGCGCTGCCTTTTACGATGGCGATTCCTGGTAACGATAACGGGTTACCGTCGACGGGATTAGAAACTTGCC
Source organism: Bryobacteraceae bacterium (assembly GCA_035526195.1). Classification (GTDB taxonomy): domain Bacteria; phylum Acidobacteriota; class Terriglobia; order Bryobacterales; family Bryobacteraceae; genus CADEFT01. Next base: position 76,310 of record DATLCW010000350.1, read on the forward strand.
GGCAAGAGAGCCCTCCCCTCTGTTCTCCCCTAAACTTCTCCAAAACCATTCTCAGAGTGTGACTCCCGCCCGCTCTTCAGCCAAAGTGTGCGCGTAAGGGTTGAGAAGGGAATTTCATCATGAGTGAACGAAGACATTTTTTCCAGACCGTGGGAATGATACTTGCAGGAATGTGGGCAGGAGCTAAATCAGCGCTCTCCCAACAGCACGATCACCAGCCGCACCAGCACCAGCCTGCCGGCGCTCCCAAGCCGCAGGGCGGAGCGCGGGGACGTACGGAGCGCCCTTCGGCTGCGGCCGGGGGCGCGCCCCGGCGGACCGCATCCAATATTCCGGTGGAAACGCCGGATATGCCAAAAATTCCACACAAAATGGTGGATGGCTGGAAGGAGTTTCACCTGGTGGCGGAACCGGTTCGCTTCGAGATTGTCCCCGGCCGCTTCGTCGACGCATGGGGCTACAACGGGAGCGTCCCGGGACCCACGTTCGAAGTGAACCAGGGCGATAAAGTCCGCGTCGTCTTTGAAAATAAACTTCCCGAACCGACCGCGGTTCATTGGCACGGGTTCGAGGTGCCTATGGAAATGGACGGCTCCGTGGGTTTGGGCCAGGACCCGGTTCCCCCTGGTGGAAAGTTCACCTACCAGTGGCATCTCCATCAGGCGGGCACGCTTTTCTATCACTCCCACATGCCCATGCAGGAAATGATGGGCATGATCGGGCTGTTCATCATGCATCCGAAAGAGCCGTTTGAGCCGCGCGTGGATCGCGACTTTGGAATCATTCTTCAGGAATGGGCGCTGCTGCCGAATAACACCGTTCCCAACACGCTATCCATGGAATTCAACTGGCTTACCTTCAACGGCAAGTCGGGTCCGGCGACGACACCGATGATCGTGAAGCAGGGGGAGCGGGTTCGGATTCGAATGATGAACATCGGCATGGATCATCACCCGATTCATCTTCACGGGATGCAGTTTGTGGTTACCGGAACGGAGGCCGGGAGAAGTCCGGTTTCAACGTGGTTCAACCAGAATACCGTGCTCGTGGGAGTGGCGCAGGTGCGGGACATCGAGTTCGACGCAAGGTATGTGGGCGACTGGATGCTTCACTGCCATCTTCCTCACCACATGATGAATCAGATGGTTTCGATGGTGGGACCGATGAGTCACGGCGCCCACGGGCATGGAATCGGAACCGGCGCGGGGATGAATGAGGGAATGGGGATGCTCACACAGGGAAACGCCCTGAGTCCCGAGCTTGGACCGTCCCTCGGCCGCGGGCTGGGGATGGCTGCGGACTCTGAGCGCTCCACGTCGAATCTCGTGGGCGCGGGGGCGCCCCACATGGCTCAGCCGACGGCGGATGCTTTCACCTGTCCGATGCATCTCGAGGTGAAGCAGACGACTCCGGGCAATTGCCCGAAGTGCAAAATGGTGCTGGTCAAAGCAGGCACGCTGCAGGAGAAGGCTGCCGGGCATGAAGGGCATGAAGGGCATGGCCCCCACACTGCCCACAATGGCGTCGAGAAATTCGATCCACTCAAGGATATGTATCCGAAAGACGATGCGGCGAAGAAACAAGTCCCCGGGTATCCGCAGGACATGTGGATGGTAGAGGACGAAAAATACAGCAAGGCCGAGACGTTCGGTCTGCGCCCGGGGTGGACGGGATCGATGATGGGCATGATGACGATTGTTCGGGTAGTTAAGCCCGAGATCTTCGACAAGATTGCGGAACTCAAAGCGGAAGAGGCGAAAAACCCGAAACCGAAGGCGCCTCCTGCTCACAAACACGGGGAGTAGCAGGAACCATGCAAAATTTGAAACTCATTCCCGGTGCCTTCGCCTTTCTGATTGCCGGGGCCGGCTGGGCGGCGGAAAAGCCACTTCGTCTCGAGGACCTGGAGGAGATGGCGCTTCGTAACAACCCATCGCTCGCGCAGGCCGGCGCCTCGGTTCGCGCGGCGCAGGCATTTCGCCGTCAGGCTGGTCTCTACCCGAACCCGACGGTCGGCTACACGGGCGACGAGATCAATCGCGGCTCGGTATTCAACTATGGCGAGCACGGGGTGTTTGTGGAACAGCGGGTGCTAACCGCGGGCAAACGAGGCATTGCCCGCCGGCTTGCGGAGCAAGACGTTCTACAAACGCAAGCGGAGTCGGAAGCCCAGCGCCAGCGCGTCTTGAACGCCGTTCGGTCGCTTTACTATCAGGCTCTCGGCGAGCAGCGATTGATTGAAGTCCGTTCGCAGCTCGCGGCCATTGCCCGGCGGGCCGTCCAGACCACCCGTGAGCTTCAGAATGTCGGTCAGGCTGACCGGCCGGATTTTCTCGCGGTGGATATCGAGGCGCAACGGCTGGAGTTGGGCCTCATTACGGCGCGAAATGCCTGGGACCGCACGTGGAGACAACTGGGCGCCGTCACAGGCAATTCAGAGCTTGGCCCCACTGCCTTGGAAGGAAACATCGAAGAGATTCCAAAACTAACTTTTGACCAGGCGTTGCAGAAGATACTTGCCGAGAGTCCGGAACTCCGTATCGCCCAAGCGGGAACGGCCAGATCGGAACTAGCCGTCAGCCAAGCGAGGGCGGCAGTCGTGCCGGACCTGTTCTTCCGCGGCGGCATGCACTATAACAAAGAGCGGCTGGAGATCAACAACCGTCCGGTGGGCTGGCAAAGCTCGGCGGAGGTTGGTGTGCAGATTCCGATTTTCAACCGCCACCAGGGAACGATCGCGGCGGCGCGCGCGGAGGCGGAACGGGCCGGGCTTGCGGTCGAGCGAACGCGTCTGGGTCTTCGGTCACGGCTTGCCTCGGTTTATCGCGAGTATCAGGATGCGGTGGCCGCCGCGGAGCGCTATCGGACACAGATGATTCCGAAAGCGCAGGAGGCTTACGATCTCTACCTGCAAGGGTTTCGCCGCATGGCAGCGGCCTATCCGCAGGTCATCATCGCGCAGCGCAATCTGTTTCAGCTTCAGGAGGACTATGTCGCCACGCTGGTTACTGCCTGGCAGCGAACCGTGGAAATTCAGGGGCTACTGCTTATCGAAGCAATAGAGACGACCGGACACGACGCCATGCGCCGTTCGCCTATGCGGAACGCGGGCAACGAATAAGGGCAGGATGCAATAATTGTCTAAGATCGAGGCGCAATCAGCCTCGGGCAGATCTTTCAGAAGGAGAAAAAGCCGAATGACACGGTCCCGGCTCGGGCAGAGCGCCCGTAGATTTACTGTTTGTGTTGTGACAGCGATGATGGCGATGCAACCCATCTTGGCGGAGGAGACTCACGTCGTAAGCCTGGCGGAGCTGCACCAGGAGGTTGTATCCGCGGCGCGTGCGCGCCAGCGGAATCTGGATGCAATAAACGGCTTTCTAACGGCTCCACAGGCCACCAAAGCGCTGCGTACAGCGGGCATCGAACTCGATCAGGCGAAGATTGCAATATCGGCGTTGAACGATCAGGAACTGACGCGGCTGGCGGAGCGTTCCCGCGCCGTGCAAGCCGATCTCTTAGCCGGCAGGCTATCCGATCGGGATCTGCTGGTCGTACTGCTCGGAATTGCGGCGCTGATTTTGATTATCGTCGCCGTCCGCTAAACGCGATTATAAGCCTAAGATCAAGATCACCGCTCGCGGCAAATGGAAGGGGTCTTTTACCGGCAGGGCGATCAGGTCAGTGATTGGTTTCCCAGTGCGATCGAGGCGCTGCCGCCACTCGCCTCCCGGCATGGAGAAATGCGAGAAGGACCATGCATGGACGCGGTCATACCATTCCATACACCAAGCCGCCCCGGTTAGCTCATGCGCGAGCAGCAGCGCGTAGAGCGCTTCGGTGTGCGGCCACCATACCTTCTTTTCCGCATGGGCAAGAAAGGGCGGGTTTCCTTTCGCATCGATGGCGAGATAAATGCCTCCATATTGCTCATCCCAACCCTTCTCCAGATGCCAGCGGATCACTTCGCAGGCTTGCCGGATCACGTCATGGCGCCCCCGCCGGCGTGCCCAATGCAACACGAACCACATCGACTCGATGGCATGCCCGGGCTCGACGGCCGTTCCTTCGTTTCCCGGCAGCGGCTGGTAGGCGGCGTCCAGAAATTCCAGCAGCACACCTAGCTCCGGCCGTACAAAGTGATTCATCACGCGCAAAGCGTACTCATCGGCGGCACTCTCTATCTCCCGAGCACCCGACGTTTGACCGAGCTCATTGGATACTTCCGTAAGGATCATGGGAACGGCATGAGCCTTGCGGCCAGGCGGCAACTGCGCGGGCGCTACTTCCGCGAAGTCCGGTTGCTCGATTCGCCTGCGAATATAGGAGTAACTTTCGAGCGCGGTATGAAGGGCCACGGAATCCTTCGTCGCGCGATAATACTCGCTCAAGCCGTAGACCGCGAAGCAATCCGAGTAGATGCTGATGGCGCCGTCGAGAATGCGCCCCTCGCGGGAGGTGCGGTAGACCCAACGTCCGCGGTCATCGCGGCCATGCGCCAGCAGAAATTGCATCGTCTGCCTGGCAGCCACGAGGAATTCCGGCCGCGCTTCCACCCGGTTATACAGCGCGGAGCATACCCAAAGCCATCGCGCCTGAGACCAGATGTACTTGTCGCCACTGAGCACCCGGCCTTCTTCCGTCATGCTGGAGAGTACGCCGCCGTGCTCCTCATCGATTCCATGGCGCCACCAGAAGGGCACGATGTGATCGAGCAGTAGCCGGCGATAGTGCGAGTGGAGTTCCTGTTTCCTGTTCATGGATGTCCATCCAGAGTATCCTGACAGGGAACGCTCATGCGCAACACATTGCTCGCCTTGTTCTTCGCCGCCGCAATCACCTTCGCCGTGCTGCACAGCCGTAAGATTGGCTCCCAGGGCGACGGCAGTTTCCTGCTGCCGACCGGACAATCGATTACGCCCGCGGGCAAGCACATCGAAGTGAATGACAGGCCGCTCGGGATGGTGCTAAGCCCGGACGGGAAGACGCTCGCGGTAGTGACCGGTAGCAACTTCGCTCCCCGGGCGCTGCACCTGATGGATGCGCAATCGGCTGCGGTGACGCAGACACTTCCGGTGGGAGACAGCTTTGCCGGTGTCGCTTTTAGTCCATCGGGTGAGGCGCTCTATGTGGGCGGCGGCCAGAATCACGACGTCAAGGTTTTTCGTAGGCAGGGAAGTCAGTTTCTGGCATCCACGCAGTGGAAAATTGACGGGGCGGCAGTGAGCGGTCTGGCGATGAGTGAGGACGGCAATACGGTGTACGCCGCGCTGAATCTGAAGCACGCGCTGGGCATTATCGACACCGGTACGGGCGCCGTGGAGCAGATCCCCGTGGGCACTTACCCGTATACGGTGGTAGCCGCGGCTGGGAAAGTGTACGTCAGCAATTGGGGCGGTCGCAGGCCGCGACCGTCCGACCTGACCGACGGCGTGTTTCCTGTGGTCTTGGATAAACGGGGCATCCCCGCCAGCGGGACCGTATCCGTAGTCGATGCGAAATCGCGAAAGGTTTTGGGAGAAATTGAAGTGGGGCTGCATCCCAGCGGCATGGCATATCACGCAGCCTCGCGCCGTTTGTATGTTGCCAATGCGAATAGCGACACTATTTCCGTGATTGATACCGGATCGGATCAGGTGGTCGGAGCAATCAACGTGCGTCCTTTCCGCAAAGCGCCGCTGGGTAGTTCGCCGAATGCGCTGGCGGTTAGCCGCGACGGCAAGATTCTGTACGTTGCCAACGCCTCGAACAATGCGGTGGCGGTTATGGATTTGTCAAAAAAGACTTCAGAGCTTCGGGGGTTGATTCCCACTGGCTGGTATCCCACGGCGGTGGCGTTGAGCGCGGATGAAAAGCAGATCTTCATCGCCAATGGTTATGGGTTTGGATCACTGGCGCCTGTAGCCGCGGGGAAGAAGGGCCGCAGTTACCGCGACCGGGCGGGAGTGGTGTCGATGCTCGGTGTCCCGGGAAAAAAGCAGCTGGCTGCGCTCACCGCGCAGGTCATGCGCAATAATCGAGCGGAGCATCCGGTGCCGATGAATGCGCGGCAGTTGTCGCCGGTCAAACACGTTTTCTATGTCATCAAGGAGAACCGCACCTATGACCAGGTATTCGGCGACCTGACGCAGGCGAATGGCGATGCGTCACTGGTTCAGTTCGGCCGCGAGGTGACTCCCAATCACCACGCGCTTGCCGAGAAGTACACGATTCTCGATAATTTTTATGCTCCTGGCGATCAATCGGCGCTGGGACATCGGTGGTGCACGCAGGGTTACGCGAGCGATTGGGTCCATAAATACGGCAACGGGCGCAATGACCAGAATCCGATGCTGTTCGCGCCGACCGATTTCCTCTGGGACAATGCCAAGGCGCACAATATCAGCGTTCGCTCTTATGGCGAGCGAGGCTTGGTGTCCATCGCTCCCGCGGGCGCGACCTGGACGGATGTGTATCAGGACTGGAAAGCGAAAGCCGGCAAAATAGCGATCACGGCCCGCACGAACCTTCTGGGATTACGCGATATCTACTCGCCGCGTTATCCGGGCTTCAGCATGACCATTCCCGACCAGGTCCGGGTGGATCGTTTTCTAGAAGATTTCCGCGAATTTGAGAAGAACGGGAACCTGCCGCGGCTCACGGTGCTGCTGCTTCCGGCGGATCACACCAATGGGACGGCTCCGGGATTTCCTACGCCGCGGGCGATGGTAGCTGACAATGATCTCGCGCTCGGGCGCCTGGTGGAAGCGATTTCCAACAGCCGGTATTGGAAAGAGTCGGCGATTTTCGTGGTGGAGGACGACGCCCAGAATGGAGTGGATCATGTGGACGGACACCGTACGGTGGCGATGGTGATCAGCCCCTGGGCGCGCCGCAAGGCCGTGGACAGCACCTTCTATACGACTATCAACATGTATCGCACGATCGAACAGATTCTGGGGCTGGCGCCGACGAATCAATTCGATCTGGCGGCGGAACCGATGTTCAGCGTCTTTGCCTCCGATGCGGATCCTTCGCCATTTGCGGCGCTGCCGAATCGCATCCCGTTGGATGAAATGAATCCCCCGCTGAAGAGTTTGCGAGGCCGCGCGCGGCAGTTGGCGGAGGCGTCGATGAAAATGGATTTCGATGAGCCGGATGCCGCGCCCGAAGATGCGCTAAATCGCGCCATCTGGCACTCCGTGAAGGGCTTCGCTACGCCGTTTCCCACTCCGGGCGCCGGAAGGGCTGCTTCTTCCAATAGGTGAGCGATCGCCACGCCCATTCCGCCGGGCCGTAGAAGAAGCGCAGCCAAAGAGGGCTGACGGCCAGATGGATGGTCCACACGGCAAACACCACATATAGATTGGCCTTGCAGACGAAGATCCGGCGGTAACCGCCTGGGCATGTTCTCCAGAGGGAACCGACTGGCGGCGGCGCGCGCGAATCATGTCGATCCAAAGTCCCGCCTTTCATCAAACTGCCAAAGGGCATGGCGGAGCTTGAGGAAAAACGTCCCGCCGAGCAGGCGGAACGCAACCCGTAGCACGCTCCTCTGATGAAGTGGAGAGGATTCGTTCCGGCGCGTAACCTTAGCATCTTCAAAACTGTCTTCATGAAGAAGGAACTGCCTGCTGGGATCGTTTTATTTCACATTTGTAGTTCTGATCGCTTCGTGGACAACCGTCGCCGCCGCGCAGTCGGTTTCTCTTACTCCTGCGCCCGTGGTCACGCTGCCGTCCGTCATCGATGGAAATAGTGCGGCGTTCTGGTCCAACGGCGAGCTTGGGCTTTTTCATTCCAGCGGAATCCCCTCAATCAGCCGCGGCAGGAATCAGTTCTCGCTTTCAACCACGCAACGGATTCAATTTGACTCCCCGGGGCACGAGCCAGTGTGGTTTGAGGCGGCATGGCAGGATGACGATGGTACGCTGTTCCTCTGGTATCATCACGAACCTGGCGGCGTGTGCAAGGGGAACTCCCTTACGGCGCCGACGGTGGGTGCGGCCGTATCGTATGACGGGGGCGCAACCGTGCATGACCTGGGCATCGTGCTGGAATCCGGCGACCGCATCGATTGCGGAGCCAAAAACGGATTCTTCGCAGGCGGACACGGCGATGCTTCCGTGGTGCTTGACCGGGAGAGGAAATACTTCTATCTTTTCTTCACCAATTACGGCGGTCCGCTATGGGAACAGGGGGTTGCCGTGGCGCGGATGGCCTTCGAAGACCGCTTTCAGCCTGCTGGAGCAGTCCACAAGTATTATGCGGACAAATGGATGGAACCTGGCATCGGTGGACATGTTGAGCCGATTTTTCCAGCCGTCCGCGAATGGCAGCGCGAAGACACCGATTCCTATTGGGGGCCTTCTATTCATTGGAACACCCACATGGAGCAGTTCGTGATTCTGCTGAACCACGCCTGCTGCGCCCCCGGCTGGCCGCAGGAAGGAATCTACGTTACATGGAACGCCGATCTGAGCCAACCTTCGGGGTGGCGGGCGCCTGAACGTCTGCTCGCGAAATTGCAAATCGGGCACTCGCCCGGCTATTATCCGCAGGTCCTGGGTCTCGAAGAGGGTCAGACGGACAGTATCGCGGGCGCCGTAGCGCGGCTCTATGTCCATGGCCGGTCGGCTTGGGAAATCGTCTTCAGTAAAGTCCCGCCGCTGCCCCGAACTCCGCCCGAGCCCTGTCCGGAGGATTCGCCCGATTGTGCGGACGATCACATCAATTGATTCATGCCCGGGCATCGGCCGGTTGCCGAACTTCCGTTCGTGCCACGCCCGGCTCGAATGATGTCGTAGAAATCGTACTCCGCCGTGAATGGATTGCCCATCCGGGCGGAGACAACCTTAGTGGCGTGAGTTCGTATCCTGGTCCACGGCGTGGCTTCCGTTCCTCCGGCGTTTCGTGCTCTTCCAGGCTTCCCCCTGCTTATCCGTTTCAAACGCGACGGGATGAGTTCGGGGATCCTCGATCAGTCGGGCAAGCTGGGAAGGCGCGATCTCGATAGCAGCAGTCTTGGCTCACTTAGCGAGCCACAACCTGAGCGAGGGTTGCACGGAAGGATTCCAGGAAAATACGTGCCTCGCTTCGGGCCGGCGGGCTTCGTCGAACAAAAGAAGCGTGCGCGGCTTACCCGCAGCGAGTTCCACCGAATGTTCGGCGATGCCAGAGCCATAGGGGAAGTTCTCGACAAAGATTGGACCCTCGGCTTGCGACGCCATTTGAATCAGCGCTTCGGTGGGAGCCGCGCGCACCACATATTGATTCCGTTTGACGAGCCACAAATAGCCGCAATTGTGACCGACGATGACTGCCGCCATGAAGATGAGAGGAAGCCGTTGGATATGCAGCCGGAGCTGAACAAAAGCGACCGCGATCAAGAGCGAAAGCCCCGCGCTGGCAAGATAGGTATGCCGGCTCGGCACACGCGGCATGTAGCTGAGGAAACTGTAGGGAAGCAGCGTGATGCACATCCACAACAGAGTGATCGAGAGCCAGACCTTCCAGTGTCCCGGCCTCCAGGCAAAGAGCACCACCAGACTTAACCAACCCCAGAACCAATACAGGCGTCCAAGGGAGTTCCTTATCGTTACCCAGAACGGTGCGCTGAGTTGAAACGTGCCGTCGGAGAAATGATGATTGGCGTGTTGGCCCGCGAAGACCAGATAGATATACGCCGCCGTCAACACCAGGAACGGGCTGAGGCCCACCGCGATTCTCTTCCACTGGCTGTGGAGCAGCAGCCAGGAAATCGCCATCAAGGGGGGAATCACGACGGCGGATTCTTTGGAAAATAGCGCCAGAAGGAAACTTCCCAGGGCTCCACAGAGCAGGTAAAGCCGGCCCAGCTTCAACCAGTGCAGCCATAGGAGCAGTGAGGTCAAGCCGAAGAAGAACACCAGCAGCTCCGGCAAGGCGGAGAACCAGATGACCGCCTCCTGATGTCCTTCGTAGATTGCAAAAAATGCCGCCGCCGTGAATGTGATGCGGTAACGGATAAGACCGACGCGGGCAAAGAGGAATACGAGCCAGGTATTGAAGATGTGGAACGCCAAACTCACCACGGAGTACGCCAGAGTGTGGATGCCGAAAAGCTCAAAGGTCCAGTAGGTGAGAACCATGGACGTGGCGCGGCTGCGATAGAGCGGGTCGGCCAGGAGTGCGGGCCATCCGGAAACCGGACCGTACTCCTTGCTCAACGCGATGACCAGATAATCATCCGAGATGAGCGGCAAAAAGAGCGTCGGGATATAGGGCAGGCTCGCCAGCACGGCGAGCACAATAAACGCCAGCACTCTCCTGTTGGGCAGGTTTCCCGTCACGTCGAATCACCCTTAACGCGACCGCTCTAAAGGCGGCACGCATGCTTTCACCGATTGGGCCAATTATACATAACCCGGAGGAAAATGCAATAGTACTGTTTCCGGGTGTTTCCGGGTTCCCGGCGCGCCTCCGCCGCGATCTGCCATAATGTGAAAACGATGGCAGAGAAACTCTCCCGCAGGCGATTAGCCCTGGCGGCGGTCCCGTTAATCACGCAAACCCCAGCGTCCGCGCAGGCCCCGGACAACGAAGATGACCTCACCATCCAGCGCGAAAACCTGAAGCGCTGGCGCGAGCAGACCGCCAAGGTGAGCCTCCCGATGTCCGCTGAGCCGGCGTTTACGTTCCGCGCATAACATCCGCCGCGACCCGCGGTTCCGCTCCTGAAAAGAATGTCTGATTCTCTACCCATTGCCGGCCAGCGGTTTCAACAGTTAGTTGAAATCATGGCGAAGCTGCGCGCTCCGGATGGCTGCCCATGGGACTTAAAACAAAGTTTCGATTCCATCAAGCCCTACACACTTGAGGAAACCTATGAGGTGCTGGAAGCGATCGACAATCGCGACTGGCCCGGCCTGATGGAGGAATTGGGCGACTTCCTGCTGCAGGCGGTGTTCTACGCGCAGATGGCGAGCGAGGCGGGTCATTTCCGGATTGAGAATTCTCTGACAGCGATCTGTGAAAAGCTCATTCGCCGCCATCCTCACGTCTTCGGAACGGCCAGCGCCAACACCGCCGAAGAAGTGAAGACGCGCTGGGACGAAATCAAGATCCAGGAAAAGAAAGATCGTGGCGAGGCGGTCAAGGGTCTGCTGGACGCCGTGCCCCGCGCGATGCCCGCGCTGGTGGAGGCGCAGCAGATCAGCTCAAAAGCGGCCGGCTCCGGTTTCGATTGGGAGAATGTTGCCCAGGTAGCGGACAAGGTGAGGGAAGAACTGGCCGAACTGGAACAGGCGCGGGCCGCTGAAAATCAGCAGGACATGGAAGGTGAAGTGGGAGACCTGCTGTTCACGATCGTGAATCTGGCACGCTTTCTGAAGGTGGATCCGGAGCAGGCTCTGCGGCGCACCAACGCGAAGTTTCGCAAGCGGTTCGCCCACATCGAAAAGGTGCTCGCAGCGCACGGTAAGACGCTGGCGGGATCTTCAATTCAGGAAATGGAGGCGCTGTGGCAGGAAGCCAAAGCTCTGTGATTGAGACGCGGGAACTCACTACGATCGCGGAATATGAAGAGGCGGTAGCGCTGCAGAAGGAGATCTGGGGTTTCGCAGACATTGAACTGCTGCCGCGGCGTCTGTTCGTGGTCGCTCACAAGGTGGGCGGGCAGACGTTGGGCGCGTTCGACGGCAACCGCATGGTCGCGTTTCTGATCGCCATTCCCGGCTTGAAGTTTGATGGCTCCATCTATCTGCACAGCCACATGCTCGGCACGCATCGCGACTATCGCGATCAAGGATTGGGGCGGAAGTTGAAGCTGATGCAGCGCGATGAGGCGCTTTCCCGGGGGATCAAGGTGATCGAGTGGACTTTCGATCCGCTGGAAACCAAGAACGCCTATTTCAACCTTCAGCGGCTTGGCGCTACCATACGCCGCTTCGTGCCCAATCAGTACGGGATGACGTCCAGTCACTTGCATGGTGGATTGCCGACGGACCGTTGCATCGCCGAATGGCGTCTGGATTCACCGCGTGTCCGCGCCGCCGTGGAAGGAAATCCGCTGCCTGAATCAAAAATCGAACGCCGTATCGACATGCCATCCAATATTGAAGAGTTACGCCAGACGGATCTGGCCGCGGCACGGATCGTACAAACTGCGGTCAGGGAGCGATTCCTTGCGGATCTACGCGAAGGGTTCGAGGCTGTCGGCTTCGAGAATTTGCCCGGCACCGCATCCTACCTGCTTGCGGCCCGTGAGGATTAAGTCATGTCATTCCGCATCGATCGGATTACTTTGCGCGAGATTCGGATGCCGCTGGTTCATTTCTTCGAGACCAGCTTTGGCCGCACCTATGAGCGGTCCATGATCCTGGTGGAAGTCCACAGTGGAGGCCTGACGGGTTGGGGCGAAGCTACTTGCGGCGAGAATCCCTTTTATAACGAAGAGTGGACGGAATCGGCCTGGCTGATCCTGGGGCGGTATGTGGCTTCGCGGGTGTTGAATCATGAATTCGCGTCCGCGGCGGAAGTTGCCGCCCGCACGTCACACATCCGCGGACACAACATGGCTCGGGGCGGGTTGGAAGCCGCCGTCTGGGATCTGGAATCGCGGATAGGCGGTAAGCCTCTCTATCAACACATAGGGGGCGGCGCCCGCAAGGAAATTCCCTGTGGTGTCTCGATCGGTATTCAGGACACTGTTCCGGAACTGCTGCGCAAGATCGAGACGGAGATGAAAGCCGGCTATCAGCGCATCAAATTGAAGATCAAGCCCGGCTGGGACGTGGACGTGATTCGCGAAGTGCGCCGGGAATTCCCGTCGATCAAGTTAATGGCTGATGCTAATAGCGCCTACACGCTGAACGATATCGACCGGCTGCGGAGGTTAGATGAATTCTATCTGATGATGATTGAGCAGCCGCTGGCGCACGACGAGATTATCGACCACGTCCCGTTACAGGCGGCGCTGGAAACGCCGATCTGTCTGGACGAATGCATCCGCGACGCGCATCAGGCGGAGCAGGCGATTCGCCTGAAGGCGTGCCGCATCATCAATATCAAGTTGGGGCGGGTGGGCGGCTTTACGGAAGCCATCAAAGTACACGACGTGTGCCAGGCGAACAACATCCCCGTGTGGTGCGGCGGCATGCTCGAAGCGGGCATCGGCAGAGCGCACAATGTCGCGCTGGCTACGCTGCCGAATTTCGTCCTTCCGGGCGACGTTTCGGCGAGCAAGAGGTACTGGAGCCGTGACATCATCGCGCCTGAGGTGGAAGTATCGCCTCAGGGCACCATCGCCGTGCGTGACGAGCCCGGCTTCGGCTATGCGATCGATATGGATTTCATCCAAAAGATCACCTTGCGTGAGGAGACGCTGCATTGACGGAAGGCTCCAGTAGAAGCCCGTCCCAGGCTCGGTTGTACTCGCTTCTTCTGCTGATGATCTTCTTCTGGGCGCTTAATTTTATTGTGGCGCGAATCGCCCTTCGCGAGTTTCCATCACTGCTGGCCGCCAGCCTGCGGGCCTTGCTGGCGGGCTTGGTGCTGCTGCCGGTCTACCTGTGGAAGGGCCGCCAATACGACCATGCACCCTGGACCGCCAGGGATATTCCGCTGATGCTGCTGCTTGGAATCACCGGCGTCACATTGAATCAGGTGCTGTTTCTGGTGGGCCTGGAACGCACCAGCACCGGACATGCGGCAATAATCACGGGACTGATGCCGCTCCAGGTACTGATGCTGTCCGCCGCGATGCGTCTGGAGAGACTGAATGGATTACGGATCCTGGGGATGGCCGTGGCCTTATCCGGGGTGGGGCTCCTACAGACGGTGCGCGGCGGAAACAGCAACGCTACTTTTTTGGGTGATCTGCTCATCTTCTTATCGGGGACGATGTTCGCCACGTTCGCCGTGCTCGGAAAGAAACTTACTGCCCGGCACGGCGGTCTTACGGTTAATACGTTTGCGTTCCTCGGTGGAGCCATCATGCTGATGCCCGTGATGATCTGGCAAGGTCTCAAGTTCGATTTTGGAAGCGTGGCCTTACAAGGTTGGCTGAGCCTTCTCTATATGGCCGTGTTCCCATCGGCGCTCGCGTATCTGATCTTTTACTATGCGCTCACCTATATCCCCGCATCGCGCGTAGGCAGCTTCGGCTACCTGCAGCCCGCTCTTGCGACTCTGCTGGGAGCACTGCTGTTGGGAGATACCATACCTACTTCCCTGGTGGCGGGCGGCTCCCTGGTACTCACGGGCGTGTTCCTCACGGAGCGCGGCTGATGGCCGATTTCGTTCAACTGCTGAAGGACAATCGCAACTACCGCTACACCTGGATGGGACAGGTGGTGAGCGAGATCGGCGACCACTTCAACAACATCGCGGTCTTCAGCCTCGCCGTAAAGCACGCCGATTCCGGCCTGGTGGTGACGGGCGTGCTGCTGTCGCGCGCCATCCCGGTTCTTCTCGCGGGTCCTCTCGCGGGTGTACTGCTCGACCGTATGGACCGCAAGAGAATCATGATCGTAAGCGATCTCGTACGGGCTGTGGTCGCGCTGGGTTTCATCTATACAGTCGGCGCATCCAGCACCGGTCTGCTCTATCTCTTTAGCGCCTTGCTGATGCTGGCCTCGCCCTTCTTTACGGCCGGACGCGCCTCGATTCTTCCTTCCATCGCCACTCGCGAGCAATTGCACACGGCGAATTCCCTTACGCAAACCACGCAATGGACCACACTCACCATCGGCACCATGCTGGGCGGAGCCAGTGTGGCGCAGTTCGGCTTCGCATGGGCTTTTTTCCTGAACGCGATGTCCTTCCTATTTTCCGCCTGGGCTATTTCCCGCTTGCGCGTACCGGGCGGCGTGTTCAAGGCGCAGCGTAAGTCCCTTACCGAGGCGGATGTGATGCGTCCGTTACATGAATACACGGAAGGTCTCCGCTACATGCGGCGAAATCCGCTGGTGATGGGAATCGCGGTGCTTGGAATCGGCTGGGCAACGGGGGGAGGAGCAGCCCAGATTCTGTTTTCCCTGTTTGGGGAGAAGGTATTTCATCGGGGAGCCGCCGGTATCGGCGTGCTTTGGGGCTTTGCGGGAGTGGGTATGCTCATCGGCGGTTTCATCGCCCATCGGGTAGGGAAAACGCTCAGTTTCGAGGGCTACAAACGGCTGGTCGTCGTCTGCTATTTGCTTCACGGCGGCGCGTATGTGGTGTTCAGCCAGATGAAGGACTTCCGCATGGCATGTCTCTTTATCGCCATTTCCCGCGGCTCGGTGGCGATTACATCGGTACTGAATTTTTCGCAGTTGCTTGGTCACGTTTCCGATGAATACCGCGGCCGGGTGTTCTCCACATTGGAAACCCTTACCTGGGGGATGATGATGTTATCCATGACCGCCGCCGGATTCGCCAGCCAGACGTATAGCCCGCGTACGATCGCCGCCTGGAGCGGCGTAGTAAGCTCATTGACGGCATTCTATTGGCTGACATTGGATCTGAAAGGCCGCTTGCCCGAGCCTCCGCGCGATGGCATCGACCCCAAAGAGGTGGAAGTGCATGAGTCAACCGCTTAGTCTGGATGGCCGGCTCGTGCTGGTGACGGGAGCAGCCAAGCGCATCGGGCGCGGCATTGCACTTCGTCTCGCCCGCGAAGGCGCCCGCGTGCTGATCCATTACAGCAGTTCGCAGGCCGAAGCCCGTAAAACCGCGGACGAATGCGGAGCGGCCGGTCTCTTCCGGGCCAACCTGGAGAGTGTGCCGGAGATCGAGCGCATGTTTCGGGAAGTGGAGCAGCAATTCGGGCGCCTGGACGGCTTGGTGAACAACGCCGCCCGCTTTACACGGTTTCATCCGTTCGACGTTACCGAAGCCGATTGGGATTATATCCATTCCGTGAATTTGAAAGCCACCTTCTTTTGCTGCCAGCAAGGTGGAAAGCTGATGCGCAAGAACAATGGCGGCCATATTGTCAACATCAGTTCTCTCGGCGGCATCCGGCCATGGGCGGAGCATGTTCACTATTGCGTCTCAAAAGCCGGAGTGATCATGATGACCAAAGCACTGGCAAAAGCCCTGGCTCCGGATATTACGGTAAACTCGGTGGCTCCTGGCGTGATCCCTTTCGGAGATCTCGATGCCCGTTCCGAAGCAATGGTGCGGGCGACCCCGGCCCGGCGCCCGGGAACCGCGGATGAAATTGCGGATGCCGTGATGTTTTTTCTCAGCGCCACCCAGTTCGTCACCGGACAGGTTCTGGCGATCGACGGGGGGCTGAGTTTGCGCTAGGCTCCCTGACCGGAGATTGGAACGAATAGTTTTCCACGTGAACCTCCGGCGGTGTTTCCCGATCCAGGATCGTTCCCATCTTGTGCCGGAGCATTTTATCGAAGAAGGCGACGACATAGGTGCGGATCAGGGACATCGCCTCCGCCGCCCCGGTATGCTCCTTCAACAGGGAGAAATCAAGGTAGCTGCGATGATGAATTCCCGGAGTGCCGATCGTGATCTCCAGGCTGCCCTCCTTCACCGACTGAAACGCCTGAACGGCGGCCTGGTGTTGGCGCGGATCGTCCGGCAGCGGACCGTGGATCATTCCGAGTGGCTTCTCGAACGTGGATCCAGGCTCTGCCGGAAACGGGGGTTTCCCGGGGAGGCCATCCAGGTTCAAGCATAAGCGGACCCGTGGATCTGTGCGGCAGAATTCGATCGCGGCGAGCGCACCCGCCGAATGCCCAAACGTGCCGATGCGCTGCCAGTCTACGCTGCGCGGACGCCCCTCTTTTTGGATTTCGTTCAGGGCGAATCTCGCGTCCGCGGCCCACACCTTAATCCGCTCTTCTTCGTAACGCAAGATATTTTCCCGGGGCGGCTGGCTCCAACCGGGAGAATGGAATCCCACAATGCGGTTGTCCCGGAGCGTGACCGCGAATACTTCGTAAGGCGGGTCCAACGCGATTACCATGTAGCCGAAACTCGCCAATTCACTGAGCAGTGACGTGTAGGAAAGTGTGTTGGCCCCGAGGGCTGGAAAGAAGACGACGAGGGGATAACGACCGTTAAGAGGGGTGCCGCCGACACGAACACGCGGACGGGTTTTCTCCACGGCAGCCAGTGCGCCATCGAGCGCCGACTGGACCAGATCCTCTCCCAAAGCCTCCCTCCATTTCGCGAGGTCGGGCATCAATTCCTGAATGAGTCCGGAGCCGGGCATACACGGATACCAGACGTGCGCGGAAAATTCGCGTTTGGCTCCTGGGTCCTTTGTGAGGGCCTCCGGCCGGGAAGGGTCGGTAAAGACCAGAGTTTGCCGGCCTACGGTATACCGGCCGGTGGGAGGTGGGATGCCGGCAGCCATTAGCAGCATCAGAGACAGCGCAAACATCGCGCCTTTATGATAACAACGGCGCTCGGGCCAGTGAATGCGAACACTATGGTAACCTGATGAATCGTTATGGCAGCTTCATTGCGCTATGGCGCCACCCTCGGACCTTACGAGATCCTCGCTCCCGTGGGAGCGGGCGGAATGGGCGAAGTGTATCGCGCCCGCGATAAGCAACTGAACCGCGAAGTGGCGATAAAGGTGATGCCGCCGCCGATGCAAGCCGACGCAGACAGCCTGGCGCGGTTTCAACGCGAGGCGCAGGTACTGGCCTCGCTGAGCCATCCGAATATTGCAGTGATCCATGGACTGGAGGTGGCCGGTCCGATACGGGCGATCGTGATGGAGTTGGTGGAAGGTCCTACGCTCGCCGACCGTCTGCGGGAAGGTGCGCTGCGGATGGGGGCCGTTTCCCCACCTGGAGCCGCGATGGCCGCCAATTATTCTTCGACGGCGCCAACGATATACTCATGGCCGCGCCTGTTTCGATGCAAAGCGGATTCGCTCTTGGTGAACCAAAGCCTCTGTTGAATTGGCAACGGGATTCAATTCCCCTTTCGATGTCGCGCCTGACGGAAAGCATTTCGTAGTTGTCGAACCGGTGGAAGAAGCCGGCTCAAAGCCGCCGCCTTGCACGTAGTTCTGAAGTGGTACGAAGCCTTCAGGGGTAAGCCGTGAGTTGCGGAGCTACTCTCGCGGTCCTGATGTAATCGAGCCGGGGAAATTGGCGCTCCATATACGCATTCCCTTCCAATTCCGCCTTAACCCCGTCAGGTCCCGAGCCTCGCGGCGCCAGTTCTCCATAAAGAAATGCCAGTCTATCGGCCACGTCCATGCCCTCGACCACCTTCCCGAATGCGGGAAAGCTTTGCTTATCCAACGTGGGGTTATCCCGCAGGTTCAGGAATACCTGAACGGCTCGTGTATGCGGCCCGCTATGCGCAAACGCGACCGTCCCGCGCTTGTTCGAGAGCTTCACCGGTTCATCGGGAAAGCGGAGATCGCGCCACAAGTGGCCCTGCTTTGGATCGGGATGAATGCCGAACTGGGCGACAAACCCTCGGATCACCCGGTGGAAGCGGGTGCCATCGTAGTAATGCGCATTCACCAACTCATAAAAGCGTTCGGCGGCTCGCGGCGACCACTCCTTTCTCACCTCGATTACCATCGCGCCTTTGCTGGTCTCCAGCTTCACGCGGTAGGCGTCCGGCGTAGAAAGATGCTTGATGGCCTCTGACTGCTTCCGAGGCGCGGCCTCGGGTGCGCAGGCGGAGAGTATCACGCTTATCAACGCCGGACAAAGCCCATATCGCATTCCGCCCATTTATCTCTCGACCGGCAGCCGCTGCCGAAGCGTGCCATCACTATCCTTCAATCCTGCTCTATTTTGGGTTTAGCCGCTTCTTCCAGCAGGGGCTGGGCCACTTTCGTCAGCGTGGAATCGGCGTTCTCTTCTTCTTTCAGAGTTTGCGCAAGCAAACGCACCACGCGGCTTTCGCCAATACGCTCCGCGATGGCGCGCGCCGTGCCGTACGCGGAAATCTCGTAGTGCTCCACGCGCTGGGCGGCTCCAATCAATGCCAGATCCGCCATTGTTTCATCTTTCCGTTTGCCATCCTTGATGACTTCCTGGCCCTCCTCCACCAGGCCAGCCATTCCTTTGCAGGGCTTTCCTTTTACTTTCTCGCCCAGCAGCTCGAACATCTGCTGTAGTCTTTGAATCTGGCTCTGGGTCTCCGCCAGGTGATTCTCAAACGACTTCTTCAATTGGGGAGACCGGGCTGCCTTGGCCATTTTTGGGAGCGCCTTTATCAATTGCCCCTCGGCGTGGTAGATGTCCCTCAATTCTTCTATAAGAAGTTCGCGCAATTGCTCCACCGTTCTATCTCCTTTTTCATTTTTTTCATTCTCTTCCAGTGACGTGGTGGGCCGCGTGTACTGGTTTTGACTCCGGGGATCCTCGCTGCCGGAGAAAGATGGAGAAAACGACGACGACGCCCACCGACAAAAACTCGCTCTGCCAGTTCTGAAAGGATTCAAACCAGAATCTTGCACTGCCGAGATGATCCATCATGGTAGGACACCGCGCACCGTGCATCATCTGATCGCGACAACTTTCCTTCATGCTGCCCCAAAGATGTATTACGAACGAAATGAGAAATAGCAAAATCAGGGCGATCGACAAGCTCATACAGCCGCAGCATCATTCCCCCGCGTCGCACTGGAAACGGAACGCCGGGCTCATTGCGGTGCGGGCGCGGATCTTCATCCACTGCTTCCTCTTTATAGGGATCCTTCGATTCCGCTGACCCTTTCTGGTATAGAAAACTGGTCAGCCAAACAAAGAGCGCCATTTGAAGGAATTCACTTTCCCAGTTTTCAAAAGTCGCTTCGAGGAATTCCCCAGAACGCAGGTAGACGCCATAGGAAACCGGAGTACGCCCATGTTCCACTTGGGTCTGGTTATACTGCTGGCGTCCAAAAACGATCTGACCGTAAAAAGAGACTGCAAAAAGAACTGCGAGGCACAGCGACAAACCATTCTCTCGGAGAAAAGTGCGCATCCTGATTGGTGACACAGAGGAATCCGGAGGCGAATCCCTCCTGGGTCGTTACAATGTCAGGGCTATACTCTAAGGTTGCCCAGCCCGCCCCCCGCCAATAGCCACACCAAAAGGATGACTAGCAGGATCCCTCCGATGCCCAACCCGCCGCGAGCGCCATACCGGCTATAGCCGAAAAATCCACCGCCAAACAACAGCACCAAGAGAATGATCAAAATCAGCATGTGAGATCTCCTTCAGAAACTCT
>DATLCW010000353.1:0-6458 GCA_035526195.1 Bryobacteraceae bacterium
CCGGCGCCGACGAGTTCCTCTTAAAGCCGCTGTCGCCCGCACTCGTGCGCACCCGGATCCAATCTCTGTTGCGCCATAAGGCCGCAATCGACTCCCTGGAAGAGGCCGAGACGATTCTTTTCGCCCTCGCCCAGGCAGTGGAACAGAGGGATAAGAATACCGGAGATCACTGCCAGCGCATCGCCACTTATAGCGTGGCGCTAGGCATGGCGCTCGGAATGTCGAAGACAGAGCTTCTTGCTCTCTATCGTGGCGGCTATCTGCACGACATCGGCAAGATCGCGGTTCCCGACTGTATCCTGTTTAAACGCGGGAGTTTAACGGAGGAAGAGTGGGAGATCATGCGCGCGCACACCACGAAAGGGGAAGAGGTCTGCAAGCCGATGAAAAGCCTCGGGATGGTGCTGCCGATCATCCGCAGCCATCACGAGCGCTGGGATGGTACCGGCTACCCCGACGGTCTCCGCGGAGAACAAATTCCCCTATTGGCGCGCATTCTCCAGATCGCCGATGTCTATGATGCTTTAACCACGGAACGTCCCTACAAGCGCGCCTTTACGCATGCGGAGTCTTTAGCGATTCTTCAGGAAGAGGCGGGCAAGGGTTGGCGTGACCCCGCCTTGGCGACTTTATTCGAAGAGCTTTGTAATCGAGCCAGTCTCACCAAACCGGGTTTGGCGCCACCACCGGAATGGCCCAATGCCAATCCGATGCAGATTTCGCTGCACAACATGAGCCGGGCGTTACTTAAAGATTAAACCGAGTCGTCCATAGGGCGCGTCCGGCCCTCTACGCGTTACAGGATGATAGGTATATGTTAAGAGACCTGGCGCGCAAGGCTGCCACCCTTTTCGGTACGGCCCAGGCGGATCCTCTCGATTTCTACCGCGAGGTGCTTCAGGCCGTTCGTACCCGCCGCCACGAACTCCAAACCCTGTCCGATATCGAACTGCGAGCTCTCCGCGTCCACTCTCTGGTGGACTGTACCGCCGTAGCCGCCATTGCCGCGGAACGCGTGCTCGCGCTGCGGCCCTTCGACGTGCAGCTTCTGGGAGCGATTGCGATGGCCGACGGCAAAATCGCGGAAATGCAAACGGGAGAAGGAAAGACACTGGCCGCGGTCATGCCAGTTTGCTACTACGCGTCGCAAGGTCTGCCGGTACACGTGCTCACCGCCAACGACTATCTGGCGAAACGCGATGCGGAATGGATGGGCCCGGTCTACCGCTTCCTCGGCTTCCGTATTGGGTACATCACCCAGGGAATGACTCTGGAGGAGCGGCGCAAAGCCTACGCCTGCGATATCACCTACGCCACTCCCAATGAGATCGGCTTCGACTACCTGCGCGACAACCTCGCGCTGGAACCGGAGTCGGTAGTCCAGCGCGGTTTCCATGCGGTTCTTATCGATGAAGTGGATTCGATTCTCATTGACGAAGCGCGCATCCCGCTGGTGATTGCGGGGGGAGAAGCCCCACCCAAGGAGCTGGTGACGCGTCTGGCGGTTCTGGCGCGCAGTCTGGTCCGTCACCGCGACTACGGCGTCGACGAGCATGGCCGAAACATTCTGCTGCTCGATTCCGGAACCGCGAAGATCGAGGCGGCACTTGGCTGCCGCAATTTGTATGACGATCCTCCGCTCTTCACCGCCGTCACCGACGCGTTGCACGCTCATGCGCTGCTGAGACGCGACGTGGATTACCTGGTGAAGGACGGCGCCATCCAAATCGTGGACGAGTTCAAAGGCCGCATCGCGGATCTGCGCCGCTGGCCCGCCGGGCTGCAAACCGCGCTCGAGGCGAAAGAAAGTCTCGAGCTGCGGACACAAGGCCGCATTCTCGGTTCCATCACGATGCAAAGCCTGATCCGGCTTTATGAGCGTAAATGCGGCATGACCGGTACGGCGGAAACGCAGGCGTCCGAGTTCTCTCAGGTGTACGGGCTCGATGTGGTCTCCATCCCCACCCACCGCCCGATGATCCGCGCCGACCAGCCGGACCTCATCTTTCCCTCAAAGACGCAACGGGACGAAGCGGTGATGGATGCCATCCAGCTCGCGCATCGGGCGAAGCGCTCCGTGCTGGTGGGGACGGACAGCGTGGCCAGCTCGGAAATGCTCAGCGCCGCGCTGGCACGCCAGGGAATTCCGCATCGGGTTCTTAACGCCCGCAATGACGCCGAAGAGGCGGCCATTATCGCGGATGCGGGTCAGCCGGCCGCGGTTACGATTTCCACCAACATCGCTGGACGGGGTACGGATATTCAGCTTGGGGAAGGGGTAGCCCCGGCCGGTGGACTCTATGTGATCGGCATGTGCCGGCACGAAGCGCGGCGTATCGATCATCAGCTGCGAGGGCGCGCCGGGAGGCAGGGCGATCCGGGGGAATCGCGGTTCTTTCTCAGTCTTGAGGATGACCTGATGCAGCGCTTCGGCCTCGCTGCGGTACTTTCCAGGAGCGGAAACCCGGCGGAGGCGATGAACCATATCCAGCGGGTGATTGAAGGCGAGAACCTGGAAGTGCGTAAGATGCTGGTGAAGTATGATGCGCTGATTGAGAATCAACGGCGGATGCTGCAGGGAGTGCGGGATACCGTTTTGATGGGGGAGCAAGAGTGTCCCAATCCCCGCGCCGCGCTGCTCAAGATCGATGAGCTGTGGTCCGACTATCTGGCGGAAGTCTCGGAAATGAAGTCCGGCATCCACTGGATTTCTTTTGGCGGCAGGAACCCGCTACACAGCTTTTTACAGGACGCTTCCGAACTGTTCGCGGAGGTCGAGCGCGGGATGGAGGACGCAATCGCGGATCCTGTGACGCATGGGATGCCGGACAATTATCAGCGCGGCGCCACCTGGACGTTTGTGACGACCGACCAGCCATTAGGAGACATGAATCAGCGCCTGCTTCAGGGTCTGATGCGCAAGTTCCGTGAGATTGCGGCTATGCTGTGAGACGGAATATTTATGACGAAGCACATGTATCGCGATCTGCGCGAGTACCCCGAACCAGCCCTCCTTCCGGACCTGGATTTACAAGCTGCCCGCGGTCCTGTTGAACGAAAGCGGCAAGGCGATTATTGGCTTAAGTGTGATGTGGAAGTTTACCGCGGCAGACGGCGAGGTGCGTACCTACAACTCGGCGAATGTGGGCTCCAGCACGGTGATGGAAGCCCTCACGCGAGGTCCAACATCGGTACCGGATCGCTTCAGTTTCATCCTGCCCGGATCCAAGCGGCTGATTACGCGCCAAGGGTTCTTTGGAGACAATTCCGATGTCCTGCCACCCACTCCGGGAATTGAGGCCGGAGGCGCGGGCTTCGGGGCACCCGGAAGGGAATACAAGGTGGCCGGGGACTGCCTGCTGCAGTTAGATGCCGTCTTCTTCGAGGATGGTATGACGGTGGGGCCGGATGAAAGCGGCCTGTTTGAAAGAATCGCGGCCGCTATTTCCCGCCAGCGCGCGGCTGCGGAGGATATTGTGGATGCCCTTCAATCCGGCGCCTCGATTGGGCAGATCTTTGAGAAGCTGCGGCCCCTGGCGCAAGAGAGGCGACTCCACCCGGACAGTTGGACATTCGTCATGGCGGCGGTCGATACCCTGCTCCAGCAGCCACAGGAATCGTTGCTTCCGTGGTTTGCGAGCTACCTGATTCCGCTGCGAGTTCCTCTGCGCCGTCCGCCGGCGGAATAGGACCGCTTATCCCCTCAGCTCGTCCGCCAGCCAGACGATGTAGTTTGTATTGCGCGACCGCACTTCGTTCAATACCTCTGCTGGCAGCTCATCCAGTTTCTCTTTAAAAAACCGCGTGTCGCCATCGGGGGAAGCAACATCCCGCGAGCCATTCACGTTCCCGAGCCAGAACACCAGAAACAG
This sequence comes from Bryobacteraceae bacterium, assembly GCA_035526195.1. GTDB lineage: Bacteria > Acidobacteriota > Terriglobia > Bryobacterales > Bryobacteraceae > CADEFT01. The sequence goes on from DATLCW010000353.1 coordinate 3,873, forward strand.
GTTTCCGTCCACGCGGCCGCGCGAGGCATCGCCCAGATAGGACCCGCGGCCCATGTCGAGATACGTTTGCGCCAGCTCGCTCTCTTCCCCAAAGGCGTGACGCGCGGCAAACTCATGGCATCGCGCCACCATGCGCTCATACAGCTTGCGCCACGGAGAGTCTTCGGGAAGCTCCGACAAAACATCGAACAGCTGCAGTTGCAGTTCCCCGGAAATTTTGTAATTCCAGCGCCCGCTGGTCGCCCGGGCAATCTGCGCCAGGACTTCAGCCTGTTTCCCGCTGCCGGAGTGAATGCTCAGGGTCCCGTTAAAGTATCGCGCCACCGCCGCCAACTCGCTGACGCGCGCGCGAAACTCCTCCAGCGGTTGTCCGCTGAACTCCGACACCACCCGCGGCAGCAGCTCCGGCCACATCTTGTGCGCTGCGTAATCCTCTAACCCGACGCCGTTCGTCGCGGATGTCTTCAAAAAAGCGGGATAAGCCTGCCGCTTCTTGAACCCAAGGTTAGGAGGCACCAGTTGCGCCGCGCGCCCTCGCGCCCGCAGCCAGTGCATATAGAAAATCAGCTCCTTTGGCGTGGTGAGGGTCTCCGCTTCATCAATCGACGGCTCAAAGTCGAAGCTCCTCCCGCCGCCGGATTGCGCCTTTACCTGCCGGATGTAATCGTAAAGATCCTCATTCAGCTTCAGACTGCGGCAGAACTTCACCGCCAGCCGCATGATCTCATCGGTTGAGAACTCATAACTCGCATTGCCCGTCGAAAACGGCCCCGAAAATTCATTCCGAACCCACGAGCGCTCTTCCTCCGATAGGATTTGCCGGAAGCGGTCTTCCACCTCGCTAACAGACCATGCGCGCGGATGGCGCGTATCCGCTTCGAGCTCGAAGAGACGTGAGGTGTCGGTCGTGAACTTGGTGTACCCGGCGGCATGGCGGATGGATTCCCTGGTCATCTCCACTGAGCGCGCGATCTCATCGCCGGTGTTGCCGGTGACGATGAAGTGGTCCGCCTCCGCGTTATATCCCTCGCGCCAACCGGAGCGGATGGCCGCCCAGAGTCCCGTCTCATAAAGATGACGGATGGTCACCCGCGTATGCCCGATGGCGGTAGGGTTCTCGCCGTCCCGTGCCGCGATCACATCATCGGTGGCCATCTCGCGCGTCGCCGAGAGTTGAACCGTCGATGCCAGATTGATGCCGGTCTTCTTGTAGATGGCGCGAAACGCCTCAAACGCGGCGGGCAGGCTGATCTCGGGGTGCCGGTTGCCTACCGCGATGGCCGATCGCGACCCCTGCGGACGCGGGAGAAACGAAGTGTCGACCTGCCTCGCATACGTGCCGATCGCCGCGCTGTCCCACGAAGAAAAGGGAATCCCGTTCACGACAATCTCGCGTCCGCCGCCGGGACGCATTCTCCCGATCAGAAAGGCATCGCTGAACAACGCCGTCGCCGGAGAGGAAGCCAGCGCCAGCCGCAGCAACAGCGAGTGGGTTGTCCCGTCCGCCTTCCCATCCACCGCCATGTAATACACCGATTGATGGGTCGGGTCCCGTTGCAGGGACCCCGGATACGCTTCCAGTGTCTGCAGTTCCAACCCCGCCGCGCGATGCCCGATGCGCTGCCGGAGCTCATCGGTAAGCGTCCGGCCTTCCGCCATCTGGAAAATCAGATCGGCCAACGCCGCCGCTTCGCTCGCCTTCACCGGAAGTTCAAATGGGATGGTCATCAGTTTGTGAGATGCTGCGACTTCAGATACTCGCGGAACGGGGCGCCCAGGTCATGCCTGCGCAGCGCGAATTCCACCGTTGCCTTGAGAAAGCCCAGCTTATCGCCGGCGTCGTAGCGTTTGCCTTCAAACTTCAATCCATAAATCGGCCGGTTGCGTAGCAAATGTTTCAAGCCGTCCGTCAACTGGATTTCCCCTCCCGACCCCGGCTGAATGGATTCGATCGATTGGAAGATTTCCGGCGTCAGAATGTATCTGCCGATAATCGCCAGGTTGGAGGGGGCATCGGCAGCCTTTGGCTTCTCGATCAGATTGTGAATCCGATACAGACGACTGCCCAGCCCATTATGGGGCACAGGATCGGCGTCCACCACTCCGTAAGCAGAGATTTCCGGACCGTCCACTTCCATCAACGCCAGCACGGATGCGCCGTAGAATTCATGAATATCCAGCAATTGGCGCAGACAGGGAATCTCGGCGTCGATCACGTCATCGGAGAGCACCACCGCGAAAGGCTCCGGTCCCACCAGTTCCTTGGCGCGAAGTACGGCATGCCCCAGCCCAAGCGCCTCCCGCTGCCGGACGTAGGAAACATCGATCTCCGATATGGCTCGTACATCGTTCAGCAGATCGCGCTTTCCTCTGGTTTCCAGAAGCTGTTCGAGTTCAAAGCTCACGTCAAAATGATCCTCGATGGCGCTTTTGCCGCGGCCGGTGACGATAATGATGTTGCTGATTCCTGAGTGCACGGCCTCCTCGATACCGTACTGAATAAGGGGCTTATCAACCAAAGGCAACATCTCTTTCGGCTGAGCTTTTGTGGCGGGGAGGAATCGCGTTCCCAAACCCGCGGCGGGA
>DATLCW010000356.1:0-26353 GCA_035526195.1 Bryobacteraceae bacterium
CAGGCCATCGAGATATGCCGCAAAGCGTTTCTGTTGTGGGCCTGGCGCGGAAAGGCGTGTTCCCACAAAACAATCTTACCACAAAATGTTGTATTTATAACACAGTAGTACTAGGCGCCGTTCGCTTTCTTGTTTCCCTTAGCGCGGAACTAAATCGGGATGATATTACCCTGGGGTCGTTGTTGGAAGCCCCCACGATCGCGGAGATGGCGGTAGTGCTTTCGAAGGATTACCAGCCATCCAATTCCGGTGTGGTCCCCATACAGCCCCGAGGCTCGCGCATCCCTCTCTTTCTGATTGGGGCGCAGATTGAGACACGTCACCTGGCGGAAGCTCTCGACCCGGATCAACCGGTTTTCGTGATCCGCATTCCGCAGTTCGAAGATCTGCCGAAGCCTCCTTGCATCCAATCCGCCGCTGCTTATTGCATCGCTGCGCTCACTCAGTTCCGTCCGCGCGGTCCGTATCTGTTGGCCGGCTGGTGCGCGAGCGGCGTCATTGCTTTTGAAATGGCTTGCCTGCTGCAAGCGGCCGGGGAAGACGTCCGGCTGGTGGCGTTGTTCGATGCCAGAAATGTGCTGGCCAGCTCCGTCGCCCGTCCTAACGCGAGCGAAAAGATTCGCTTTCATGCGGCGCATCTTCGCAACCTGCCCGTAAAGAGGATCATGCCGTACCTCATGACGCGGGCTCGCGCCGTCTTTCGCACGATTGCCAAAGAGGCGCTGCCGGAGGCCCTCGATCCGCAGGAGAACGCTCTCAGCCTGGCTCTGCGAACCTACCAGCCGCGGCCTTATTACGGCCGGCTCGTGCACTTCTGGGCGACCGACCGGCCGAGCGGCACGTTGAGCCAATTGCATACGGAGTGGCGGCACGTCTCAAAGGGTCAAGTCGCCGCTTATGAAGTTGAGGGCGACCACAATACCATGTGGCAACCGCCAACCGTTTATCGGATGGCGAAGCTCTTAGCCGCCGAACTCCAGCACAGAGGCGAAAACTTCCGCGAGCAAGCCGTTTAACGGCGAGGCGCGGAGGATGCTTTGTCCGCCGCAACGGGGTTCGATAAAGCAGCCTGAGCGCGCTTCCTGACGACGAGCCGGATCGGTTGCGGCGCCGCGTAGAGAGACTGCTGCGGACTGCGCGTCTCCACCGTGCCGGCCACGTAGATGGTCTGTTCAATCGGTTCGGCATTGGGCAGCGCGACGATAGTAAAGCTGCGCTTGGACTCGTCTTCGGTCACCAGCACCCCGTTTAAGCCTACATCGAGAACCAATACCTGCGGAGGCAGGTTGAGCACCTGCACGGGGACGCGGCCGGCATAATCCCGCTGCCGGGCGACGCTGACTTCAATCTCGGCTTTGCCCCCTGGCTCGAGCACAACCTCGCGCGTTACAGCCGTCATTAATACATCGGACTTGGGCATCAGCGCAGCCAGCTTGAGTTTGTCTTCGGGATTGGCCTGATGCACGCGTGATCCCGCGCGGCCCGTGACGTGGAGCGATACCGCCTCTTTCAACTGCACGTTGTCATCGGCGCTCAACAGGATGGTGGCATTGATCTGACCCTTTCCAATCACACCGCGGGTGGCACGGAGTCCTTTGGGCAGATTGTCCATCTCGACCTCGATTGGACCGTCGAAATTATCCATGCGGAGAGCGGTAATGGTGACGGGGACAAAGCCACCCGCCGGAACGTTCGGATTTCTGGGCGACATGGTGAGGCGAAAATCGGGTTTGGGCGCGCGGATGGTGAGCCGGTATGGGTAGCTCAGGCCTCCTTCACCCCGCACGTCGCGTACACGCACGGTGTAGGAACCGTCCGCGGGCGCGGTGAAGCTCAGGTACGAATCTTTCCCGTAGCCCGGTCCACCATCATCATTGCGGTAGTGGATGCGCACCAGCGGCAATCCGTTCGGTGTGAACTGTGCGCCCGGAGGGTGGATCTGTACTTTGTACACCGGTTTGTCGATGGCGTGAGCCTCGCTCGTTGTGCCGAACCAGGAAATGCGCTGGCCGCCGAAGGCTTCGGTGACCAGATCGTCATCGGGGCCGCGCGGGAGAGCCTCTACACGCACGATCTCGGTCCCGATCAACAGATAATCGCCCACCGCGATCGTGTTCCAGGCCTGGACGCGAATTCCGCGGCTGGCCGACTCATGGTCGCGCAGCACTGTGGACGTCTCCGAGATGGCGCGCACCGTGACGCGTTCTACGGGCTTGCCTTTCGCATCCACTACTTCAATTTCGGAATCCAATTCGGATCCCAGCCTCCGCGCATTTACTTCGAAAACGATCTGCTGTCCCTTTTTGGCGGAGAAGCTGTAGGAGTCCGTGGCGGCGCGGGCGATACGGCCGTTGATGGTCACGGGAAGAGTAACTGCCTGCACCCCCTTGCCGGTGGATTCCACTTCCGGCTCCTCGCCAAGCGCAAGCTTCAGTTCATTGAACGCTTTGCCATGGACGGTCTTCGGCCGCACCACGACGGCATTCTCCTCCTGGGGCGAAGGCTCGCCTTTCACCTGGATCTTTGTGGGCGCCACGCCCGGACCGTAGACGGTGATCTCCCTGGTTTCGCCTCTGCGCAATCCCAGCGGATACGCGTTTGCGGCCACCGTAAACTTGCCGGCTTTATAGCGATAGATATTGCTGCCGCGGCCCGCCTGCTGATAATCGGCGATGCGCACGTAGTACGCTCCCGCTTTGTCGAACCGGTGCGAGAAGACCATAGCACTGGTGGGACCGTCGAGACCGTATTGCTTCAGGACGGCGCCGTCTTCGCTCAGGATCGACACGACCGGCTGGAGCGGCGAGCCGATGAGCATCGCTCCATTGTCGAACACCAGCTCTTCGCCCGCTTTCACTTGAATCTTGAAATGATCCACATCGCCGGGCTTGGAGATAGCGCCTGCAAGAATGCTCGGCAGGTAGGTCTCGAAGGCGTTTTCGGGCGTGTCATTCGGCTCTTTGTCGAGACTTTCCCCGTAATAGGGTTCAACCAGAAACTGACCTTCCGGACTGGTGCCAAGCGGCGTTAGCAGGCGAAACTTTACGACTCCTATATCGGCATCGGCGGCAACGTCGAGCTCAACGGTGACCTGGTTGCGAGGCGGCAGCGGACCAACGTCCACGGTGGAGGGCGTCCCGTTCGAGCCGAGACGGATGTCCGGCAGGTCCGGCAGTTCCTTGATGCGGATCACGCGTCCTTTCACCCCGGGAGCATTGAAGTAAATGGCGCTGGCGCCCGCCAGGTTCAGGCCTTCCACGGTCATTTCCACCGACGTGCCGCGCGATACTCCCACCGGCGCCACCACGTTGATGGTGGGGGGAGTGATCCGGGAGCCGGTGGGATGGTCCGTTTTCTCCCCGAAAGCAGAGGCCGCAAGAGCCAACAGAAGGAAGGTGCGCTTCATAATTTCCCCAGATCGTAAATGGTTAAAGATCCGTCATACCGGCCGGCGGCGAAATGTTTGCCGTCCGGCGAAAACCGCAAGGCCATCACCCAATCGGGTTGGCCGGAGATCGATTTACGCTCGGTTAGACTCTTTGCTTCGAACACCTTGATGGTCTTATCGGCCGATGCGGACACGAGTGTGTTGCCGTCCGGCGACCATGCTACTTGCAGGATGGCGTCTTCATGGGCGATCAGCGTGTTGACCAACTCGCCGCCGCGGTCGCCCAGAGACCAGATGCGAAGCGTTTTGTCGAGCCCGCCGGCGGCGACGAACTTGCCGCCGGGATCGAGTGCAATGGAATTGATGCCATCGAGCGGTTCCGAAAGCGTAAACAGGCGCTCGCCTGTTTCCGGGTTCCAGATCTTCACCGCGCGATCCGCAGCGCCGGAAACAAGCCGCTTCCCATCGGGGGTGAACGCCAGGGAATACACCGCGTCGATGTGGTCTTTCAGCGTGCGGATTTCTTTGCCGCTCGCGGCGTCCCAGAGCTTGATGAACTTGTCATAGCTGGACGTTGCCACGGACTTGCCATCGGCAGACCAGGCGACGGCGTAGATGCTGTCGCTGTGGCCCTGGATCGTTGCGGCCACCGATTTGCCTTCAACGTCCCAGATCTTCAGTTCGCCTTTACGCCCGGGCAATCCCCCCACGGCCGCCAGCCGCCTGCCATCGGGAGAGAAGGCCAGTCCGCGCACGTTTTCCGCATGGCCCGGCAACGTGGTGGTAGCGTTTCCCGTGGCAGCATCGGCCAGCCGGACGTCCTTGTAACCCCCTAAGGCGAGGACCTTTCCTCCGGGGTGAAACGCCAGCGAGAAGATCTGCGGAGCCTTCCCTTCCGCCCAGGCGGCCATTGGAAGCAGCGGCAGGAAACTACGTCGTTTCATCAGTAGTTGAACAGGAACTCTTTGCTGGTCAACAGCGCCCAGAGCATGTCTTCGAGCGTCTGCCGGCGAGCTTCCTTCTGTGCTTCCGCGGAGCCTTTTGCCTGCCTCGATTTGGACAAGGCGGCCATCTCCGCCTGCCGCTCCGAATCGGTGGGATAACGGCTGTACGCGGAAAGATAAATGTGATCGAGGATGCGCGAATCGGAAAGCCCGAGTTTCATGAACGAATTGATATTGCCATCGGCGGCGCTTAATTTCTTGTTCAGCGTGTCGCCGTTGATCACATGCAGCGCCTGGCCGATACTCGGGTCGGAAGAGCGCTCTGAGGAATCGCAGAGGACGCGGTTGGGACGTCCGAAGACACTCAGAAACTGTGATTTCACCTGCACGTCAGGTAGCTGCAAGGCCCGGATGCCGGCGGGGTAGTCGGCGAACGGCGTCGGCACGCCCGTCACTTGCGACATCGCATCGAGAATCACTTCCCCTGGCAGCCGCTTCACGATGTACTTCGAGTAGTACATGTTGTCGTACTGGTTGGTGGCGTTGGCTTCCGAGGCCAGTTGATAGGCGCCGGAATTCATGATTGTACGGATCAGGTACTTGATATCGAAATTATGTGCGATGAAGTCTTTGGTCAACGCGGAATACAACTCTTCATTGGAAGCGGCATTGGCTTCGCGGGTGTCGTCGACCGGATCAACCAGCCCGCGTCCCATGAAGTTGGCCCAAACGCGATTCACCACCGCGCGCGCGAAGTATGGATTCTTGGGCGACGTAAGCCACTTGGCGAAATGCACGCGGCGGTCGGCCGTGGCGTCGAGCGAAAGGGATTCGCCGTCGAGTGGCGTAGGAGCCAGCGGCCGCAGCAATCGCGGATGATTGATGTCGCCGGCCGTCTTGGCAAATACCACCACGTCGCCGGCTTCCGCGCCGTTCTTGATTCCGACGCGCGAAAACAGGTTGGCGAACTGGTAATACTGCTTCTGGGTCCACTTTTCCAGCGGATGATTGTGACAGCGGGCGCAAGTGAGCCGCTGGCCGAGAAAAGCCTGGGTGACATTCTCGCTAAGGTCGATGGGATCCTTGTGGAGGAAGAAATAATTGAGAGCGCCGTTCTGCCGCGTGCTGCCGGAAGCGGTGAATATATCGCGCGCGAACTGGTCCCAGGGCTTATTCACTTTGACGGAATCGCGGATCCAGTTGTAGAAGGCCCACATGGCGTTGGTCCGCAGCCTGCGGCTGGAAACCAGCATCAGGTCCGACCATTTGTACGCCCAGTAGTCCACGTATTCCTCCCGCTCGAGTAAGCCGTCGATGAGCTTCTGCCGCTTGTTCGCGGATTGGTCCGTGAGGAATTGCTCCACTTCTTCCGCGTTAGGCAGTACGCCGGCCGCATCGAGATAGGCGCGGCGGATAAACGTGGAGTCAGCGGCGGGAGCGGAAGGCGCAAGGTTCAGGCTCTTGAGCTTGGCGAGCACCAAATCGTCAATGTAGTTGTTGCGCGGCAGCCGTTTGTAATCGGCGTCGCTGACCTGATTCGGGAACGGCGCGGTGAGGCGGGAATAGATAATCCGGCTGGAATACCAGAGCGACACGGCTACTTCGCCATGGCCGGTCATTTTCACTTTACCGTTGTCATCGACGAGGGCGACGCCTTCGTTGTTGGAACTGAACTTCACCCAGCGCGTTACGTCCTCGACCCGGCCATCGGAGTAGCGGGCGCGAACCACCAGCTGCTGTTCCTGGTTGGGCTTCAACGTGGCGGTTCGGGGAAACGATTCCAGGCCTACGACTTCGGAATCCTTGTCGGACGGAGGCGGAGTGCCGGCGGCAATCCATTCGGCGATCACGCGGTATTCGAGCGAATCCTTTTTGAATCGCAGCCCTCCGCCATGGGGGATGCCGAAGCTCGGTTTTTGAAGGAGCAGGCTGCCGGCGGGATCGGCGAGCGAAACACGGCGTCCCCAGGATTGCCGGGTGAGCGTGTCGTAGTCCACTTCGGGATCGTAGCCACGGAGAGTCAGCTTGAAGCCGTTCTTGCCCGCCAGGGCTCCGTGACAGGCGCCCTGATTGCAGCCCGTCTTGGTCATCACCGGGATGACATGATTGCGAAAACTCCAGTGAAACGGCTGCTTCGCATTGCGCACAACCACTTTCGCGGCGGCGGTCTGGCCATTGACGGAAGCCGTGATGGTGGCCTCGCCATCGGCGACAGGTTTCACGATTCCGGCGGCATCGACGGCGGCGATGCCCGGATTCGAAGAAGTCCACTGTGCTTTGCCGGTCAGATCCTCATGGAAGCCACCAGCAGCGCCCTCCGCCAGAAGCTGCTGCCGGGATTCGGAAGTGGAGAGCGTCGATTCGGGCGGCAGAACTTTCAGTTGAGCACTCAGCAACGGGGCAATGAGGATCAACAACAACTTCATGCAAACAACTCCTTGATCGGGTGCACGCCGCGATCCACGATCGGAATCGGCCTGCCCTGCGCGCCCGGCAGTTCCGTCTCCGGATCAATGCCAAGGGCATGATAAATGGTAGCCGCGACATCGGCGGGGGTCGTCGGACGGTCCTTGGGCATGGCTCCGATTTCGTCGGAAGCGCCGATCACCTGTCCGCCTTTTACGCCGCCGCCCGCCATCAGAATGGACCAGCACTGCGGCCAGTGATCGCGTCCCCCGGCGGGGTTTACCTTGGGAGTACGGCCGAACTCGCCGAAGCCTACGACCATGGTCTTTGAAAGCAACCCACGCTCGCTCAGCTCTTCGAGCAGGCTCGAATAAGCCATGTCGAACATCGGCCCGACAAGATCCCGATAGCAGCTTATGGGGCTGAACGGCTTGGAGCCGTGGATATCCCAGGTGATCTCGTCAAACACCGTCTCAAACATATTGATGGTGACAAAGCGTACACCCGCCTCGATTAAACGGCGGGCGAGCAGACAGCTTTGGCCGAAGCGGGTCATGCCGTACTTTTCGCGAATCTTCTCGGGCTCGCGGTGCAGCTCAAATGCCGCCCTCGCCTTTTCCGAGGACATCAATGTATACGCCTGTTGAAAGGTGGAATCCAGCAAGCGCGCGTCCTGAGAGGTTTCGAACTTGCTGACACTGCGATCCACCATCTCGCGCCAGTTTCGGCGGCGATCTACGCGCAGGGACGTTAAATAGTCGGGCGGCAGCATGTCCGGCACGCGAAAATTCGGATCCGAGGGATCGGCGTTCAGGACAAAGGGATCGAAAGTCTTGCCGAGATAGCCCGCGTTCTGTCCATGGGGCATGTTGCCGCCGGTGTTACCGATCGTGCGCGGCAGCAGCACGTGCGGCGGGACGTCGCCGTTGGGTCCCTTCAGCTTGGCCAGCACACAGCCGATATGGGGATGCTCAATGCCGCCCTGAAAGAGTCGCCCTGTCTGCATCATCTGATGGCCGGTGTCATGAACGGCGGCGGCCGTGTGATACATGCTGCGGATGATGGCGTACTTATCCGCATGCTTCGCCATCCGTGGGAAATTCTCCGAGATCTCGATGCCCGGCACGTTCGTCTTAATCGGCTTGTAAGGACCGCGAATCTCGATCGGGGCGTTGGGCTTCATGTCCCAGGTATCGAGCTGAGAAGGACCGCCAACCAGCATCAGCATGATGCAGTTGGTATCCTTGCTCTTGTCCACGGCGCCTTGGGCTTTCAGGCCCAGGAACTGCGTTAATCCGAGCCCGAGAGCGGAAAGAGTTCCGGCGTGAAGAAAGTCCCGGCGGCGGAACCCGTCGCAGAATTCGACAGTACGGTCAGCGTCTAAACGGATCATGACAGGTAGACTCCTCCCAGAATAGGACCGAGGCGATTATATCTTACCACCCGGCCGGGAGGAGCGCGGGATGAAGCGGAGCGCAGCGGAGTTCATACAGTAGCGGAGACCGGTCGGCGGGGGACCATCGTCGAATCTATGTCCGAGATGAGCATCGCAGCGGGCGCATTTGCTCTCCACGCGAATCATTCCATGGGACGCGTCCCTTTCTTCGAGGACATTCTCCGGCGCGATCGGTGCGAAGAAGCTGGGCCACCCGGTGCCCGAATCGAACTTGCTTTTAGAATCGAACAACGCCGTGCCGCAGCACACACAGCGGTAAATTCCATCGGCATGATTCTTCTTCAATATGCCGGTGAAGGCGCGCTCTGTGCCTTGCTGGCGCGTGACCTCAAATTCAGAGGGGGAGAGCTGCTCGCGCCACTCTTCAGCGGTCTTGACGATCTTGTCCACTTCCGCGGGTCCGCTGAGTTCACCCGCCTCGTTGACATCGACGATCTTCACTTGCTTTTCCTTTTCCGCACGCACCCCGGAAACATCTGCTTCAGCTTGGCGACTTTGGGGTCGGCGACGTTCACGATGTAAGGGTTGGAGCGATTCCGCTCGGCATAGTTCTGATGGTAGCCTTCGGCGGTGTAGAACTTATCGAGCGGGGCGAGTTGGGTCACGATCGGACTGCGAAAGACGTGCGCCGCATTCAGCTGTTGAATGTAAGCCTCGGCAACCTGCTTCTGCTCTTCATTGGCATAAAAAATGGCGCTCCGGTAATGCGTCCCGACGTCCGCGCCCTGGCGGTTCAACGTCGTAGGATCGTGGGCCACGCTGAAAAAAATCTTCAGTAACTGCCCGTAGGAAGTCTTGGCGGGATCGTAGGTGATCAGGATCGACTCGGCGTGGCCGGTGCGTCCGGCGGAAACGATGTCATACTTCGCCGTTTCCTTCGTGCCGCCCGAGTACCCGGCGATCACATCCTCCACACCTTCCATGATTTCGAAGACCGCTTCCGTGCACCAGAAGCAGCCGCCCGCGAGCACCACCGTCTGTTTGCCGGACGCGGGTTTCACGTCGATGACGGGATCGGGGAAATCCACGGCCGCGGAGACCGATGTGACGGCGCAGAAAGCCGCGGACAACCACGAGGAGAGCTTGATATTTCCCATGCACTCCTATTATCCTCCTGAATCGGGAAGTCAGGCTCCCTTCCTTGACCCTGGTCCGCCGGGCGGGGCGGTTTTTGCGGCCGGTGCGGCGGGCTGCGCCGAACAATCGCAGCCCGGCCGGCAGCGAAGGCGGATGCATTTGCTTTTACCCACGCCGGTGATCGCACATTCCTATATAATGTCCACAGGCAAACCTGGGCAAAAAGGAGATCTCCCATGCTCGTCATCCCTGGAAAGACCGGAACGCTTTGCGATGGTCCGACACGCCGCGAACTGCTTCGGGCCGGCTCGATCGGCCTCTTTGGACTAAGTCTTCCGAACTTCCTGCAATGGCAGAAGGCGCAAGCGGCGCCGGCCGCATCCGCCTCGCGGCTGGAAGGCTCCCGCGGATTCGGAGCCGCCAAGAGTGTGATCATGGTCTTCCTGCAGGGCGGCCCCAGCCATCTGGACATCTTCGATCCTAAGCCCAACGCCCCGTCGAACATCCGCGGCGAGTTCAAAGCCATTTCCACCAAGGTTCCCGGCATCCAGTTGGGCGAACACATGCCGATGTTCGCCGATCAGGTGAAGCGTTATACGCTGATCCGTTCCATGAGCTACACGCCCAGCGGATTATTCAATCACACCGCTGCTATTTATCAGATGCTCACCGGATATCCGCCGGATAAGGTCTCTCCATCAGGCCAGCTTGAGCCGCCATCACCGGCCGATTTCCCCACCGCCGGCTCACACATTTCAAAGATGATGCCGCCCAAGGAGCCCGTGCTTCCCTTCGTCGAGATGCCGCGTCCGCTGCAGGAATCGAGCGTCATCGGTAAAGGCGGCGCCGCCGGCTTCCTCGGAAAAGCATATGATCCTTACCGCCTCTATCAGGATCCCAACAAGGCGATCCGGCTGGACGATCTGACACTCCGCAAAGAGGTTTCTCCGGAGCGGCTCAAGGATCGGCTGGAGTTGCTGAAGGGAATCAACGGCTCGATGCCGCAGTTGGAAAAAGCGTTGAAGGATCAGGCTATCGACGAATACTATGCGAAGGCGTTCGATCTGGTGCTCTCCGGCAAAGCGCGTGACGCGTTTGATTTGAACAAGGAAGAAGACAAGGCGCGCGATCGCTACGGCCGCACCACGTTTGGCCAGAGCCTGCTGATGGCCCGCCGTCTGATCGAAGCCGGTACGCGTTTCGTACAGGTCAACTGGCCCGCCGTCGCCAATGGAAATCCGGAAGTCGATGCCTTCGATACCCATGCCGCGAACTTCGGCCCGCTTAAGAACCTCCACTGCCCGGTACTCGACCGCGGATTGTCGGCCCTGGTGGAAGACATGGATCAGCGCGGCATGTTGAAAGATACGCTAGTCGTTGCCGTGGGAGAATTCGGCCGCTCGCCGCGAATGGGAGTGAGCACTTCCGGCAATACTAATTCCCCCGACGGGCGTGATCATTGGCCGTACTGCTACACCGCCATGATCACCGGCGCGGGAATACCCGGCGGCAAGCTGTATGGCGAATCGGACGCCACCGGATCGTCTCCGAAAGAAAAGCCGGTCCATCCCAATGATCTGCTGGCCACCGTGTACTACAGTCTCGGCATCAACCCCGACATGGAAGTGCTGAACCACTTGAACCAGCCCCGTGAACTGGTGAAAGGGAAGCCGCTGGCGGATTTGTGGGTCTAGGCCTAGCCGGTTGAGCCGTAATTACTGGCTCACCTCCATCACTTCCACTCCCGGTAGCGGCTGGAACTGAAATAGCTTTTCGTCCAGGATGGGATTCATGCGCTCATTTCGGAAGCTGAATTCCATGATCGAGTCGTCATGTCCAAGCACTCGAAGTTTGCTGATCTGCGGCCCATTCGCTAACAGTAAAAACTCCACCTGCTTATACGGCGCCTTATCGGACTTCGGAATGGCCGTAATCCAGTGATTTAGTCCTTCTGGCTTATCGCGGTACTCCCGGAAATCCCGTTGAAAGTCCAGTTTCCCCAGCAGGAACGCCAGCGGAGCCCGCATGTCCTCGGTTTCCTTCAGCTTCGATTTTTCCACCCGATTCGTGGAAGGAGAATAGAAGTAAACATCCTTCCCGTCGGAAAGAAAGAGCTTCTTGGCGGGATCGCGGTAATCCCACCGCATCTTTCCTGGCTTTCTTAGATACAGCACCCCCGATTCAGTCCGCCGGGCCGTGGGCTGGCTGCGAAAGACGAGGCTCTGCTCGAAATCGAGTTGCATGGTCTTGACATTGTTGTACCGGTCTTCCACCTTACGTAAGGCGGAAAACAAGTCAAACCCGGCCCCCGACAAAGGCGCCAAAGTCAGCAGTACGATCACAGTACGCATCCTTCCTATTTTACCTCGCGACACCGAACATTTGAGTTTGTTATGATTTAGAGGAGGACTCTCAAGAATGGCGAATAAGCCCGCATACGCTCCGGGCGCTCAGGTGGAACATCCGAAGTTTGGTCTGGGCAGCGTGGTTACCTGCACCGAGGAGCAGATTGCCATCAAGTTCGACGAACACGGCGAGAAAAAATTTGTTCTCCAGATCGTCCTACCCAATCTGAAAAAGAGTGACCGCCAGCCGCCCGCCGAGAAGCGCCGTGCCGGCAAGAAGAAGGCTGTTCCAGCGGCCACTTAGCCTGATCCGGACTTTACCGGATGCGTTTCGTACATCGCCGACGCTACGATTATGCCAGAGAGCAAAGTCAGGGCTCCAACGGCCCCGATTGCCCAACTCATTCCGAAGCGGTCCGCAAGTACGCCCGCCATTAAGGCCCCGATCGCATAGCCGCTGTCCCGCCACAGTCGGTATACTCCGACTGCGGACGCTCGCCAACTCGCGTGCGCCACGTCCCCGATCGCGGCAAGGAGCGTCGGATAGACCATTGCGGTTCCGGCCCCGAGGAATGCACAGCAGGCGATCCAGCAGGGAAACCCCGTCGAGAGGACAAGCAGGATAATGCTGACCCCTTGCAGGAGCATTCCGCCAACGATGAGACCTTTTCGGCCAATCCGGTCGGAGAGCGCGCCCGTGCCGAGTTGCGTCAGGCCCCACACCGCCGGATAGATCGCCCCGAGTACGCTGATCTCCCTGAGCGTCAGCCCCCGCGAAGCGAAATAGAGGGGGAAAAGCCCCCACGCCATGCCGTCATTGAGGTTGTTGATCATCCCTGCCTGGCTCACGGAGAATAGCGCCCGGTCCTTCCAACTCGTCGTCCAGAAGATACTCGAAAATGAGCGCTTCTCCGCGCCCACCGGCTGCGCCTTGGCTTCCTGGCGAACATGGTCACGAGACTCACGAACGAAGGCGGCCGAAAGGAAGAGACCAGCGGCCGCGGAGACCCCGCCGATATAGAGCGGAGCGCTGCGTAGTCCCGACACCCCTGCCAGATACCCGGATCCTAAAGCCGCCAGGGAGACTGCCAGGTATCCGGCAGCTTCATTCAGTCCCATCGCAAGCCCGCGGCTCTTCGGCCCGGCAAGGTCGATTTTCATGATCACCGTGGTGGACCAGCACAGCCCTTGATTCAGTCCCAGAAGAACGTTCGCAAAGACAATCCACCCCCAGGAGGGCGCGTAGAAAATCAGCAGCGGTATGGGAAGGGCGAACAGCCATCCAACAACCAGCACGATCTTGCGTCCGGCGCGATCGCTGAAGCTCCCCGCAAACAGGTTGGAAAATGCCTTGGTAAGCCCAAAGCTCACGATGAACGAAAGAATTGCGGCACGGGAGACAATCCCAAATTCGCGCTCGGCAAGCAGGGGAAACACAACGCGCTCCATGCCGGCCATCGAGCCGACAAAGGCATTGACGACCACCAGAAGGGAAAACTGCTTCCAGTTTTCGCGAAGCCCCAGTTTGACCTCAACCTCCCTGGGGACCGCGAAGGCGTCATGCGATCGCACAGCGGTTCGCTCCGGCTTCCAGCTCCGCCGGATCGCCCTCGGGCATCGCCCCCGCTTCATTCCGTTCCACGATGTGCGTGTAGTTGGGAGGTGTTGGCGGAATCCGTTTGAGGATTTGTTCGACAAAAATCCTCTCGGACGTGAGCCAGTGGCGCAGCCTGCCGGATACCGCGCCTAAGCACGCAACCAGCGGTACCCCGTCAAAGGGGATCGGTTCGCTCGCGTGTCCCGGTAGCACCAGCAGCTCCGGGCTCAGGGAAACAAGGTGATTCAGCGTCTGAAATAAAAGGCGGGAACGCTCTCGCGCCGAGTGAGCATCCGCATGCAGGTCGGGCCTTCCCACACCTGCAAGAAATAGCGTGTCTCCGGTAAAAAGCGCATCCCCGTTTACCACATAGGAAGTGCTTTCCAACGTGTGCCCCGGGCTGCCTATGGCGGTCAGCGCCGCCTCACCAAAAGTCACGCTCCCGCCGTGAGGAATCGGAAGAAAGGGAAAACGAACACGCCCTTGAGGAGGAAGAAGGAGTATCGCCCCGGCCGCGTCGGCCAGCCGGCGCGAGCGCGAAAGATGATCCGCATGAATATGAGTGTCGAGAACATACCGGATCCGCAGGCCGCGTTGCGACGCCAGCCGCAGGTAGACTTCCGGAGGCAGCGAAGCGTCGATCACCACGGCTTCCCGCTTAGAGCCGGCCAGATAAGACAGGCATCCTTTTCCGGTTCGCCGGATTTGTAGGATGCTTGCGCTCTCCTCTCTCATGGGCACTTCCGCCGTGTTCCAGGCAAAACTCCACGATTTCATTCCGTCTTCCAGAAACATTGCTTCGAAGCCGCGTGCCCGCAGAGCCTCCGCCGCAGCCTGGCTTACACGTCCCCTATTGCAGATCGTCACCACCGGCACCCCGGCGGGGAGGGCGGCATTTGCCAGTGCTCCTGGCCTTCCTTCCTTCAATTCGTCGTAAGCGTCGATGTGGATACTTTCAGGGATCCACCACTGCGCGCGGTCTTCTTTCGCGCGAATGTCGACCACGGTGACCGGCTTGCCGGTGTCGAGCCATTGCCGCAGAGTTTCGGTATCAATTTGATTCGTCACTGTGTTCGCAGCCCGGTGGCCACAGGCAGGCCCTGCATTTTCCACTCCGGGAACCCGCTCTTCAATCGAAGCGCGTCGTATCCGTGTTGGCGGAGCAAAGACACCGCATCGTCGGCAAACACACAATAGGGACCGCGGCAGTAAGCGACAACCGTGCTTCCTTTCGGAATCTCCTTGAGGCGCTTTTCCAGCTCCGCGATTGGAACCGACTGCGCCGCGGCAATATGTCCCGCTCGAAACTCCGCCTCGGGCCGGACATCCAGAACCACAACTTCCTTCTTCTTCAGGCGCGACACCAGTTCCTCGTTTGTGATGGCTTGGAGCGATTGGCGGTCTTTCAAAAACGTCTCGATAACTCGCGAAACCTCAGCCAGCCGCGCTTCACCAAGTTGACGAAAAGATAACCACAGTCCCAGCACCTGCTCATCGGCCAAACGGTAGCTGGCATAGAGCCCCTCCCGGCGAACCTCGACAAGCTGCGCCCCGCGGAGCACCTGAAGGTGCCGCGAGCAGTTTGCAACCGATATCCCCGCCTCGGCCGCCATTTCTTCCACCGTACGCTCCCGCTGCGCCAGCAGCTCCAGCAGTTCAAGCCGCCGCCCGCTGGAGAACGCTTTTCCGATGCGCGCAAATTGCTCGAAAAGCTGGTCCTTAAACTGTCGTTTCCTTTCGGGAGTCATGATGAAACTATTCAAGCAAGTAATTGAATAGCTGTCAAGCCGCTACCGACCTCCAACCGCAGTAGCGCTACAATCCCATTCATGAAACCATCACGCCGCCATATGCTTCAGACCGCCGCTGCCGCTGGACTGGCCGTCCCTGCTTCCGCCGCCAAATCAAACTCCAAGTCGACCGCCGGCGTTTACGAGCGCCTCGGTGTCAAGCCGGTGATCAATGGGATGGGTACGGTCACCGTTCTCGGCGGCTCTCTGATGCCTCCGGAAGTAATCCGTGCCATGGATGACGCTGCCCAGCATTTTGTCCATTTGCCCGATCTCCAGAAGAAAGCGGGGATCCGATTGGCGGAGATGCTGAAGGTGCCGGCCGCCATGGTCACTTGTGGAGCGGCTGCTTCCATCGCGGTGGGCACGGTGGCGTGCATGGCCCGGGGCGACCACCGTAAAATGCAGCAGTTGCCGGACACCGATGGCATTCCCTTCGAGGTAATCCAGCAGAAGACGCACCGCAGCGGCTATGAACACCAGATGCGGGTCGCCGGGGCGAAAGTGATTCACGTCGAGACGCGGGAAGAGCTTGAAAAGGCAATCGGCCCGCGCACCGCGATGATGTTTTTTCTGAACAAGCATGAGCCGGACGGCAGGATCAAGCGCGATGAGTGGGTGAAGATTGCCAGGGAACACAACGTGCCTACCCTGAACGATGCCGCCGCCGATGTCCCGCCGAAAGAAAACCTCTGGAACTACGTGAACAGGAATGGCTTCGACCTGGTCGCCTTCAGCGGCGGTAAGGGAATGACCGGGCCGCAATCCGCCGGGTTGCTGCTGGGCCGCAAGGATCTCATCGAAGCGGCTACGGAAGCGCAGAGCCCCTATGGCGGCGTGGGCCGCGGAATGAAAGTGGGCAAAGAAGAGATTGTAGGAATGGTAGCGACGGTGGAGCGTTACCTGAAGGTCGACCATGAAGCGGAGAGCCGTGAGCTGGATCGCCGCGTATCGGAAATGATGGCCGTACTATCGAAGGTAGACGGACTGCGCGTCAGCAGGCACCTGCCCCGAATTGCCAACGAAGTGCCGCACCTGATGGTGGAGTGGGACGAAGGCTCCGGGCGCAGGACATCGAAACAGGTACATGCCCAACTGGTGGCCGGCGATCCGGCAATTTACACGCTGCTGCAGGGAAAGGGCAAAATCGTGATCAGCGTTTGGATGATGCGCGGCTCGGAGCATCGTACCGTTGCCAAGCGCTTCGCCGAAGCGTTTACAACTTCCTGACGCGGCATCAGTCAACCTTAGCCGGATCGACTTCGGCAACGTACAGCGTAGTCCATTGGCCCTCGGACACGTTGAAGTAGATACGCCGTCCGTCGGCGCTGAAAATCGGATGCGGATGCGAAACACGCCACGATGCCGCTCCATGGCTGTTGTCGAAGCGGTGCAGAATTCGATAGTGTGTTCCGGAAAGATTCGCCACCACGACGCCCCACTGGCCTTTTGTTCCGCCAAACGCCTCCAGGGTCGTATCGGTGGCAAAGAGCTTGCCGTCGGGGCTGAGGGAAGGATGCGAGCCTGGGAACTTCGGCAGCTCTGGAATCGGCTGTTCGGAACCATCGTCGGTGTCTACGATCAAGTTGGGAACATTGATCTGCCGGCGCGAATCGGGATGCCACGCGGGATGTCCCCACTTAGCCCGGAAGAACAGGAACCGCGCGTGCCGCAAGTCATAGCCGATCAACGTCTCACGATCGCTGGCCTGCTTGCTTCGGAAATCCGTTCCCGTTGCCGTGGCCAGCTTGAACACCACTCGCTGGGCGTCCGGACTGAGAATCGGGAAAAAGATCGAGATGGGCTTGTTGCCGAATCGTTCCGCGATCTGCCTGCCATACATGGCGCGGGTGGCATCCGCGGTCACTACCGTACGGATCTCGCCTGTGACCACATTAAGCAGTTCCAGGTCGCGATGCTTGCCTGGATTCCAATGCTGTCCGTAGATCGGAACGATATCGCCATTCGGTTGCCCCCACGACACCAGGCGGTCTCGCGCTAGAATTCGCTCCTGACGCGATTGGAGATCGTACGCGATCACCATCGGCTTGCCGGCGCGGAAATCGTGATACACAATCCCGCGGCCGCCTGATATCCATTGCTGGCATGCCGCGCGATGCGCGTCTTCTGTAGTGATGTTGCGTGCCACCACTGTCTCCCTGCCGGTGGATCGCTCGCGAATCCGCAACTCACCGTTGCCCGCGTCGCGAGTGGGAGAGCTGTAGAACAGGAGCCGCTTGCCATCGGGACTCTCGGGGTTTGTGTTGAAGTAGGAGTGGATCGAATGGCGTCCCGCGCCCGGAGCGGCAGGTTTTACCGTGACCTTGCCCTCCCATGCCGGGAAGGGGCTCGTGGAGGGCGGCGCGGCCGTCAATGCGGCGCAGATCAACAGCAGCAGTCGTTTCATAAAAGAACTCCTTCTAAGCATCACGCCCCTGGCGGTACTCATAAAAGCCCCAAACCCGCTTCACCGTGGTGACCTCACGATGCAGCCGCCATTGATTGCGCAGCAGGAACTGGATCGAACCCTCATTCCGCACTGGGCTGTGGACCACCGTCGCCATCAGCCTCGTCGTCTTGCTTTTCTCCAGCAGTTCCTCGAGCAAGGATTGTCCCACGCCGCGATGCTGCCACTCCGGCGTGACGCCGATCTGTTCAATGAGCAGCGGGAACTCACCGTTCTCCTCAAAGAGGTCGCGATTCGGCCCCGCCGGGAGTTTGGCCAGCGCCTCCGGAGTAATGGTAGTGAGAAATCCAATGCACTCCTGCGCTTCCCAGGCAATGTAACAGAAATCCGATTCCCGGAGAGTTTTTTGATAGTCCGTGACCGAGCCCGCGTATAAGAAAAACCCACTCTTAACGGCGGCTGTCAGTTCCCGGCCTTCCAGTTGAAGGCGCCTGGCAATACGATGGATTGCCTCGGCGTGTTCCGCCCTTGCTGGAAGGATCTCCGCCACGGAGTTTGCTTCTGAGGAGTTAGACCTTTTTGCCCAGGTTGTGAATCTCGTTCATGTAAACCCGGCGGCCTTCATCCATCGCCAGATTGGAGAGAATCACCGCGCTTGAATCCGCCAGGCCGACTTCAATATCCGCCAGCGGCTTCTTGCCCGTGCGTACACAATCCAAAAACGATTCGAGTTGCACATCAACCGGATTCTTCGGTTCTTCCGGCACCATCACGCCCTTGGAATAAAGCCAGCGCCGGGCAAATTTCATCTCCTTGGAAACGAAAGTGTCATTCTCCGTCACCTGATCTTTGTTCAACAAAATGGGCAGCGGCTTCCCGCCCTTGCCGGTGGTCGTGAGCGATGCCGATGCGGGGGCGGCTTTCTCTTTCTTTGCCGCCGCCGATTCCACTTTCGGGCCAGGTTCATAAAACCACAAACCGAGTGCCGGTTCTTTATCCGTACCGACCGTGATCTCGATGGTTCCCTGCGTCCCCATAATCATTTCGCCGAACTCGGTGCGCGTACCCTGGAAGAGGGCCAGATGCTTGTTGGTACAGATGGCGCTGTACATCAGTTTCTGCCCTTTGGGATAGCGGAAGATGAGTTGAATATTGTCGAAAACGGTCCGGCCATCCTTATAATAATCAATACCGCCTACGCCCATTACAAACTCTGGGTGGGAGCCGAACATCCAATCGGCGACATCGATCTGGTGAGACGCCAATTCGGCCGTCAGCCCGCCGGAGAATTCCTTGTACAGCCGCCAGTTATCTTTACGATAAGGCCAGCCGGGATTACGGTTCCATTGGGCATACACGTTGGTGACATCCCCGATCATGCCCTTGTCTACCATCTGTTTTGCCGTCTGATAAAACTCGCTGTAGCGCCGCTGCAAGCCGACCTGCATCACCTGTTTGGGACGCTCCGCAACCAGCGCGCGGAGTGCGTCCACTTCTTCCGCCTTGAACACCAGGCTCTTTTCGCAGAACACGTGTTTTCCCGCCAGCAGCGAGTCTTTGGTGATCGGGAAGTGGGTATACAGCGGCGTGGCGATCTGCACCGCGTCGACGTCTTTGCGCGCCAGTAATTCGCGATAGTCTTTGTAGGGTTGCGGCTTGTCGGGAGCCTCGGCCAGCCCTTTCTGAAGAGCGGCGTCATTGATATCGCATATGGCCACGCACCGGCCCCCGTCGACATTCTTCCAATGTTGAAGATGATACTGGCCGCGGCTGCCGGTGCCGATCACGGCGTATTGCACCGTGTTGTTGGCCGCTTTCACCTTCTGTATACCGGGAAAACCCTCCACCTTGCGTGCCAGCGCGACCGCCGCCGTGGCGGCTCCGGCGGCCTTCACGGCCTCCCGGCGGGTCAAATCCTTAGGCGTTTGCTTCTTGGGCATGCTTGTTCCTATCCAAAGGATACCAAGTCTATCTAACCGTCCATCGAGGATGCAATCTCCTCAACCGGATTGGCTTTCATTTCCACGCCCTTGCGCGCCGCCCACTCGGCGCCCGCGAGTACCAGCATGGACGCGAGAAATGACCAGAAAATCATGATGGCGGCGTATTCAAACGGACCATACTCCAGATAAAACTTCTCGTCAATGGGCGTCCAGAACAGCAGCGTGAGCGACTTCAAAATCTCGATCGCAATTCCCACCAGGACGGCCACCGGCACCACGCGCCGCCAGGCGATCTGTGTATTCGGCAGCAGCCAGTAGATCAGAAACAACACAAAAATCGTGATCAGCACCGCCGCCAGCCGGAAAAAACCTGCGGCCACTACCGAGGACACACCCGGCATCATCTTCGCGAGGAACACACGGTTGGCCGCGCTCAACGAAAGCGAGATCAGAATCAACGTTCCGCAGATAAAGATCAGCCCCAGGCTTACCAACTGGTTCCGCAGAAAGCTGCGGTTGGTCTCCACTTTCCAGATACGATTCAGCGCCACCTCCAGCGGTTCAAACACGCCATTGGCGGTGAAAAACAGCACCAGCACCGACACGTATTGGAATGGGCCCCGCTTCAGCACCACCCAGTTCAGATTGCGGATCAGCCAGTCGCTCCATTGGCCGGGAAACGTATCCCGCAGCGCGAAGTAAATCGCATCCACGGCGGCCTGCCATTGTAGGACGTAACGGCATAGACTCACCATCACGATCAGGAACGGAAAAAAAGATAACAGGACGTTTGCGGCAATCGAAAAGCCATACACATGAATTTCGGTCCGCATCCAGAAGCGGAAAGTCGGCTCCAGCCGGCGCCTCACATAGCTTTTGCTCATCGCGGCCGGCCTAAGCGCCTGCGGTAAGCGCCTTTGCAAAGGCTTGGAACAACTGCCTGTCTGAGGCATGCGACGCAACCCGATCTTCGGGGTGCCATTGCACTGCCACCACAAACCGCCTGCCGGCCATCTCCAGCCCCTCGATGACCCCATCCGGCGAAGTCGCCGACACCGCCAGCCCGGCCCCCACACGCCCAACCGCCTGATGATGCCGTGAATTCACCGTAAACGTATCGCCGGCAATTTGCGCGAGCCGCGTGCCATCGCGAGTAGAAACGGAATGGGCGTCGTCCACGCCACGCTGCACATGGATCGCGGTAGCGGCCAAATGCTGAATCAGATCGCCGCCTTGGACCACGTTGAGAAGCTGCATTCCGCGGCAAATGCAGAGAAGCGGCAGATCCGCTTCGAGGGCGGCTCTGGCTATGGAAAGTTCCAGCAGATCGCGCGCCTCATCGGGCGGCTCACACTCCGCATGGCGCTCCTGCCCATAGCGGGAAGGATTCACATCCGCGCCTCCACTGATCAAAATCCCGTCCAGACCTTCGATCGAAGATGGGCCTGGGGCGGCCAACGGAACAGGCTCCAGTCCGGCGCGCCTCAACGCCTCGGCATACGGCGCCAGCTTACCGTCCACGCTATACGTAATGCCCACCCGCGGCATTCAGCGCACCTTGTTGCCGGCCACATATACGGCCTCAATCGTGTGAGTGTTTTTGATGTCGGCTACGGGATTCTTGGACAGCACAACCAGGTCCGCCCAGTGCCCCTTCTCGATCGTTCCCAGATCCTTCGAAGCACCCAGGAATTCAGCCGAATTCTTCGAGAAAATCTGGATCACCTGCAGGGGCGTGAAGCCCGCCTGAACCATCAGTTCCATTTCCTTATGTTCGAAAAAGCCGGAGAAACGCGCTGGCGGGCCGCTGTCGGTGGCGAAGCCCACCTTCACCCCGGCATCGTAGAGCTTCTTCAGATTCTTCTGCGCCATGGCGAGAAAGCCGGGATACTTCGCCAGATCGTGATCGGCCTGCTGCCTCTTCAAATAAGCGTCGCTCTTCAGCGTACCCACTACCCCCGGCGTTGTCCCCATTTTGAAGAACGGATCGTCCAGAAAATCAGGCGGCTTTGAAAACACGAAAGTGGACAACTCGCGAACCAGCGTCCCCAGTTGCCAGGTGCCGTTCTTCTTCATCGTCTGGATCAGCTTATCGTCCACTTCTCTGTCGCGGACGCTATGAGCGCAGGCATACAGCCCATGCTCGGAAAGCGCCAGCGCATCCGCGTAATAGAAAATATGCGCACAGGTTTTTAATCCCCGCTTCTTGGCGGCTTCGATGATCGCCACCGAAACCTCCGTCGGGATCTTCGTTTCCTTGCCCAGATGATCGTCTACCCAGATCTTCACGAAATCCGGTTTCTGAGGAGCCAGTTCCTTCATCGCGGCTTCCACCTCGGCCACGCTCCCCACCTCATACGGGACACCCTTCATGCCGGGCACTGTCGTGGGATAGCCATTCTTGCCGGTGAACCCCTTGCCTGCCGTATAGATGCGTGTCATCTTCGGGCGGCCGGCGCGCTGCGCGGCGCGCATATCGAAAATCAACGGCTGATCGCTTCCCATGCTGAGCACGCTGGTGACGCCGTAGTTGGCGTAGGTCATCAACTGTTTTTCGACGTTGGCGCGGGTGAAGTTTTTCGGATCCTGCGTCAGTTCCACCACGTTCCCAAGATGCCCGTGAAGATTGATAATGCCCGGCATCACGAACTTGCCACCCAGATCGACCACAGTCGCGCCGGCCGGAGCTTTCACCGCGGCTCCCGTTCCAACAGCCGTGATACGGCCGTCGGTCACAACGATCGCCGAATTCGCCGCGGGAGACTTCCCGGTCCCGTCAATCAACGTAAAATTCCGGAGAACCATCGTTTCCCCGGCCGCCGCCATGGCCAGCGCCAAAACGATAGACACAACTCTAGCTTTCATCTATGTCCTCCCGGAAGCCAAAGTGTATCATAGGCCCCATGTACGAGCAGATTCTTTACGGCGTTTCTGACCATGTGGCAACCGTCACGCTCAATCGCCCGGACAGGCTGAACGCCTGGACCCGCAAGATGGAAGAGGAGGTCACCGCCGCGATTCGCGATGCCGCGGCTGACGATGGTGTGCGCGCCATTGTCCTCACCGGTGCCGGCCGGGGCTTCTGCGCGGGCGCCGACATGAGCCTGCTCAGCTCCATTTCCCAAAGCGGCCTCACCAGCGCGCATCGCGAAGTGAGCGGCAATTCGCTGGAAGAGAATCAGCGCCAGCATTCATGGCTGCTCAGCGTCCCAAAGCCCGTGATTGCCGCGATCAATGGCCCCGCCGTAGGGCTGGGCTTCGTTATCCCGCTCTACTGCGATTACCGGATTGCCGCGGCATCGGCCAGCTTTAACGTCATCTTTTCCCGGCGCGGGCTGATTGCGGAGTATGGCATCGCCTGGATCCTCCCCCGCTTGATCGGATTGCCCGCAACCATCGATCTGATTTTTAGCTCGCGAAAAGTGGACTCCCAGGAAGCGCAACAGATCGGCCTGGTGCACAAAGTGCTGCCCGACGCCTCTTTTTCTGAAGCGGCGCACCATTTCGCCCGCGATCTCGCGAGCACGGTATCCCCGCGGTCCCTGCGGGTGATGAAGAAGCAGATCTATGACGCGCAGTCCCAATCCTTGAATCAGGCGATGGACGCCGCGCTGGCGGAAATGGTCGAAAGCCTGGCCTGTGAGGACTTCAAGGAAGGCGTCGCGCACTTCCTGGAAAAGCGCCAGCCCAAGTTTGTAGGACGCTGAACAATCAGCGGACGGCAGGGAGGAGATAGACTACAGGACATGCCCGGCGACCCCATCGAACTCGAGCTTTTCCGCCATCAACTGGTGTCCATCGCGGAAGAAATGGGCGCCGTGCTGCGCAAGACTTCGTACTCGGCCAACATCAAGGAGCGCCGCGATTACTCTTGCGCTGTATACACCGGCGCCGGCGAGACAGTGGCTATGGGCGATCACATGCCGGTGCATCTGGGAGCCATGCCCCTTTCCGTACGCCACGTAATGGATGCGTTCGACCTTCAGCGCGGGGACGTAGCCATCGTGAATGATCCGTTTCGCGGCGGCACGCACCTTCCCGATATCACCGCGGTCATGCCGGTCTTCTTCGGCAGGCAGCGCCAGCCCGGCTTCTATGTCGCCAACCGCGCGCATCATGCCGACGTCGGCGGTATGAGCCCCGGCTCTATGCCGATGGCCCGCGAGATCTACCAGGAGGGCCTTCGCATCCCGCCGATTGTGTTGGTCCGGAAAGGCCGCATGGATGAGGATTTGCTGCGCTTTATCCTCTCGAACGTACGTACGCCGGAGGAGCGGCGGGGCGATATACTCGCGCAATGGATGTCCCTGCAGCGCGGCGAGCAGCGCTTGCGTGCGCTCGAAAACCGCCATGGCTTGAAAAATCTGGGAACTCTGCTGCGGAAGCTCCTGGAATACAGCGAGCGCATGATGCGCGCCTCCATCCGCCGTCTCCCGGAAGGCCGTTATGCCTTCGAAGACTACCTGGATTCCGACGGCCTTTCCTCCGAGCCGATTCGGATTGCAGTCGCGATCACGTTGCGGGATGGAGCGGCTGAAGTCGATTTCACCGGCAGCGATCCGCAGGCCGCGGGCCCCGTGAATGCGAATTACGCCATTGCCCTGGCAGCCACGATGTACGTCTTCCGCTGCCTGATCCGCGAGGATGTACCGTTTACCGAAGGACTGATGCGTCCGGTTCGCGTCATCGCTCCCGCGGGCACAGTGGTAAATGCGCTGGCTCCCGCTGCCATGGCCGCCGGCAATGTGGAGACGTCGCAAAGAATCACCGACGTTCTGCTCGGAGCTTTATCCTACGCCGCGCCCGATCGCATTCCCGCCGCCAGTTCCGGCACCATGAACAACCTCAGCTTCGGCGGCTGGGACTCTTTCCGCCGGCGCCCGTTCGCTTACTACGAAACGATTGCCGGTGGCATGGGAGCCAGCGCCCGCCACAACGGCCTTAGCGCCACCCACACGCATATGACCAACAGCTGGAACACCCCGGTCGAAGCCTTCGAGCATCTTTATCCGATTAGGATTCATGGATATCGCGTGCGTCCCGATTCCGGCGGCAAGGGACGGAACCGTGGCGGCAACGGCATCGTACGCGGCTATGAGTTCCTCACCGCCGCTGACGTAACGATTCTTTCCGATCGCCGTACCAGAGGACCGTATGGCTTGGCCGGTGGGGAACGCGGGAAGCCCGGCGCCAATCGGCTGATACGAGGCGCGAAAGTGCATCTGCTCCCGGCAAAGACCAACTTTCCAGTCGAGCCGGGGGACATCCTTGAAATCGAGTCCCCGGGCGGCGGCGGTTGGGGCTGAGAATCAGCTTCTGCCACTCACCGCTCCCGCTCACCGCTTCCGCTCACTTCCGCTCACCGCTTCCGCTCACTTCCGCACACCGCCGCCGCACACCGCCGCCGCACACCGCTTCCGCTCACCGCTTCCGCTCACCGCTTCCGCATATCGCTTCCGCTCGCCGCCGCCGCACACCGCCGCCGCTCACCGCCGCCGCTCACCGCTTCCGCTCACTTCCGCTCACTTCCGCTCACCGCTTCCGCTCACTTCCGCTCACCTCTTCCGCTCACTTCCGCACACCGCCGCCACTTCCGCTCACTTCCGCACACCGCCGCCGCTCACCGTCCGCTCACCGCCGCCGCACACCGCTTCCGCTCACCACCGCCGCTCCCCGTCGCCGCACACCGTCGCCGCACACCGCTTCCGCTCACCACTTCCGCTCACCACTTCCGCACACCGCTTCCGCTCACCGCTTCCGCTCACCGCTTCCGCTCACCGCGTCCGCTCACCGCCGCCGCACACCGCTTCCGCTCCGCGCCGCCGCACACCGTCGCCGCACACCGCTTCCGCTCACCACTTCCGCTCACCACTTCCGCTCACCACTTCCGCACACCGCTTCCGCTCACCGCTTCTGCTCACCACCGCCGCTCCCCGTCGCCGCACACCGCCGCCGCTCATCTCCCGCTGCTTGCCCTCCACGGCCTACCGAGCCGCGACCGTAAGGGAGCCGGCCACCACATCCCATCGCTGCCCTCTGACTTCCTCAAACGGCTCAAGTAAAATGGGACAACCATGCACAGACGTACATTCCTTTCGCTTTCCGCTGCTGCCCTGGCGCTCGATAAGAAGGCTTTGGCGGACGCGCCCATGCCCATGGCGACCCTCGGCAAGAGCGGCCTCAAAGTATCCCGCTTCACGCTTGGCGGCTACCACATGGCCGTCAAAGGCGAAGACGAAGGGGTGCGCATCATCAAACGCGCCGTGGAACTCGGCGTAGTCATGTTTGATAGCGCGCACAAGTACCACAACGGCCGCAGCGATGAAATCTACGGCAAAGCGCTCACACCGGCCATGCGCAAAAAAGTCCTGCTGATGTCGAAAGCGGAGAAACGCGACAAGAACACCGCGATGAAGCAGTTGGAAGACACGCTCCGCCGCATGAACACCGACTACCTCGATCTCTGGCAGTGTCATGAAGTGGTGCGCCAGGACGAAGTGGATCAGATCTTCGGCCCCAATGGCTCCCTGGAAGCATTTGTCCAGGCAAAGCAGCAGGGCAAAGTGCGCCACATCGGCTTCACCGGCCACGCCGACCCCGCCGTGCATCAGCGTCTGCTTGACGGCTACGATGGCTGGGAAACGGTGCAGCATCCGGTGAATCTCATCGATCCGCACTATCTGAGTTTTGTGAACTCCGTGCTGCCCAACATCCGTAAGAAGGGTCTTGGAATGCTCGCCATGAAGAGCAACGCCATCGGCGGGATCACCAGGCACAATGTCGCATCCATTGAAGAATGTCTCCGCTATAGCTGGAGCCAGGACGTGGATACTCTGGTCTCCGGCGTGGAAACGGTGGAGCAACTCGAGCAGAATGTCGCCGTCTGTAAAGCGTTCCGGAAAATGTCCGGCAAGGAAATCAGCACGCTGCTCGAGCGCACCAGCAAGGGACCCATCGGCTCCAAAGTGGAAACGTACAAGAAAAAGGAAGCCGGAGCGCG
>DATLCW010000357.1:0-3614 GCA_035526195.1 Bryobacteraceae bacterium
GATGGAAGGTCGAACGTCGCACGGTTCAGAATGTTGAATACCTCAGTGCGGAACTCAAGTTTGCCGCCTTCACCCAGCCATCCGAGAGCGGTATCCTTCACGACAGAGAAGTCCAGATTGTTAGTTCCCGGACCGCTAAAGATTCCCTTACCGGAGGTGCCCAAAAATCCCGCAGCGGGAGATTCGAAAGCACAGGGGTCGAAGTAAAGGTCTGGGGTGTGCAGCTTCTGCCCTGCGGTAATTCCCGGGCAACCTGCTGTCGTGCCTTCGGTAATGTTTTCGCTGGTTCTACCTGGAAGCAGGTTCGGACGATCACTGGGCCCGCCAAAGGCATTATTGTTATTTGAGCGGGATCGGTTCGAAGTCAGGTCGGGGGTGACCGCAAATCCCGACTGCACGCTCCAGATGGTACTGATCCACCAGCCGTTAGCCAGCTTGTCCTTAATTCCACTTGCAGCACTCCACTGCGGGATACGATAGATCGCATTGAACCGCCAGTTGCCGCGAATATCAAAGCCTGCCAATCCCTTGTCAACGCGACGATCGGTGGGGTCAGAAGGATAGTCGCTGGTATCGCCCACGATGACCTGCTGCCCTTCATCCAGCGCCTTTGACCAGGTGAAGGAACTTTGAAATTCCAGTCCCTGGCTCAGGCGTTTCTGCAGTGATAGCTGCATCGAGTTGTACCAGGAACTCGCCGATGCGGTTACCAATTCAATATTGGTCCAGTTCGGATTCGTGCGTGGGTCGATGCCAATACCCAGCCAGCACTTCGGGCCATCCACGGTGTAGGTGCTCCCCGCGGGTCGCGGCACGCAGGCGCCGTTCTGAGGAACGCCGAGCGGTATCGTTGGATTGCCTTCCTTAGCTTGAAGGACATTGATTCCGCGAGTTCCCGCGTACGCGATAGTGAAGCCCATATTGAAGGGCAGTTGCCGCTCCATTGTCAGATTATAGGAAAGCAGATGCGGCTGCTGCATGTGGTAATCCTGCAGACGCAATCCGCGGCCCACCGCTTCGGGCGGGAAGGTAAGCGGAATGGTCAGATTCTGCGTAGTGCTGACCGTGCTCTGACTGGAGAAAGGAGGCGTGGCCACTGTGGAAATTTTCAGTCCCGCCATAAATCCTCCAGCAACGTCGTAAAGCAGGCCGAACCCGCCTCGCACAGCCGTCTTTCCGTCGCCACGCACATCCCAGGCAAAGCCGACGCGCGGACTGAAGTTCTTGTGTGAGGGATTGACGAACACGTCGCCCACGGTTGTGTCGCGGTCGGCGATCATGTCGCGCAGGGCGGCTCCCTGTCCGAAGCGCTCGGTAAAGTTAGTATGGAATTCGTATCGCAAGCCCAGATTCAAAGTGAGTCGTGAGGTGACGCGCCAATCATCCTGCCCGTAGAAACCGAGCGTGGTGTAGCGATACGTCCGGTCTATGATCGAACCCGGGGTAACGGCAGTCACGTTGTTTGTCTGCCCGTTCAGAAATGCCTGCAAGTTGGCGAAACGGATCACGCCGCGCACATTCGTTCCTGTCAATAGCCAAGGCTGAAATCGGTTGATCAACGAGCCAAACTTCAGGGAATGGCTGCCACGCGCGTAGTTCACGTCATCGCTCCAGGTGAACACGTTCTGGATAGTCGTGCTTGCGTTAGTTCCGTTGCCAATCGCCGAGATGCCCGATCCAGGATTTATAGATCCCAACCCTTGTCCGGGAACAAAAGCGTACTGAGGCCCTTCCGTCGTTGGATTCTCCGAGGCCAGCTTAGTTCTGCTGTACGAATATCGAAATGTGTTCAAGAGAGCAGGAGAGAAGATATGCGTCTCGGATATAGTTCCGAACTGAGAGCGGCTGGGACGCGTGCTGGGGAAGCCGTCGATCCCGGGCGCCAGCAAACGCTCCGCGCTATCGACTGTGTAGCGCACAAATAGGCTGTCATCGCCTGAAAAATTGTGATCCACGCGCGCTTGGCCGTAGTGCTCATCGCTCGGCTGATTGAAAGGCAGAGTAACCTGGTCATTGCCAAGATTCGCTACCGGGTATATATCGATAAGCGGCCGCACAATAGGTGCGATCTGCGGCGTAGGCTGCGCTACGGGAGGAGTGCCGGCGGTGATGAGAGGGCAGATGGAGCCGGGTACACGGCAGGCCTGGGGAATAGTGTTGAATAGTAGCGTCTGGCCGGTGCGCTCGCGCAGGCTCTCATAGACAGCATGGAAAAAAGTCTTGTCCGTCTTAATCGGCCCTCCGACCGAGCCTCCAAACTGATTCCGCGTGAAGGCCGGCAGGCGCCGCTGCGATTCCTCAGGGGAGCGATTGTTCTTACGATCAAAGAAATTGCGAGCGTCGAGCGCGCTGTTGCGCAAGTACTCAAATAACGAGCCGTGAAAATCATTGGTTCCACTCTTGCTAACCAGGACGAGCTGGCTGCCCATGCGCATACCGTATTCGGCGCTGGCCGCATTGGAAACCACGCGGAACTCGCGAATGCCCTCCACGCCCAAGGTGGCGTTCGTGCTGGACGCGGAGCTGGTGTCATTACTGGACTGCATGATGGCGCCGTCCAGCAGGAAGTTATTGGAGCGCGGCGGCGCCCCGTTGCTGCTGAAGAACTGCCCCGCCATCACAGGCCCTCCGCCGGTACGCCTTTCCGGTTGAATGCCCGGCTGCAGGAACGCCAGATCAACATAATTTCGGCCGTTGAGCGGCAATTCGGCAACCTTTTTTTCGTCGACGAGACCGCCCAGCGAGCCGCTGGTTGTGTTTACGAGCGGAGCTTCGGCGGTAACTTCCACGGTCTGTTCGATGGCGCCAACCTGAAGGGCCACGTTTACGACAGCTTCCTGGCCAACGGTCAACGTCAGGCCGCTGCGGACCTCGGTTTGGAATCCGGCGGTCTCCACGCGAATCTCGTAACTGCCCACCGGCAGCGCGGAGAACCGGTAGGAGCCGTCAGAGGCGGAAGTTGCGGTGCGAACCAACCCGGTTTCCGTGTTGCGAACGGTTAAATTTGCAGAAGGGACAACAGCGCCGCTGGTATCACGGATGGTGCCCAGAATTGTCGCCGTGGGCAACTGAGCCAAGGCTTTATTCATAGCGCTCGCGGTAATCAACAGCGCGCTCAGAACCAGACTGATAAATTGTTTGTTCGATAGCTTGCACATCGCGGATTCCCCCGTAAACACAAACTCAGCGCCGTCAACGGAAGGCGCGTAGCTTTGCAGTAAGGCCTGAAGACGTCAGTTCCAGACTTTGGGCCAAACTTTATGCCACTTGGGGAGGCAAGTCAAGACAAATCGTATTTTAACAGCGAGTTACGGAGAATCCTGAGGCCGGCTTGGGCCACCATTTTGGCAGCTGGTAACAAAAAGGCGGGTGCTCGGTTGTTGATTGGGCTGGGGTGAGCACCCGCCTCGTAACGGGGATGTACAGATAACGCAGCGTCGCAGAAAATAGTTTCAATATTTTTGGAGCGGCGAATTTTCGCGGTGGGAAGTAACAACTTTTTCTATCGCTCTCCCCATTTCAGCTTGCTGCGCAGGACTTCGTAGAAATCTTTGTTCGGCGGTCGGACAAGTTTAACGTGAGTGTCGGAAAGGCTGCAGCGCACCCGATCGTCA
>DATLCW010000001.1:0-7825 GCA_035526195.1 Bryobacteraceae bacterium
CATCGCGAAGTAAACCGAGCCAGGCCAAGTCGTCCTGCTGGAACCAGGAGAGTAATCCCGGCCAGTAGATCAGCAGACAGAGCGCAGGCGGTACCGCCCAAAAGAGCATTAGGGTAAGTTTAGAACTCGGCGTGTCCCGGAGTACGCGGGAATGGAATCACATCGCGAATATTCTTCATGCCCGTCACATACATCATCATGCGCTCAAACCCGAGGCCGAAACCGGCATGCGGCACGCTGCCGTAGCGGCGCAAATCGAGATACCACCAGTAATGAGATTCATCGAGCCCCTGGGCGCGGATCTTCCCGACCAGCACGTCGAGGCGCTCTTCGCGCTGGCTGCCGCCGATGATCTCGCCAATGCCGGGAGCCAGGACATCCATCGCCCGCACGGTCTTTCCGCCTTCGTTCTCGCGCATGTAGAATGCTTTGATCTCGCGCGGATAGTCGGTGACAATCACCGGTTTCCTGAAAGTTTCCTCTGTCAGAAAGCGCTCATGCTCGCTCTGGAGATCCGCTCCCCAATGCACCGGGAACTCCCATTGCTTCCCTGATTTCTCCAGAATCTGGACAGCGTCGGTATAGGGGACGCGGGCGAATTTATTACTGACAACGTTTTCCAGCGTCGCCAGCAGATTCGGATCATAGCGCTGGTTAAAGAATTCGAGATCCTGGCGGCAATTGTGCATGACGTAGGCGATGAGGTACTGAAGGAACTCCTCGGCCAGATCCTGATTGCCTTCCAGATCGCAGAAAGCCATCTCGGGTTCTATCATCCAAAACTCCGCCAGGTGCCGCGGCGTATTGGAATTCTCAGCTCGAAAGGTCGGCCCGAACGTATAGACGTTGGTGAAAGCCAGAGCGAAAATCTCGGCCTCCAATTGCCCGCTTACGGTGAGAAACGCGGGCCGGCCAAAGAAGTCCTGTGAGAAGTCCACTCCTTGCGGGCCGCGGGGAAGATTCATCAGATCAAGTGTGGTGACCTGAAACATGGCTCCGGCGCCTTCGGCATCGGAGGTGGTCAGAATTGGCGCATGGACATATAGGAATCCGCGCTCCTGGAAGAACTTGTGGATCGCAAACGACAACGCATTGCGTACACGAAATACCGCGCCGAACGTATTGCTGCGAGGGCGGAAATGGCCAAGTTCCCGCAGTGTTTGCAGATTGTGCTTCTTCTTCTGCAAGGCGTAGGTCTCGGGAGCAGCCGCGCCTAATACTTCTAATACTTCGCCCCGCAGCTCTACCGCCTGACCCTTGCCTGGGGATTCCACGATGGTTCCCGATACCTGAATGCACGCCCCGGTGCTTACCTTCGCGATCTCCTCCGCGGGCGCTACCCCGGCATCCATGACGATCTGCAAATCGGCGAAGCAGGAGCCGTCATTGATCTGAATGAAGTGCACACCCTTGCTATCACGGCGCGTCTTCACCCAGCCGTGGGCGGTCGTCTTTGCTCCGGGCGGCAGTTGAAACAAACTCTTGATATATTGTTCGTTACGAATCATTCTTATCGCTTTTCGTGGCAGTACTCGCAGTCATTGCTGGCTTTGTGCTTTTGATGACACGCCATGCAGCCGCCCATCGAGATATCCGTCTCCCTGGCCAGCGCTTCGCGTTCCTTTACCGGACCATGGCAGGTTTCGCAGTTGGCTCCTGCCGCCAGGTGGGCCTTGTGCGAGAAGAAGACAAAGCTGGGGATCTGATACACGCGTACCCAGGGCACCGGCCGGCTTTGCTTCGCGAAACCCGCCAGCTTCTCAATGTGCGGAGAATCCTTCTTGACGCTCTCGTGGCAGCCCATGCAAACGCCGGTTCCCGGGATCCCCATCATCTCGCCCGGATCGGGGCTGGTGTGGCAGTTCCTGCAAGGCAGCCCCAGAGTTCCCGCGTGAAGTTTGTGGCTATAGGGAATCGGCTGCTGCGGAGGCTTGCCCTGCATGAAAAACAGCACCAGTACAAGCAGCTTCACAGGGCGCCTTTCTTCCTTTCTTCGACGATGTATTCTCCGGCGCGCATAGCGAGCGCGAGGATGGTAAGGGTAGGATTCTGCGTGCCGCCCGAGACGAAGCTGCTGCCATCCACGACGAACAGATTCTTCACGTCGTGACTTTGATTGTGGCGATTCAGCACGCTGTTTTTAGGATTGCCGCCCATCCGGCAACCCCCAAGTTCATGGATGCTCTCGCCAGGCGGCACCATCTGCGGATGATTGGCAATCACTTCGAAGCCCGCGTCGCTGCATAGCTCCATGCCGGTCTCCATCGCGTCCCTGGCCATCGCATGTTCATTGTCCAGGTACTTCTGGGTAAGGTGCACGGCGGGAATGCCCCACTCGTCTTTCACGTTGGGATTGATGCGGATGTGGTTTTCCTTGCGCGGCAGAGCCTCGCCCATGGTGGTTATGTTGAAGCCGGCTCCCGCCGCGTCGTTTAACACACGCCACAACTCATCGCCATAGGTGGGAAAGAACTTCGCATTGGGCGTGAATCCGCTGCCGAAATCATAGGCGTAGCCGCGAATGAAGTTCTTCTCTTTCGCCGCCAGATTGCGGAACCTCGGGACATATCCGCCGCCGCCCATCAATCCGCGGCTTCCCTTCCCTCCACGCGCTTCCGGCACAATGGCCACAACCCCGTTCTTCACGTAAAACTGATCGAAGAGATACTGGCCCAGCGTACCGCTGGAATTGCCGAGCCCGTTGGGGTACAACCGCGATTTCGAATTGAGCAGGATGCGCACACTCTCAATGCAGGATGCAGCCACTACGACAATCTTGGCCTTGGCGTGATACTCCCGCTTGGAACGGCGATCGAGAAACAAGACGCCGTTGGCGAGACCAGTCTTCGGGTCCACGGTCACTTCGCGCACGACGGCATTAGGAGTCAAGGTGAGATTGCCGGATTCCAGCGCATCGGGCAGGAGGAGATTCGCGGAGCTCGCCAGGGTTCCCGTCGCGCGGCGCATCTTGGTGACTGGAATATTGCGCTTTTTACAGGCTTCGGAGAACCGCTGCACGCAACTGGAATCGGAGGAATCGTCCGGGATGTAAATGCCGTCGGGCAACTGGGGCAATCCCTCCTTTCGACCAGTCACTTTGAACATCGGCTCCACGCGATCGTAATAGGACGCGAGATCTGAATAGCGGATGGGCCAGTTTTCCCCAAAACCGTCGTGATCTTTGCACTTGAATTCGTAATCACTCAGGCGCCAGGATTGGCGTCCCCAGCGCAGCGTCTTGCCGCCGATGGCCCGGATACGCACCCAATAATAAGGATCCTCAGGGTCATAGGTGTAGGGATTCTGCTTCTCGTCAGCCCACAGATTGGCATCGAACTCAGACGCCTGCACGAGGTGCGGAAAACGTCCCGGCTTGCCGAAGCCGCGATAAGGCAGATCGTAAACGGCCTTCATCACACGCTGCTTGTCGTAATCAATAGCCGGCCCGGCATCGAGCATCAGGCACTTTACTCCGGCGCGTGCCAGAGTCCATGCCGCCATGCCGCCGCCGGCGCCGGATCCGATAATCAGTACGTCGTATATCTGCGTCATGGGAGCCTCAGTCAAGCGGGAGCCAGTAGGCATTCAAGCCCGCTCCCGAGCGGCTGCGGCGTGAGGCCGCCTGCCCATACTCGCGCGAGCTCAACGTGGCCTGCAGCAGGTCGTCTTTCACTTCGCGCAGAAACCTGGGGTAGGGATCGGAAGGCGGCCGGTACGTCCATGGCTTGGAAAGCGGCGCCAGCAGAGGCTTGGCTTCCGCTTCGCTTACCTGGGCAAATGACTTGCGGTAACGCTGCTGCGACTCGGCGTTCAGCCGATCCAAACCGTTTTTGTAAAGTGCCTGCCGTTCGGCATCCGAGGCCTTCAGCAGGAAATCCAGGAACTCCACCGCGCCGGCTTCCGCCGCCCCCGGCCTCTCTCCCGATTTCGGAACCAACAGGTCAGCCAGACGCCGCAGCGCCGTCAGTTGCTCTTCGGTAAAGCATCGGCGAACTCCGTCCGCTACGGCATCGGGAGGCGTTTCCGGGAGCTTCGGGATCTCATTAGAGGATGAGGGCTGCGTGGTGGAATATTGAGCGGCGGCGGGTAGAGCCGGCAACGTGGCCATGGACTGCAACAATCTACGTCGTTTCATACCACCCTTCACAATATCACCCGCGAATCGCCCTCCCGGCGGGTGACTTTTTCCCGATCCAGATACTCGAGCAGCGGGATCGCGTATTTACGGGACACGCCAGTCCATTCCTTGAATTCCGGCACCGCGAATCGCGAGCCCTTCTTCGAGGCAAGCATCTCGCGCAGCCGGGCAACCGCGGATGGGTGAAACAGCAGATCTTCGGCAACCTTCACCAGCCTCTTCTCACGAAACAGAATCTGCAGTAACGATCGCGCACGAGCGGCGTCTACACCGCAGTTCTTGAGCACTTCCTGAGCCGCCGGCACTGCAAGTCCCGCCTGGGCGAAGGCGTCTTCGATCTTCTTCAGTGCCTGCTCTTCGTCTCCTTTTAACGCCAGCTTATGGGACGAAAGCCGGAGAAGCTCGCCCTCTGTCACCACGGTGGGCGTAGCTTTCAGCAGCACATCGAGCAGGAAGGGCGGCGCTCCTTTCAGCTCGCGGGCGCGCAAGTCTTCCTTCGGCATGCCGGGGAGGAGCGGACTTTGCTTATGGAAGGCGGCAACCGCTGCCCTGATCCGTTCCTGCCGTAGGGCGAACCACTCCTTGTCCATGACCCAGTGCTGCTCCTGGATGTGGATCAGGCCGGCGGCGGGGATCGCGGCGGTCACGTTGCTCCCGGTTCTGGCGAGCAGCGCATCGATGCTCATTCCGTAGGTCGATTCCTTCACCAGCAGTTGAATGCGTTCAGGCAGCGAACCGGTTCCGAGCACGGCCAGGCGAGCTTGCGTGCCAAGCAGCTTGCGCGGCGGGGCGGGATCGAGTATCGACCCGCCAGCGATCGTCACCACCGGGGAGAACATGCGGAGGATGAAGCGATCTCCAGGAAGCAGAAGAGCCGGCTCACGCAAAGCAAGGCGCGCAAAGCCACGGGTGCCGGGCTCCATCTTGCTGCCTTGCACAAGCCGCACTTCGGCCTCAATCTCGGCCGTGCCCGAATGAAAATGGACCGGCGCACGGTGCTTCAGCGGCTTGGCGGAGGGCAACAGATCCAATACACAATCGACGGTCCGCGTAGGAGCGAAACGGCCAGCCTCAGACAGAACCATGCCGCGATGCAGCTCCGCGTGATCGATGCCGCTGAGGTTCAGAGCCGTGCGCTGGCCGGCAATCGCCTTGTCCACGGCCCGGCCGTGCACCTGAATCCCGCGAACCCGCACGCGCCGTCCGAAAGGGTGGACCTCTACCTCCTGCTCGAGCTTCACCGCGCCACTGAGCAGTGTGCCGGTGACCACGGCTCCAAAGCCTTTCATGGAGAAGGCGCGATCTACCGGCAGACGAAAGTGGCGGCTCAAGTCCCGGGGAGGAATGGCTTTCGCAACTTTCGCAATCTCCTGCTTCAATTCCTCAAGACCTTCCCCGGTGACAGAACTTACCGCGACTCTCGGAGCGCCTTCGAGGAACGAGCCGGCCACATATTCGTCGGCTTCGAGCTTCACCAGTTCCAAAATGTCTGCATCCACCAAGTCAGCCTTGGTCAGGACAACGATGCCACGCCGAATGCCGAGCAGCCGGCAGATGTCGAAATGCTCGCGCGTCTGGGGCTTGATGGACTCATCGGCGGCAATCACCAACAGCACCAGATCGATGCCACCCACCCCGGCCAGCATGTTTTTCACAAACCGCTCGTGGCCCGGCACGTCTACAAATCCGCAGGAGATCTCCGGCGTCAGCGCGAGATGCGCGAAGCCAAGGTCGATGGAGATGCCGCGCCGCTTTTCTTCTTCCAAGCGGTCGGTATCGACGCCGGTGAGGGCCCGCACCAAGGCCGTCTTGCCGTGATCGATGTGCCCCGCGCTGCCGATAATTGCATGAATCATCGTTCAACACCATGGTACCCTTTGCTACCTTGGTTCCTAATGGCCACGCGAGGATTCGAGGAAGTGAGGCGCCGTCACGCAGCGGCCGAGGAAGGCGGCGGTGAGGAACGGCGCAGGCGCCAGCATGCCGAGGGCAAGCTTTCCGTGCGGGAACGGATTGAACTGCTGTTGGACGAAGGGACCTTTGAAGAGCTGGATAAGCTGGTCCGGCACCGCTGCCGGGACTTCGGCATGGAGGAGCAGGTTATTGACGGCGATGGCTTTGTCACCGGCTACGGACAGATCCACGGGCGGCTGATGTATGTATTCGCGCAGGATTTCACCGTGTTTGGCGGGTCTCTCTCGGAGTCGAACGCGAAGAAAATATGCAAAGTGATGGACATGGCCGTGAAGAATGGGGCGCCAGTGATCGGGCTCAACGATTCCGGCGGAGCGCGCATTCAAGAGGGCGTGCTTTCGCTTGGAGGCTACGCGGATATTTTCCTTCGCAACACGCTGGCAAGCGGAGTGGTGCCGCAGATCTCGGCGATTCTCGGGCCGTGCGCGGGCGGCGCGGTCTACTCCCCCGCCATCACGGATTTCGTGGTGATGGTGGACAAGACCAGCTACATGTTTGTAACCGGACCCGATGTGATCAAGACGGTGACCCATGAAGATGTAACTAAGGAAGAGCTTGGCGGGGCGGTGACGCACAACTCGGTAAGCGGCGTGGCACAATTCCTGGCGCAGGATGATGCCGACTGCCTGCGCATGATCCGCAAGCTGGTTTCTTTTTTGCCGCAGAATAACCGGGATCTTGTGCCGCGCCGGCCGGGCACGGATCCGGCGGACCGGATGGATGCCGAGTTGGACCGGCTGGTGCCCGAGGAATCGAACGTCCCCTACGACATGAAAGACATCATTCATCGCATTGTGGACAACGGTGACTTCTTCGAGGTGCATGAACATTGGGCGCGGAATATCGTGGTGGGTTTTGCGCGCATGGACGGCAGGTCGCTCGGTATCGTGGCGAATCAGCCGGCCCACCTCGCGGGTTGCCTGGACATCAATTCCTCGACGAAGGGCGCCCGGTTCGTGCGTTTTTGTGATGCGTTCAATATTCCCATCCTGACGCTCGAAGATGTACCCGGATTTTTGCCCGGTACAGGTCAGGAGTTCGGCGGAATCATCCGCCACGGCGCCAAGCTGCTTTACGCGTACGCGGAAGCGACCGTGCCGAAGATTACCGTGATCACCCGGAAGGCCTACGGCGGCGCTTATTGCGTGATGGGCTCGAAGCATCTGCGGACCGACATCAACCTCGCGTATCCCACGGCCGAGATCGCGGTGATGGGGGCAGAAGGCGCGGCCAACATCATCTATCGCCGCGAGTTGGCGGGGGCTAAGGACAAGCAGCGTTTGCTGGAGGA
This sequence comes from Bryobacteraceae bacterium, assembly GCA_035526195.1. Lineage (GTDB taxonomy): Bacteria > Acidobacteriota > Terriglobia > Bryobacterales > Bryobacteraceae > CADEFT01. The sequence continues at coordinate 7,404 of DATLCW010000001.1, forward strand.
GAAGATTGTCGAGTATCGCGAGCGGTTCGCCAATCCGTTCATTGCGTCCGAGCACGGTTTTATCGACGACGTGATCGAGCCGCGTGAGACGAGGCCGCGCGTGATCCAGGCGCTGCGCATGCTGGAGAACAAAGTGGACACGATGCCGCGGAAGAAGCACGGGAATATACCCCTGTGAACCCTCGCTATAAGTGGCACGTAGTTGCCATGCTCTGGTGGATCGCTTTCTTTAACTACGCGGACCGGCAGGCGATTTTTTCGGTGTTTCCCCTGTTGCAGAAGGAGATGAACCTCAGCAACACGCAGCTTGGGCTGCTCGCTTCCTCCTTTGCCTGGGTCTACGGGTTGGGGGCTCTGTTTGCGGGTACGGTGGTGGATCGCATTCGGAGAAAGACGGCGATTCTCGGAGGTCTGCATGCCTG
>DATLCW010000028.1:0-22769 GCA_035526195.1 Bryobacteraceae bacterium
GGACCCGGCGGACTCGCGAATAGAATCGCCATACTCGCGCTGCTGCTGGTCTAACGGCGTTTCGAGCAAAAGATCGGTCATCCCAATAATGCCGTTCATGGGGGTTCGGATCTCGTGGCTCATGGTAGCGAGAAATTCGGACTTGGCCGCGTTGGCACGCTGCGCTTCGTTCAGTGCAATCTGCGTCTGCTGACGGGCCGCCCGGACACGGCGAACCTGCCAGGCCGTAGAGGCGGCGATAAGGAGAGCGAGCAGGATACCGCCTTGCAAAGCCTGTTGACGCCGCTCCGAGGCGGCAAGTTTGGGAACCCAATCCAGGCTGCCAAGTCCGATCGCGTAGGGGGCTGAAATCCGATTCAACGTCCCATCGATTGCCATGCGGTCGATCTCCCGGCGAATTGCCTGGGCGTGAATCTCCTGTCCCGGCGCAGCCCCCGTCCCTTGGTCCATCCTAACGTCGGGGAGGGCCGTTACCGCGAAAGAAGCGCCATGACAGGCTGGGGTTCGAAGCATGGAATGCGTCATCAGCGAGCGCTGATCCATCAGCACTTGGGGAATTTCGCCACGGCACATGGCGTCGAACAACTGGCTCCGGCCCGGGTAGGTTTTAATGGCCGCATTTGGACGCACGCGGCGGATGAGCAGGAGCCATATCGGGGAATCGATCGAGCCGATGACCGTCTCCGCTACCGGAGATTGCGCGGCGAGCGAGACCAGGCCATAGTAATTTTCGGCCCACGGGCTGGTCAGGAAGAACAAGGAGCGCCGCCGGGGCGTAATAGACATCACTCCCCAGAGATCGAGTTGGCCGCCGGGCAGCAGCTTTTCAGGACCTTGTTCCGGTTTTACCCATTCCAGCCGGATACCGGCGCGCCGCGCCGCTTCGTTAATCACCTCCGGACCCAGGCCCCCCGCCGAGCCGTCCTTGTTTTCCACTTCAAAAGGAGGGCCTTCCCAAAATCCGATGCGTAATGGGCGGGATGGGGGACTGTAGGTGTTGAACTTATAGGCCCAATACCCCAGAAGCAGGGCCAGCAATAATGCGCTGGCGAGCGCGCCCAGCCATCCGCCGCTAATCTTGGGAACCTTCAACGCCGCACCTTCTTGAAACCCGTCCGGAGCCGACCCGCGGTTTCCTCTATATATCGGCATCTGTAAGCTCCCGCACTAGTGTTCTCCGCGGCGGCGCCCCAACATGCGAACGCCTGGGAGAACAGCGGCGGGTGTCCCCATATGGCATTCCTATAAAGATTCGTCATGTCAGAATCCTTCTTCATGGTAGAGGGTGGCGCGCCAATAGGCCAGCGCGGTGGCGAAGACGAGATCGTCGTGCTGAGCGTCACGGAGGGGCGAGATGCGATCGTCTCCCCTTGTGGTGGAGCGGGTACGAAGGTTGCGGAGCTCGTCGATGAGAAGGAAGGCGTCGGGAAGGGTATCGGCGATGCGGATATGTTTGTTGCGGAGGCCGATTTCGAGATTGAGCAGCAGATCGTTCCGGGGGATGTTCCAGGAGTCGCCGCGGTGAGTGGCCTGGTGGCCGGCGGTGAGCGTCACCGGGACGAGGCGGCAGGGAAGCCTTTCGGTTTTGAACATGTCGACCACAGGCTGCCCGACGCCGGTGTAATCCACGGTGAGAACCTTGTCCTCGCTGAATGGGTGGCGGGCGATGGCGGTGATGTGCTTCACGATATCGGGATAAGGAGTGCCGAGCGGGAGACGTTCGAGGTAGCGGACGGTATAACGTTTTTCGCGAGGATACTCGTAAGTGGCGGGGTCACGCCCGCCGGTTATGATCCGGGAGCGCTCGATAATGCAAATGGCGGTGTAATCGTGCTTCTGTCCGAGGTCGACGCCGATGTAATAGTGCGATGGGGCGAGCGGCTGGGGAAGGTTCTTGAGGAGTTGCAGGAGTTGGATGCGAAGTTGGAGGTCCCGGATCAATGGTGCGCCGAGGGCGCGCCGGCAGGGGTCGAGAATGAGCGCCGGGGCAGGGATGAGAGCTTCGTCGAGGATGTCGGTGGTGAAGACGGTATCTTCCGACTCGATAAATTCGCAGAGATATTCCTGACGGAAGAAACGGTCGCTCATGCCGCGGTGCTCCTCTTCGAGGAATGTTTTGGAGATGCGGGTGCACTGATGAGCGGGAATTGAGATACGGGTCCAGGCAGGGTCGGGAGAGGTCCAGCTTTCGTAGAAGAAGCCGGAGCGGCCGGAGGGTGTGGAGATGAGCCAGAGCCGCGGTTTTTGCGCGGTGGCGAGCATGGGGCGGACGGCGAGGTAGAGTTCATCGGGGACGCGCGCGGCTTCATCGACGATGAGGAGGGAGACAGCGGAGAAGCCGCGGATGGTGGAGTCTTTGCCAGGGAGTCCGACGATGCGCGAGTGGTTGGGAAGGAGGAGCGAGATTTCGTTATCGCCGTCGCCGCGCGGTTTGATGGAGAGATTACGGAGGAGACCGGCGATCTTGCGGACGAGTTCGGCGGACTGGCGGGCGGAAGGGCAGACAATTGCGGTGAAGCTTTCGGGCACCGTGAGCGCGTGATGCAGCGCTTTGACGGCGCTGACGGTGGATTTGCCCCACTGGCGGGAACAATTCAGGATACAGCGTTCGGGATTTTCGGTGAGAACGCTGGATTGGGTGGGATCGGGAGTGAAGCCGAGGAATTGGATGGCGAAATCGACCGCGCTTGCGGGGTAAGAGAGCGCCGTGGACGGAGTTTGGGCTGGGTGATGGGGGACGAGAAGTGGCTTGAGCTTGATCCGCCAGCGCATTCGGGATGCCTAACTCGCGGGGTTGGCTTGAGGGTGCGGTTGGGGCTTGGGACGGGCGGGTGTAGGAGACAAGAGCGCCGTCCAGAGGAAGATTTCGGGGAAGTGAAAGTTGTCGATGAGCTGGTCGAGGATGGTGGTTGGTTCGCTCGTACGCGGGGCCTTGTTCCGGGGCTGTTTCGCGCGGGAGGGAGCGATACGGAGAGCGCTGAGCAGGGAGAGGATAAAGGCGAGGAAGCGGGTGAGCCACGTTAAGGTGGTTGGGGCCGCGGGCTCGGGTTGCGGCTGGGGATCCGGTTGGAGGTTGCGGGTTGTGTCAGGGGCCGCTGTGGTTGAGAATTCGATTTCAGGCGCATGGCGGTGGCGGCGCATTTTGCGCAGCGCCTCGATGGAACTTTTGTAAGTGCGCTGGTAGCGGGTCTCGTAACGGCTGAGGGTGACGAGCAGGGCGGGATTGCAGATCTGGACGGCGGAGAGCGCGTCAAGGAGACGCATGCCGGGGTGGTGATTGGACCATGCGGCTTCGAAGTCTTCTTTCTGGGTGAACATCTCGGAGTCGAGGAGAGCGGTCTCCATGGACCAGATGCGGCGGAGGCGCCAGTAGGAATTGGCGATCTGGATTACGAGGTGCTGTTCGGTCTGGGTGGCAGGCTGCCACTCGTTCTGATAGCCGGTGAGGAGGGCGGTGTAAGCTTCTTCGGATTCGTTGGCGAGGACGACGCATTTGGAGGCCAGGCCATGGGTGATGCTGTTGAGAGAGGAACGCCGTTTCCCTTCGGGGGTGATGGGGCCGCGGGATTTTTTGCCATTTTCGCGGGCTATTTCTTGTTTATCTTTGAGGTAAATCATGTGATTCTTTTCGGTGCACACGATTTAATATAGAATGGCGCTGGCTAATTTAGGGGTGGGGAGTTAAGGAGGGAGGGGGTGGATGTGTTTGATAATGGGCGCGTTGCCAACTTTTCGGGGGTTATTTTGAGAGCTGTGACCGGCCAATTTCGGTTGGGTAACGGTTGGGCTTGAAACGTGCGTTCCCGGATTCCGCGACCGCCGTGGACTGTCTCATCGCCCTTTGGGAGATGACTTGTCTTGGGTTGGCGATCTTTTTCGAAACGCGGTTGTTTACAAGGGGTTGACAATCTTATATAGCATAAGCTATATATAGCTTTACAACTTTTTATGGAGCCAGCTCGGATCAAATCGATTCGAAACCAACTGGGAATGTCGCAGCAAGCCTTTGCCGTGGCACTCAGTGTTTCGTTTGCTACCGTTAACCGTTGGGAGAACGGTAGGGCCAGACCTCAGAAGGATCGTATTAGTCGAATCACCGCCCTTCTTGAGGAGTTTACAGCAGGGGTGGGAGGGCGGAATTTCGCTGAGGCGACTTCGCCGACGATTCGTCTGGATTTCGAAGGGGACGCCGACGCGGTAAAGCTCGTCGTGGATGCCCACCGGCTCCAAAACGGCCATCTCTTCAACAAGGCTTTCGGGCTGGAGCTCTCCCGCGTCGTTCCCCTGCCGCACCAGCGGATTGCCGTTTACGAGCAGTTGCTCCCGCAGAACCCGCTCCGGTTCCTGCTGGCCGATGACGCCGGCGCCGGCAAGACGATCATGACCGGGCTCTACATACGTGAGATGATCAACCGCGGACGACTGAGGCGGGCGATCATCTGCGCTCCTGCTGGGCTGACCTGGAACTGGCGGCGCGAGCTGCGGCATTTCTTCGATCTGGAATTCACTATCCTTCGCGGCGCCGACTTTGCCAAGGGCGATCCGCTGACGGAACCCGGCGCGGGCCTCTTCATCATCAGCGTCGACACAGCTGCCACGGATGCGGTCAGGGAGCGGCTGACCGCGCCCACCCTTCCAAGGTTCGACCTGGCAGTGTTCGACGAGGCTCACAAGCTGTCGTGGGGTGATCCGAATCGCCCGGACAGCAAGACCCGGAGATACCGACTAGCCGAGGCTCTCAGCCAACGCGCCACCCATCTGTTGTTGCTCACCGCTACCCCGCACATGGGTAAGCGGTTTCCGTACTACGCCCTTTGGCGGCTGCTGGACTCCAAAGTTCTTTCCACGCAGGACGCTTTCGATGCCTTGGTTCCCGAGAAGCGCACCAAGTATTTTATCCGGCGGCTAAAAGAGGAGATGGTCGACTATCACGGGCAGCCGATCTACAAGCCCCGCCTCTGCCAGACCATCACCTTCCGGCTGTCCTCGGCGGAGAATCGGTTCTACGATGCGGCCACCGACTACCTGAAGTGGAGTTACGAGAACAACCGCACGAGCAACAAGAACGCGGCCGCCATGGTTGTGGCGGTCCTGCAGCGCCGGTTGGCCAGTTCAAGCTACGCCATGCTTGAATCCCTCAAGCGGAGACGGCAGCGGATTACAGAGAATGTTCCCGCGTCCGGACCAGTACAGGTTTCGCTGGACCGGATCACTTCCTATTTCGACAACAGCACGGCGGACGAGTACGAACAGGATGGCGACGGCTACGAAACCGAAGAAGGCGTCGAAAGCCAGGCACTTTCCCTGGCGCGCCCGGCAAGTACGGCACAGCTTCGAAAGGAGCTCGAATACATCGACCACGTGATGTCCCTCGGAGACCAGGTCCGCGAGATGCAGCAGGAGACGAAATTCCTGAAGTTGCGCGAGCTGATCGAGTCCTCTGAGTTCCGCAACCAGCAACTGCTGATCTTCACGGAGCACCGGGACACCCTTGAGTACCTTCGCCAACGCTTCGAAGCCCTCGGATACACTGGGCAGCTCTCGTACATCCACGGCGGCATGGACGTCGAAGAGCGCGAGAAACAGCGCATCTTCTTCATGCCGGCGGAATTCCGTCGAGAACAAGGCATCAAGAATCCCGACGCCGCAACCGCGCGTTTCATGCTGGCGACCGACGCCGCCGGCGAGGGCATCAACCTTCAGTTCGCCTGGATCATGGTGAACTTCGACATTCCGTGGAACCCGGCCCGGCTCGAACAGCGCATGGGCCGTCTCCATCGCTTCGGCCAACGGCACAGCGAAGTCCGCATCTTTAACATGGTGGCCGAGGGTACGCGCGAAGGTGATGTTCTGGCCACGCTACTCAACAAACTGGATGAAGCGCGGAAGGACCTGTGCAGCGACAAGGTCTTCGACGTCATCGGGCAGCAACTGGAAGAGGTTTCGCTCCGAGACCTCATGCGAGACGCCCTGTTCGAGACCGCGCCGTACTCGGCGCAGAAGAAATTCGACTACCTATTTGCCACGCAGCGGCTTCGCGTGGCGATGGAAGAACAGCGCAAGACCGCTTCGACCTATGGCGATGTCGCCAGGCGGCTCGGCCAATTGAATAGTGAAATCGAAATCGAACGCTTCAACCGCCTGCTGCCGGCCTACATCCAGAACTTTGTCGACAAGGCGGCGCCACGGCTCGGAATACAGATCGAAGGCGACGTCACCGAATCCGCGCGTTTCGCCCCGTCCGGAGAGGCTGGCGTCTGGCTGCGCAACCTCAGCCCGCGTTTCCCGAACGGTCTACCGGAGTTTCTCACCGTGCGGCGGGACTCCGTGATCCCTGGCATCGACAGCAGCCGGATCTGCTTCCTGCGGCCCGGCGACATCATCTTCGACGCTCTGTGCGACCAAGCCATAGCGAAATTTCAGAGCGACGTGCAACGCGGAGTGGTTTTCTGCGATCCCGCGGCGGACCGCCCATACTTCTTCGGGGTCTACGTCTGCCAACTCGGTGAGTCGACGCTGGGCGACGGACGGAGGCCGAAGACAAGCGGCTTCGACCGCCGCCTGATCGGGATCCGATGGGACGAATCCGGTGAGTTTTCCGCTGGCGCGCCGAATCACCTTCTCGCCCTGCAGCCCGCGCCAAAGTCCCTGCTCTGGAAAGCGGGCAACCTCCTGCTGAATCCGGAGGACAGTGCGGCCCGCGCCGATTCCTACGCCCGGATGCTGGCTGAGACTACGTATCTCCAGCAACTTCGCGCGTCCCTTCGGGCGCAATCGGAAGGACTGATGGACGATCTTCTGCGTGGGTTCGACTACCAGGGCGGCGCATTGGCCGAGAAGCGCAGTGATCTGGCGCGACGCGTCCGGATGGGTGAGGAAGACCTGACTGCGGAGCTGGAGGAAGTGAAGAAGCAGCAGGCGGTATTGGACGCCGAGAAGGCGGAAGCTCTTCTATATGAACAAAGGCGTCCGGACTTGGTGGACGTGGTCAAGCTGGATCGCATCGCCCTCGCCATCGTGGTTCCCGACCCGACGCCGGAGGCCCGTGAGGCCTTTGACAAAGACATCGAGGCGATTGCGATGCGGATCGCCAGAAACTTTGAAATCGACCGCTATCAGGCTCGCGTGTTCGATGTCTCCTCCCCGCATCTCGCGCGCGGATACGATCTCGAAAGCCATCGCGCGAACGGCGACAAGGTGGTGATCGAAGTGAAGGGACGGGCTGGCCGTGGGCAGGTCCAGCTCACCGACAACGAATGGCCCACCGCTGCGAATGTCCGCGACAAATACTGGCTGTACGTGGTGGTGGACTGCGCCACCGATCCCAAGCTCTTCCGGGTTCGCGACCCGATCCGGTTGGCGTTCAGAACGAAGCAATCCTTCAGCATTAATATCGGCGAAGTGATTCGGGAGGCAGAACCGGAATGATGAGTCACTGCCACGTCCTACAGATGATCGAAGAAACCAGCCTGCATGTGGTGGAGGAGGTTTAACTTTCCATGCCAAATCTGTATTCCATCCAGTTCGAAGTCGTTCCTGCCGATGGGCAGCAAGCACAGAATCTGCTAACTGAACTCCTCAACCGTGTCGCTAACTGGGTGAAGGAGAAGTACAACCGGTCGTGGAACACCCCCTGTGCGTTTCCGCCAGCGAACAAGACTGCAGAACCGATACCGGGCCATTCTATTCATCACTCCTGTCATGCTGTCGGCGAAGGGGCACTTGTTCGTGTCCGCTGGATCCATCCAGATGATCGGGATTCCTCAATGCGGTGGACCACCGAGATTGCCATTGCCCGTCTTGATGACCGGATCCAATTTGCACTGCAGCTTGGCGCAGCCTCGATGTCCTTCGTGGTGCGACCCGCTTGGCTAACGATCGGCCGGCCACGGATCGTTACCGACATATTGACAGATTATTCGTGCTGGGCAGGACTGCGCCCGATCCTTTCCCACAAGCAGCTGGTGGAGGCGTCAGACGTACCGACCTTCGTCAACGAAATCCTGCTGGACGACAAACGCACTCTGCCGGTCGTGGTCGTGTCCCATGACAGGTTCAAAGATGAGCCCAACGTGGACGCAGACCGTCTGCACCGCACTCTACTGGGTTTTGCACACGTGGCGGTTTTCGATAAATGGGCTGCTTTCCGGCTCACGGACAGTCTGGGTAAGTCGCTCTCGTGTTTCAACGGTTGCATCCGCATCTATTGGCCCGGCCTTACCCGAACGTCCGATCCGATGCAGCACGAACTTTACTTCCCGGTTCAGATCGAGAAGTTCGAATTTTTAGGGAAGCCCCTCGATCGGCGGCTATTCAACTTCCTGTCGAAGGTCTCGGCCTTCCGTTTCGCCGATGGAGAAGTGATCCGCGAGATCCAGGAGAGAATCGATGCGGAGCGGTTGGCCGAATCCGAGCGGGTTCGGAAGCAGATTCAACAAGGAGCCAGCGACGCCAGCACCCTGCAGGACTTGCTGCCTCTCCATGAGATGGCGATGGAAGAAAACGCCTCGCTCCTGGAACGGCTGAAGCAGTTGGAGAAGGAGAAATCCGACCTGACGTTCGAGTTGAGCACAGTCAAGTCGAACTGGAACCTGTTCCAGCAGCATCAGGCGCTCAGTGGTGAGGACGAGGCGGCGGCGCCCCAGGAGCCGGAAGAAATAGAACCTGAGTCTCCGCTCGCTGCCTTGGAGCAGGCCGAACGTGAGTTCGGCCAGGATCTCATGGTGTTGGACACCGCCAAGGACGCGGCCGGATCTTCGGAGTTCGCCCGGCCCGAGGAGGTTTACCAGGCGCTCATGGCGATCAGGGATGTCGGGAACTTGTACTTCGACTCCGTCCGCACCGGCACGTCAATGGGCGGATGGGCCGAGCAACTTGGCAAGCGGGGCTTCACCCAGTATTCGCAGACAGAGAGCGACACGGTGAAGAACGATTACCGCAAGTATGGGCGGTATCGGGAATTCACGTTGAACGGTGGCAAGAAAAAGATCTACCAACATCTCGACCTTGGTGGTGGAGACCGGAAGAACTGCCTTCAGATCTACTTCGAAGCCGACCGGAAGCTGAACAGGATCATCATCGCGCACTGCGGGGAGCATCTCCCCTTTCCGCGGCAGAGAACCTGATTAGCGGTTAGCAAGGGATTCGCAGGTTGGGACCAGAGGAGTGAAACGATGAACGACAAGCCACGGCTAATTGAAGTAGCTTTTCCGTTGAAGCAGGCATCGATTGCTAGCGTTCACGAGAAGAACGTGAGGCACGGCCACATCTCGACGCTGCACATTTGGCCTGCCCGGCGACCGCTGGCGGCTTGCCGGGCGGCGCTGCTGGCCACTCTTCTACCAGATCCGGGGGACTCAGAGAAGAGGCGAGAAATGATGGCTAAGATCGGTGGCGCCGTCGTTACAAAATCCGTTGAGGAGGTTGATGACGATGGTAATACCGTCGTTGAGGACAAGCAGGTCGTAGAGGGCGGAGTCCTCGCGTGGGGCCAAGAGGACGAAGCGTCGATGGAAGAGCTTCGCAAGGAGATCGCCAGCTTTTATGGGGACGAGATGCCGAGTGTGCTTGACCCATTCGCTGGCGGTGGGGCCATTCCATTGGAGGCCATGCGCCTCGGTTGTGCAGCAACGGCTTCTGATCTGAATCCTGTCGCATGGTTCATCTTGAAATGCACCCTGGACTATCCACAGCAGTTTGCAGGCAAGACATGGCCGCTTCCGAGTTTCGTGCGTGACTGGCCAGATTTCCTTGAGGACTTCCTCGCGGGAAAAGTGAAGAAACGCAGAGGTGACAAGAAGTCCCACTTCTCAGATCCAAAGCAACTGGCTCTTATGGAACTGCCCGACGCTGACCTGGCTTGGCACGTGCGGGCCTGGGGAAGGTGGGTACTTGAGCGCGCCCGTGCGAACCTTGCATCCCGCTATCCCATCATCAACGGTGAGCACACCGTAGCGTATTTGTGGGCACGAACAGCAAGAGACAAGGTTTCAACTGGTCGAATTCCACTCCTCAAATCGTTCTGGCTATGCAGGAAGAAAGGCCGGCGCGTTGCACTCTTGCCGGTCCCGAGCGCAGACCGGTTGCGTGTAGACTTCGTGCTCTTGCGAGACTCAGATCTTGATCAGCCCGAACGGATCATCGCAGATAACCCTCACCTGTCTGCATGGGAAGTCACGGCCGACACGTTTTCGGACTTTCTTAAGTTGGGCACGATGAACCGCGCCGGTGTCTGGAGTCCGCTGAGCGGACGGCCTGGAATGATCGCCCTTACCACCGAAGATCTTCGTCGCCAAGGCCAACAAGGTCTCCTTGACACGCAGATGATCTCGGTTGTCGTCGAGGTTGTAAAACCCGGAGCCAAGAAAGCCGTCAAGTTTTATCGACTGCCGTCCGACAGCGAGCTTGTCGCTGCCTCGCCTGAGATCGAAGACCTCGCTGCCATTTTTAGAGACTTGCCGTTCGGCATGCCTGACGAGGCGACGCCCGCCGGCGGCGGTAGTGGGGCATCGCGGGCATTCTCGCTCCATAACTACGGACTCAAGAAGTGGCGAGATATCTTTACTTCGCGTCAACTCCTGGCCCTTGGCGTTTTCGCCGTACAGACACGCGAGGCAATTCAGGTCATCCGCCACAACGAGGAGCCGGCATCGGAAGCGCTAGCTGCCTACTTAGCCATCTTATTCGGACGCCTCGCGAACTACATGAGCACTTTGTGTATCTGGGACCCGACTGCCGGAGAGGTGAAACAAACGTTTAGCAGGTATGCTCTTCCGGTCAATTGGGATTTCGCCGAAGCAAACCCTCTGTCGCAGTCAGATCGCTATTACTCCGGAGGTATGGAAGTTGCGGCGAAGGCCATCGCATCCCTTTTGGTTGCTACCAAAGGCAACGATCAATCGCCGGATATTCGTCGCTCTAGTAGTGTGACAACCAAGTTCGCCGAGCAGCAGATCATCTTCACCGATCCTCCCTACTATGACGCAATACCGTATTCGGACCTGATGGATTTCTTCTTCATTTGGCAAAAGCGCATCGTCGGCGATCTCAATGAGACATATCGGCAAGTATTCAGTGCGGAGTTGGGGCCAAAATGGGATAACGCCGCGAACGATGGTGAACTGATTCAGGATGAATCGCGTCATTCGGGCGACAAGGTGAAGGCGAAACAGGCCTATGAAGATGGCATGGCGACATCGTTTCAAAGGTGCTACGAGGGATTGAGTGATGGTGGTCGTTTCGTAGTCGTGTTTGCTAACAAGGACGTCGATGCGTGGGAAACGCTTGTTAGTGCAATGATCCGTGCCGGCTTCCTCGTGGTTGCTAGCTGGCCGATTCAGACAGAGATGACCGGAGGATTCAGAAACTTCAACAGAGCTTCGCTCTCGTCATCAATTTGGATCGTGTGTCGGAAGCGACCGAAGAGTGCCGCCGCGGGATGGCAGGAGAGGGTGTTGGAGGAGATGAAGAAGACGCTCTTCGATCCTCGCGACACCTTGGGCGGCCGCAACATCCTTCAGTACTATTTCGACTTAGGGATCAGTGGACCTGACTTCATTTGGGCCGCGCTAGGCCCGGCGCTCGAAGCATACAGCGCTCATCCTTTCGTCAAGAAAACTGAAGGAGGCATCCTCACAGTGAGCGAGTTTCTCCGCGAAGTGCGCAAACTAGTACTTCAATTCTGTCTGGGGGAACTGCCTGGCTTCCGTGATTTCCAACTGGAAACCCAAGGGCGCGGTGAGAGCCTTGAAATGGATCCTGTCACCCAGTATTACTTACTTCACCGCGCTTACTTCGGACTTGAGCCGACTCCGGCTGGTGCTTGCATTCTTTACGCGAATGCTTGCGGGAAGAAGGAGACCGAACTTAAAGTCGTGTGGAACATCCTGGAACAGGGAGGGAAGCTGAAGAAAGGGCGGCCGCGAAAAGAGGACGAAGAGTCCGATGATCAGCCAAGCGAGACTACCGAGGGCAAGGGAAACGAATACCGATTGATCGGGTGGCAGGAGCGATCCTCGAAAGAAGGACTCGGAGAGAGCAAGGCCGGGCAACCAGCTCCGCTGATAGACAAGCTTCACCGCTTGATGTTTCTCTTCCAACAGAACCGAACTTCAGAGGTTCAGGAGACATTCGATGCCTGGGGGTTGTCCAACGACCGGGCGTTCAAGCCGCTGTTGCAGGCCGTTCGTGAGTTGGCGGTGCGCGACAAGCAGGAGTCCGAGAGGCGGCTTGTCGAGGCGCTCGCGACCCAACTTCGGATGAACCGAAAGACGATCGTCGTGGCAAATGAAATGAAGGAAGTGTCGCTCTTTGATGCGGTGGCAGACGCCGGCCAAGTGCAGATCAACTAAAGACAGCAAAGAGGAATCGTCGATATGAGCAAACAATCAGTGATTCAGCCGTGGAAGGCTACTTGCGATCTGCGCCCTGAGATCCGCGATCGAAAGCTGACCGCCAGCGACTTCGCCGTCGATCTCTACAAGGTCATCAACGGCTGGCCGGGCGAAATGCCTTTCTACTGCGATCCCGCGCAGTTCTTCAGCACAACCTATGCGACCCAGAATCTCCGGCAGTTCTGCAAGGTGGTTCTTCGACGGCTTGCGAAGGTTTCCGGCGGCGAGGCGGTGATCAACGTCGCCCAGACGTTCGGCGGCGGCAAATCGCATACCCTCACCACGCTGTATTACCTGACGACGCTCGGCACCAAACTACCGAAGAGCGAGACGTCGGTGGGCACCATCCTGAATGACGCCCAGCTTTCCGATCCGCCAATCGCCAGAGTTGCCGCAGTCTCGTTCGACAAGGTGGACTGGGTGAAGGGTTGCGAAGTTGCGTCGCCGACGGGAGAGAAGCGCAGCTTCCGCATGCCCTGGAACCTGATCGCCTGGCAGCTGCTCGGCCAGAAGGGCCTCGCTATTCTGGCGCGCGACGAGGCGAAGGCTGATTATGACACGCCGCCGTCGGACACGCTCTGGGCGCAAATCCTCAGCGAGGTTGAGGCCTCTGGGTGCGGCGCCTTGATTCTGATTGACGAGTTCCTGATGTGGGCACACGATGCCGCATCGCCTGATTCCACGGGTCAAAAACAGGACCGGGGCCCCGTTTGGTACGACCGGTTCAAGAATTTCTTCCAGCGCCTCTCTCAGGCAACCGAGTCCTCCTCGCGTTCCTGCCTGGTCGTCTCCCTGCTGGCAACCGACCCGCAGAAGAACGACGAGGTCGGCAAAGCAGTTCTGAATGCCTGTAACAATGGGCTCAACCGCCAGGCGTCGCTCCAGTCTCCCGTCGAGAAGGACGACCTCGCAGAGTTGCTCCGGCGGCGGCTGTTTGCCAGTTTCCCCGAAAACCCTGCGAACCGTGAAAAACACATTGTCGCCTTCTGGCCGCGCATGAAGGCCGTCGATGGCGTTCGCGCGAAACAGCCGGATTCGATTGACCGGCTGAAGACGGCGTATCCGTTCCATCCGGATCTCCTCGATCGGTTCTTCGGCAAGTGGACCGACCTGGACCAGTTCCAGCGCACGCGCGGCGTCCTGCAGACCTTCGCCATGGCCCTGCGCGACGCGGAGAAATGGGACGAGTCGCCCTTGATTGGGCCGCAGGTATTCTTGAACGCGCCCGGCAAGGACGGTCTGAGTGAAGCGCTGCTCAAATTGGCGGAGGCGGCGAAAGACTCCGACCGCGTGAAGAATCCCCAGTGGCCCACCAACCTGAAGACGGAGTTGCCACGAGCGATGGACGCCCAGAAAGCGGATGCCGCCACTCTTACCGGACGCGAGATCGAGGCTGCGTGCGTGGCTGCGTTCGTGTTCTCTCAGCCCATTGGGGAACAGGCCGAACTGTCCGATCTTCGCTGGCTGCTGGCGGCCGCCTGTGAGATGCCCCCCGTTTTGAACAACGGACTGATTGCCTGGGCCAAGGCGTCCTGGTATCTCGAAGAGTGCGACTCGACGGAGGCCGGCACGGGCGTTCCGAAGTATTGGAGGCTCGGGCCCAAGCCGAATCTCAACCAGCTTCATGATTCTTACAAGAAGCAGGTGCTGAAACACGCGAAGAGCAAGTTCAATGAACTTGCCGAGAAGAAATGCGAACCCCTGTATGAAGGCGCGGTCGACGAAGGCATCAAGCCGCACAAGCTTCCGGATACGCCTGCTGACGTCGACGACGACGGCCAGTTCCGGCTGGTCGTGCTGAGCGCGGACTACGCAGGCGTGGTCGGCGACCCACCGCTCGCGAAAGCCATGGAATTCCTGCGCACGCACTCTTCGCCGAGCGATACCCGGACGTACCAGAACATTGTCCTTGTGGCGACGCCCAGCGTGACGGGACTGCACCAGGCGGAACAACAGATCGCGGAGTGGCTGGCCTGGGAGGAGATCGAAACTTCGAGCCAGTTCAAGGATCTGGACCACTTCCAGCAGAAGACCGTGCGCGACAAGAAGCGCGAAGCTCTGAAGGCCGCGCAGACTTCGGTCAAGAACGCCTACGAGTTGGTTCTCTACGTGGAGAAGGACGGTTCGATCCAGGCCAAGAAGATCACCCTTGGCGCGCAATCGCTCTTTGCCACTCTCATGCAGGAAACGGCGCTGCGGTTATTCCGCCAGAAGATCGACGCGGAAGCGATCATGCCCAATGGCCTGTACCCGGTTTGGCCGACGACGGATTGCCATATTCGCGTGGCCGACCTGTATCAGCAATTTGGACGCGATCCCCGGCTGCCGAAGCTTTTGAGTGGCCGGACCGTTCTCAACACGATCGAAGATGCCGTGCGGCGCGGCGTGCTGGCTGTTCGCTGTGTCCGCACGGATCAGTCCGAGGCGTGGTTCTGGCGTTCGGGAATCGACGTCACCGACTGGGGCAAGAACGCAGAAGCTTGGCTGCCCGGCCAGGCAACGCTGAACGCGCTCAGTTCGGCGGCGGTCCTCCCGTCCGCGCTGTCTGGCCTGTGGCCGAAGACAGACGACGGCGTCAAACTCTCGGATCTGTTCTCGTGGTTCGATGGAACCCACCTCTACGAGGAGGAGACTCAGCCCGGCTACCCGCCAGAGATGCGACCAATCCCCAAAGTGGACTACGCGATTGTGAAGAAGGCCGTGTCGAGGGCCATTCAGGACGGCGGACTCTGGCTGGTCTACGGCAATGACAGCGTGTACTCGGAGGCTCCCACTAC
The DNA here is from genome assembly GCA_035526195.1 of Bryobacteraceae bacterium. Classification (GTDB taxonomy): domain Bacteria; phylum Acidobacteriota; class Terriglobia; order Bryobacterales; family Bryobacteraceae; genus CADEFT01. Next base: position 15,170 of record DATLCW010000028.1, read on the forward strand.
GATCCAGATGGATGCCGACGCACTTCTGTTCCGGCCGGCGGCGGCACTGGCCGCGATGGACCTCCTGCCAACGGTGTTGTCCGACGCCTGGACCAAGGAGGCCGAGCCGAAGACCACCTTGTCCGCGTTGTACGCCGACCTGAAGGCCAAGCGTGGGCGGCCGTGGCCGACGAAGCTCTTCATGGATAGCCTCAATGCCGCTCTCGGTCAGGGTTTCATTCACCGCGTCAGCGGAACTGGTCCGATCAGTTCCCTGCAGAACGACGGCAGCATTGAACTGATGATTCGCAGCGCGGCACCGAAACCACAGGAGCCGCCACCGATTCAAACGCCAGCAGGGCGTCGGGCCTCGAGCCTTGCGGTCCTCAGCATCTCGGAAATCCAGGACCTCGCGGACCAGATCCACACGCTTTCCAAACCCCTCGCCGGCATGGACCCGCAGATTGAGGTCCGCATCACGGTGAAGACGAAAGCCGACGGCGATCTTTCCCTGGCCAACAGCATCCTGGACAAGATCAAGGCTGGGTGGAAGTTATAAGGGGAGCCAAGCAGAGTTGGGCTGGTATCTCGCTGGTGATGGTCATGAATGCGTCTGAACTTGGAAATCCAAATTTTATCGGCAAAACGGTCAGCATTCTCAACCTGAGTGCCGTGTCATCAGCGTTCCATGGGCAGGCCATTCCCATCTCAGATAGCCTCTTTGATCTTCAATGATGCCAGTTGCCGGAGCCACCTCGTGGCCCTTTTTTCGCTAGGAATCACCAACTGTAAAGGCCCGATCATTTCCGGTAACGGTTTTCCGTCTCGCATGTTGACGACGTATACTTTTCGATCCATGAAGCTCGAATCCAATTCGGCCCAAGCGAACACCGCCCGGTTGCCATTGCTCCCCTCTGCCAGAACGTAGTACGCCGCTGCGGTGCCGGTGAACTTATCGCCTATCGGCAAAGTCACTTTCGCAAGCAGGTCGGAAAGAAGGACACCGTGAAATGTTACTGGCGCACTCTGATCCAGTGCAGTAATGGTCTGTTGCGCCAATTTGGAGAGGTCGTCAGCGACGAAGATTGCCTTGGAGTTACCAAGACCGGATACGGTCAGGAGAGCACGGCTCTGATGACTCTCGTGAACTTTTGGACAGCGTTTCTTGAGATGATCATTGTAATTCGCTGGTTTCACCATTGCAGAGCACGATGGGCACTGGCGTAAGCCTTTCTTATCCCGCAAGAACGGGCGAGGTGTGCGTTTGGAAGGGTCCAATTGACCTGGCCTCTCTGCACTGACGGAACGACGTTCTGTGTGCGGAACATCCTTGATGGCGATCTTCTCTGGCCTCGTGGCGCTTACGCTTTGAGATTGGATCTGTCCTCTCTTCGTGCACTCCGTCTTCTTGTGATAATAGTAAAGCTCTGGCCGGATATTTTCGAGGCACAACTCACATTGTTTGTGGTGAATGTTCTCCGCGCCTTGCTTGGTTGGTAGTTTCGTCAGATTTGGCGTCCACGCCGCCGATCCTATGACTGTTGGCGGCTGAGAATTGCTGTCGGAGCACTTGTGCTTTGGCCAAGGAGGTCCGAGTAGGTCCACCCAGACGGTTCCGCCATTGTGCTTAATGAAGTACGCCATCTGACCACATTCCGGACAACGTAGGGGGACTGCGTTCTTTCCGAAGTCTCCACACTCGCCGTCGGAATGAATGGGCGTACAAACACCCTCGATGTGGCGGAAAATGATCTTCTGGCCGCACTCTCGACAGGTGCTCATCAGATGAATCCTCCGAAAAATCGCATTAAAGGCCTCACATTACGTCCGATTCAGTGTGGTTGCTTCCGCCTCATCGCTGACGCAGACTTCTGGCAGTGGTGCCAAATCACACTGGTCAAGATGATGCTACCACTTCTAAGATTGACGGCAAAGGGAAGGTTCCTAGAGATTATCATTCTATTGATGTCTATATCATGCCGAGATCATCCATTTTGTACTTCCAGCGGAAGATTACCGGATCCGCGTGGACCTCCGCAAAGTATTGATGATGCAGTGGATCATGACAGCAGCGGTCAATTTCCTGCTTTAGCACGGAGTGGCTCTATTTCGATGGGCGGTGTCCGAGCGAAAATTGGGACACCGGATTATCAACGAGAGCGCGAGCGGGGAACGCAAGGTAGTGCTCTTTCCACGTCTGGAACGGGTGGCGCCGGACGTTGTCCTGCCACGTGTCGACATCAAATGGATTCGGGCCATGCGGGACTGAATGGCCGTTGTCATCCGCCGCTCGGAGAAGAGTTCGATTGGCGTGAGCTATGTAGCTGTTGATGAGAGCGCGTCAAGAACCGTGCTTGGCTACTTTACGCTGTCCATGGCAAGCGTGCCTCGCGATGCGTTTCCGAAGATATATGTCCGCGGGCTTCCTGCTTACGATTTGCCACTGATTTTACTGGCGCGAACGGCCACGATGTCCCTGACGCCGATATCCGAAGGCGATACAGCCGGAGCCTCGCAAATCTTCCCGCCGCGGCTCGGGTTGCAGACCAGGCGATCGTCTATGATAACTCAGAAGCAAAACCGCGCAAGGTCCTCGAAGCGCGAAAGGGAACGATCGTGTGGCAGGCCCCTGTTCAGCCCGTATGGGTAAAAGGTGTGCAGGACACGTTGGCTTCCGCGTGAACACACCTAATCAGAGGCCCGTACGATGGCACCGGCACACTGTGCGCTTGACGTTAAAAGTGACCGCTGAGAAACAAAGTTGCTCGTCGAGCCCCGGCATTCGAGATCCGTCGCTGCCATTTTGGCCGTTCCCGAGGCCGTTCCACACAAGGCCGTTATCGCTCGACAGTTCGCACCTATGATTCCGACGCGTACTGCTTGCGCAGCGCCGAACTCGTAGGTGGCGCTGGTATAGTGGTGCATAATCTCGTGACAGGATAGGTCCAGCTCTTTCTTTTGTCCGGTCGCTGCCTGCTGCGCGCAATGTGGTTGTGCAACTGCTTACACGACGCGAACGAGCTATAGGGTCGCCCGGTCATGACGAGCTACCGGAGCAAATCCTCCAGTTGAATGCGTGTGTCTGTTTTTGCATCGCGATACTTCACGATGACGGGCGTGTAGAGCGAAATGCCCAGCTCTTTCCCATGTCCGCTGGTCACGGCGCGGGAACCCGCGACCACTACCGCCCCTTCCGGCACAATGAGCGGCAATTCATCCGTGGCGGTGATCACTTTGCCATTCACCAGATCGTAGAGCGGGGTCGAGCGGTTCAGGATGGTACCCGTCCCCAGCACGGCCCGTCTTTTGATAATCGTGCCTTCGTAGACACCACAGTTGCCGCCCACCAACACCTCGTCTTCGAGGATAACGGGCATCGCGCCCACCGGCTCGAGCACTCCGCCAATCTGCGCGGCAGCGGAAATATGACAGTTCTTCCCGACCTGTGCGCAGCTCCCCACCAGCGCGTGGGAGTCCACCATCGTGCCGTCATCCACATACGCGCCGGCATTGATGTACATCGGAGGCATGCACGTCACGCCTTTGCCGATGTAACAGCCGTCGCGGATACTGGAGCCGCCGGGCACAATGCGTACTCCGCTGGTGGCCGTGAAGTATTTCACCGGATAGGTCGCCTTATCAAAGAACGGCTGCCGTCCGGAGTGCACCGACATATCCACCACACCGCCCATGCGGAACCCGAGCAGAATGCCTTTCTTGACCCAGGCGTTCACGCGCCAGCCGGAAGGGGAAGCGGCATCCGGCTCGGCCGATCGCACCTCGCCGCGGTTCAGCGCGTCCTTGAAACGCTCAAAGAGCGCGAAGTGGACTTCGGTATAGGGCTTGGGCGGATTGTCAAAGAGCGCTTCGATTTCAGTTGGCAGCATGCTGCAGACCTTTGGCCGCCAGCAGATCGATGGCGGCAAGAACGGTTTCAATTTTGGCGAGATTCTCCGCCGAGGGCGGAGTCATCGGCAGCCGCCAGACGGGTTCGAGCAGTCCCATGAGCGCCATGGCGGCTTTGACGGGAATCGGATTCGATTCCACGAAGTTCACTTCCATTAGCGGCAGGTACTTGCGTTGAATGGCGCGCGCCTTGGCATAATCCCCCGCGAGGCATGCTTGGGTCAGACGGGTCATTTCCGCGGGAATCTCGTTGGACACCACCGAGATCACGCCTTTGCCGCCGAGTGAGATGAGCGGGATGGTGATGGAATCGTCACCGCTGAGGACCAGGAAATTGTCAGGCGCCTCCTGCATGACGCGGGCCTGCTGCGAGATATTGCCGCTGGCTTCCTTGACGCCAATGACGTTCTCGAGCTGTGCGAGGCGCTTGAAGGTCGCGGGCTCGACATTGACGCCGGTGCGCCCTTGCACGCTATACACGATGATGGGTACGGCGATCGAGGAACTGATCGCTTTGTAGTGCTGATACAACCCTTCCTGGGTCGGCTTGTTGTAATAAGGCGTAACCGAAAGAATTCCGTCCACGCCCATGACTTCCAATTCGCGGGCGAGGTCAATCACTTCTCCGGTGCTGTAGCCGCCGGCGCCGGCGAGCACCGGCACAATTCCCTTGGCTTCTTCGAGCGTGATTTCGACAACGCGCAAATGCTCGGCGCGCTCAAGCGTCGGACTCTCGCCGGTGGTGCCGCAGGGCACCAGAAAATTGATGCCCGCGTCGATCTGGCGGCGCACCAGCCGGCGCAGCGTCTGCTCGTCCAGAGACCGGTCTAAAGTGAATGGCGTAACCAGCGCGGTCCCACATCCTGTAAACATGTACCCCTCCCTAATTTCGCAGCGGCTTGCCCGTTTTTAACATATACTGCATACGCTCCTGTGTCTTTTGCATGCCGCACAGACTGAGGAACGCCTCGCGCTCGAGGTCCAACAGATACTGCTCGCTTACCATCTGCTCTCCGGTGAGCCGGCCGCCTGAAAGAACGGTGGCGAGTTTTTCCGCAATGATCTGATCGTGATCGCTGATGAAGTTGCCCTGGCGCATGGACCAGGCATACAGCTTCAGCGGCGCGAGGGCGTTCCCGCCGCCCACCTTAATGTCAGTGCGCGGAACACCCGGCGCATGGTTGGGCGCAAGCGACAGCGCCAGCGCTTTGGCATCGGCGATGAGCCGCTCCTGATTCATGGAAATCGCATCGGCTTTGTTCAGCAGGCCGAGAGTTTTGGCATCCTCGGCGCTGGTGGATACCTTCGCCAAGCCCACCACCTCGAATACTTTTTGTGGATTTTTCAATCGCAGCAGCAGCTCCTTGCAGCCGCCGGCTCCGGGGATGACGCCAACACCCACTTCGACGAGCCCCATGTACAGCTCGGCCGAGGCCTGGCAGCGGGCGGCATGTAATGCGATCTCGCAGCCGCCGCCGAGCGTGCGCCCGAAGGGAGCGGCCACCACGGGTTGGGGCGAATATTTGATGGCCATGTTCGCCTGCTGGAATCGATGGATGGCTTCGTTCAACTCATCCCACTCGCCGTCCTGGGCCGCAAGGAGTACCAGCACGAGGTTCGCGCCGACGCTGAAATCCTGGCCCTGATTGGCGATCACCATGGCTTCAAAATTTTTTGCGGTCTCTTCGATGCCGGCGTAGACCATCCCGATCTGATCTTCGCCGAGGGAGTTCATCTTGCTGTGGAACTCGAGGCAGAGGACGCCATCGCCCAAATCGATCAAGGAGGCGCCGGCATTGGACTTCACCACGCCGCGGGCGCGTTTGATCTCGCTCAATACGATTACGCCGGGCCGCTCCTCCAGGATGCGGTAACGGGCGGCGCCAAGGTCGAAATATTCGGTGTGCAGCTGGCCGCCCTGGTCGGCTGGACGGTAGAAGGCTGTGGTCCCGCTCAAAAGCATCTTTTGCACGCTTTCGGGCAGAGCCAGGCCATCGGCCTCCATGCGGCGGGCCGTTTCGACGAAACCGAGCGCATCCCAGAGTTCGAAGGGTCCGAGCTTATGCGCATAGCCCCAGCGCATCGCCCGGTCAATCTCGACGATACGATCGGATATTTCGGGGACCATGGCCGCGGAGTAAACCATGTAATCGCGAAACAGCTTCCACAGGAATTCGTTGACGCGGTCTTTCCCCGCCGTCAAGGCGCGCAGGCGGGCACGGAGATCTTCGATCAGCCGCGCCTGTTCCACCGCGGGGAAACTTACTTTCTTCGCCGGATGATATTCGAAGGTCTTCCAGTCAAGGGCATGAATCTCTTTGTCCGGTCCCACCCGTTTGAAGAAGCCCTGGCCGGTTTTATCGCCCAGCCATTTCTTTTCGACCAGTTTTGTGAGCACCTCGGAAGGCTGAAAACGCTCGCGCCACGGATCGTGGGGCACCGCTTCATACAAATTGCGGTTGACGAAGTACATCACGTCGATTCCGACGATATCGAGCAGCCGGTAGCTGGCGCTGTTGGGCAAGCCGATGAGGGAACCGGTGATGGCGTCCACTTCCTCGACGGTCCAGTTGTCTTCGAGCGTAAGCTTGCCGATGGTGGAGCCGAAGAAACTGCCGAGACGGTTGGCGATGAAATTGGGCGTATCTTTGCAGGGCGCCACGCCTTTGCCCAGACGCCGGCCGGAGAAATCCGATACGAAGCGAAGCACTTCCGGCTCCGTGTCCGCGCCGGGAATCAACTCCATCAGGTGCAGGTAGCGAGGCGGGTTGAAGAAATGCGTGCCGAGGAATTTCTGCCGGAAGGAAAGGGAGAAGCCTTCCGAGATTTTGTGGAGAGGAATGCCGCTGGTGTTTGTGCTGAGGATCGCGCCGGGGTCGCGGACGGCTTCGACCTTTTTCCATAGATCGCGCTTTACTTCAAGATTCTCGATAACCGCTTCGAGGATCCAATCCACATCCCGCAGCCTGGACAGGTCGTCTTCGAAATTGCCGGGCGTGATCAGCGCCGCCGCCCTATCCGTGAAGAATCCGCCGGGTTTCTGTTTGATGGCGTTTTCGATGCCTTTTTTGGCGGCCGCGCTGCGATCCGGGTGATCCGGCAGCACGATGTCCAACAGCAGCGCGGGGACGCCGGCGTTGGCGAAATGGGCGGCGATGCGGGCTCCCATGGTTCCCGCGCCCAACACAGCGACGCGACGTAATGCTCTCATTCGTTTTTTCTGCCGGATGGAACGATCCTTCGAAAGAAGTGAGCGTGAACGGCAACCTCGATTATATGATGGATGTAGAAAGCATGGGTGCTGCTAGTGCGAACGGGATACGTGCGCGAATTCCTGCCTGGTTAGGGCCGGCTCTCGTCTACGGTTTGTCAATCGGTTGCCTGATTTGGGTTTACCGCGACTTCGATTGGAAATCGGAATTGCCGCGCTTGCGGCATATTCACGGGATGTGGATCCTGCTGGCGGTGGTCGCGGACATTCTGGTGTATGTCAGCCAGGCGTGGCGATGGAACCTGCTGCTGAGTCCGATTGTGAAGGTGCCGTTCCGCCGCAGCGTGCAGGCGATCTATATCGGTCTGTTCGCTAATGAATTGCTGCCGTTACGCAGTGGAGAGGCCATTCGCTGTTACCTGCAATCGCACTGGAGCGGCCTGTCGTTTCCGGTGGTGGTTTCAAGCGCCCTGATTGAACGCTTGTTTGATGGAATCTGGTTGA
>DATLCW010000039.1:0-66416 GCA_035526195.1 Bryobacteraceae bacterium
AGCGATGGGTGGGTACTATACGGTACGGGCGGGGCCCCCCCCTATAGGGGTGACGATTCGGTAAGGTAAACGCCCCCCCCGACTCAGCAATTTACCAGTCAATTCCCTCTAGTTGGAAGGCACCCACCTCCGATAAGCTTATTCAAGACACCACATTGAGTTTTTGAAACGGTTCATTTCGGAGCATTGGTTCCGATTTGACCGAGTGAGATGGATGGCGCGCTTGGGACGTAAGTGCGGGAAAGATAGGGATAGGCCCGGTTGTGCGCGCCGCACCCGAGGATTGGTCTTCGGGGTGCACCATAGAGCGAAGCGGAAGTTTGGTTGCAGCATTAGGAAAAACATATGACAGAGATTCCAGTGATATCAAGGAAAGCAAGAGTGCATGAAAGAACGGGCGGGAAGACGGCTCGGGTTTCAAAACGGGACCGAGTAGTGCTGGAGCATTTACCGCTGGTGAAGGCAATTGCGGTCCGCGTCCACGAGAATCTGCCCGTCCATGTGGATTTGGACGATCTTGTACACGCCGGAATTTTGGGCCTGTTCGACGCGGCCAGCAAGTATAACCCGGACAAGAAAGTGGTGTTTTCAAGTTACGCCAAGCACCGCATCAAGGGAGCGATGCTCGATAGTCTTCGGCAGCTTGATTGGGCTTCGCGGGATTTGCGGCGGCGTCACAAACAGGTGGAGCAGGTCACGCGCGACTTGGCTACGGCCTTGCAGCGGAATCCGACGGAAGCGGAAGTCGCGGAGAAATTGGGCGTCGAAGTCTCGCGGTGGCGGCAGATGATGGTGGATCTGCGGAGCGTGGGGCTGGTGTCGGCAAGCTCTCGGGCCAATGACAACGAAGATCTGCCGGCCCCAGATTTCCCGTCGAAGCCGGAAACACAGCCGGACCGGATGTGCGCGCGGCAACAACTGCGATCGATGTTAGCCGATGCGATGAAAGCTCTGCCGGAGCGGTACCAGAAGGTGGTACTGCTGTATTACACCAATGAGTTGACCATGAAAGAGATTGGCGGTCTGTTGGGAATCAACGAAAGCCGCGTCTCCCAGATCCATAAGTCGGCGCTTGAGAAGATGGCTGTGGTGCTGCAATCGAACGGCGTCCACTCGACGCATGCATTCGCCGATTAAGCCTACTGGAACCCGCCAGGAGTGGATGACTTTACCGTGGAGCTTATGACGCGCGGGCGTACGGGACGAAGTTCGCCCCTTGGAGTGGTGGGCGTAGAATAGAAGCGTGCGCCACATCCTGGGTTGGACGTGTTTTGCGGCTTTTAGCGTCACCGCGCTGGCCGTCTCCGGCGAGGCTCCCACGTACGCGAAAGAGGTTTCGCGAATCGTGCAAAAGAATTGCGAAGGCTGCCATCGCCCGGGACAGATCGGACCCTTCCCGCTCACCAACTACAACGAGGTGAGTGCGTTTGCCAAAGAGATCAAGCGGGTCACGCAGGCGCGCAGCATGCCGCCCTGGCCGGCCGTGCCGGGACATGGCGAGTTCCGCAATGAGCGGCGGTTGACCGCGGAGCAGATCGCCGCCATCGCCGCCTGGGTGGATGCGGGAGCTCCGCTGGGCCGTAAAAAGGACTTGCCGCCATCTGTCACCTACACCGACGATTGGGCGTTCGGCAAACCCGATATGGAATTGACCCCCGATGCCGGTTATGAGCTCGCGGGCAATGGCGTGGATGAGTACCGCTGCTTCGTAATGCCTTCCCCCTTGACCGAAACCCGCTACATTCAGGCAATGGAAGTACGGCCGGGAAATCGCAAAGTGGTCCATCACGTTCGCGTGTTTGCGGACCTCACCGGGAAAGCGCGGGAACTGGATGCGGCGGATGAGAAAGGTGGATTCGACTGCTCACTCAGCATGACGGCTCCGTTCAAGCGTATTGGTATCGGCGGGTGGGCGCCGGGAATGATTCCAGAGAAGCAGGTGGAGGACATCGGCACGTTTCTTCCGGGCAAGGCGGATATTGTGATGGAAGTTCACTATCATCGCACCGGGCTGAAGGAAGCCGATCGCAGCAGTCTGGGTATCTGGCTGCACAAGGAGACTCCAAAACACGTACAAAGGTCGCTGCTGGCCGCTAATATCGGGATACGAATTCCCGCGGGTGCCGAGCGTCATGAAGAGCGCGCGCGGATGTTCGTGAATAAGGATATTCTGGCCACTTCGATCATGCCGCATATGCATCTGCTGGGCAATGAAATGAAGGTGACGGCAACGTTTCCCGATGGCCGCGTGCAGGATCTGGTATGGGCCAAGCCGTATGATTTCAACTGGCAGACGGTGTACCGGTTCAAGGAAAAAATTCGTATGCCCAAGGGGACACGTATCGACGTAGCGGCCTATTACAACAACTCCGAGTCGAACCCGAAGAACCCCAACAAGCCGCTGAAGGAAATTCGTTGGGGCGAAGGCACTACGCAGGAGATGCTGGTCGCGTTCCTGTCTTATATTGACGATCCCGATGCCGCGGCGCCGGTCAGTTCGACCGCACCTTCCGCTGCCGCGAACAGATAGCCATTCTCATGATGCATCCTATTGACTGCGCGCGGGTGATCGACCGTTTTGAAGCGATCCCTCGGCTGGCCCTCGGCCACTACCCGACGCCGGTGGAAAAGATGACCCGGCTGCGTGCGGCCATCGGCGGCGGCCCGAAGCTATTCATCAAGCGCGACGATTACACCGGGCCGGGCTGCGGGGGCAACAAAGTTCGGAAGCTCGAATATGTGCTGGCCCAAGCGCAGGCACAAGGAGCGCGCGCCGTCATCACCTGCGGCGGGGTGCGGTCCAATCATTGCCGCGTCACGGCGATGCTGGCGGCACGGCTGGGGCTGGAATGCGTGCTGGTGCTGAATCAACCCGCGATTCCTTATGAGCGAAAACCGGCGAGTCTGGCGATTGACGAGATGGTGGGCGCGCGCATCGTTGTGGTGGATACGAGGGAGGAACGGGCGCCGGCGATGGAATCGGTCGCCCGCGAGATGATCGCGGCAGAAAAGCATCCGGCGATCATTCCGCTGGGTGCGTCGACGCCATTGGGCGCGATGGGATTCGTCTCCGCGGCGGCGGAGCTGGCGGCCCAGATGGACGCCGGCGGCATCACGTTCGATACCATTTTCTTCTCCTCCTCTTCGGGTGGCACGCACGCGGGCCTGTCTGTGGGAAAGGAACTGTTTTTAACGCCGAAGGTGCAGCTTTACGGCGTGAGCCCTGACGATTCGGCGGAAAGCATCGTGCATCATGTGCGCGGGATCATCCGGGGAATGGGGGAGCAGTTAAGCACTGAATTTGATCAGGATGTCACCGTGCTGGATGAGTATTCCGGTCCCGGTTATGGCTTGGAAAGCGAGGCTGGCCGGGAGGCATTAAACCTGCTGGCGCGGACCGAGGGAATTCTGCTCGATCCGGTTTATACGGCCAAGGCCATGGCCGGTTTGATTGACTGGATACGTTCCGGGCTTTTGAGCGCGGAGCGAAATGTTTTGTTCTGGCATACGGGCGGCCAAATGGCGTTGTTCGACGGCTAGCCCACGGTGCTGCTTTGCGGGACCGGAGGGGAAAGGGCAATGGGTTTCGATGCGTCGATGCGGGAAAAGAGGATTGCCGCCAACGCGCACATTCCGGCCGCGACGAGGAAGGGTTGATTCCAGCCGAATTTCGGCACGAGGTAGGCGAGGACGGAGGGCGAAATGGCTCCGCCGACATTTCCGAAAGTGTTCATCACCGAGCTGACCGTACCCGCGTAATCGCCTCCGATATCGAGCGGCACGGCCCACGAAACGCCCACCGTCAGCTCCAGACCAAACACCGCGACGCAAGTGAAAGCGACGCAGACGTAAGGATTGGTGGTGAAAGTGGCGGGCAGAATAAATCCCGCCGCCAACAGAAAGCCAGTCACCGCGACCGCTTTACGGGCCAAACGCAGATCGCCGGTACGGCGGCCGATCCAATCGCTGATCCAACCGCCCAGCAGATCTCCGGCGGTCCCGGCGAACAGGGGGAGGCTCGCGTAAAGTCCCATCTGCTTGAGCTCAAAGCCACGATAGGAGTTTAGATAAGTAGGAAACCAAACCAGGTATACGGCCAGGCAATATCCGTAGCAAAAGTACATCAGACAGAGCGTCAGCAGGTTGCCGCTGGTAAAAATGGCGCGCCAGGGAATGGACTGCACACCGCGGGCTTGCGGCGCTTTGGCGGATCGGCGGATGAGCTGCAATTCGGCGGCGTTGACCGAAGCATGTTCTTCCGGCGTATCGCGGTAATAGAAGTGCCATACGGCGGCCCATAAAAGTCCCAACAAGCCGAAGATGAGGAATGGCGAGCGCCATCCGTAACTGGCGATGAGCCAGACGACGATCGGCGGCGTGACGGCGGCTCCGATGCGCGAACCCGCATGGGTTACGCCCTGCGCGTAGCCGCGCTCGGTAGGAAGGATCCATCGCGAGAGGCTCCTGGTAGCAATCGGAAAGGCTCCCGCCTCTCCCACTCCAAAGAGAAATCGGAAGGCGCGCATGGACATCTCGCTCCAACTGGCGGCGGTGAGCGAAGTGAACATGCTCCATAGGACGACGATGAGCGTGAGCGCCCTGCGCGGTCCTAAACGGTCGCCGAGCCAACCGCCGGGAAGCTGGAACAGCGCATAGCCCCAATAGAAAGCCGACAGGATGCCACCCATCGTGCCCATGGTGAAGCCGAACTCTTTCATGATGCTGGGAACGGCGGAAGAAATGGCCACCCGATCCATGTAAGTGATCATGTAGGCGGCGACAGTCAGCCAGAGGACGGCGTGGCGCACGCGGGTGGGTCTGGGATTTGGCACAGACGGAAATGGTATCAGGCTGCGATACTATCGTGGGGGAGAACCATGAAGCTCAAAGATAAAGTGGTGATCGTGACCGGCGGCGGTACGGGAATCGGCCGTGGAATATCGGAGCGAATGGGAGCCGAGGGCGCGACCGTGATCGTGAATTACGCCACTTCCGAAGACGCGGCGGAAGAAACAGCCGAGGGCATCGGCGGGGCGGGCGGCGATGCGATCGCGTATCGGGCGAGCGTTCTATCGGAGCCGGAGGTGAAGACAATGTTCGCCGACATTGCTTCGAAGTACGGGCGTATCGATGTGCTGGTGAACAACGCGGGCTGGAGCAAGCGCATCCCCCATGCGCAACTCGACGATTTGACCGAAGAGGTCTGGGACCGTACGTTGAATACGAATCTGCGCGGAGCGTTTTATTGCATGCGGGCTGCGGCTCCGTATCTGAAGAAGCAAGCGGGCGCCTGCATTATCAATATCGCTTCAATTGCTCCCTACAGCGGGCAGGGCAGTTCCATTGTTTACGCGGCGTCAAAGGCGGGATTGATTTCGATGACCAAATCTTTTGCGCGGGTACTTGCTCCGGAGATTCGAGTGAACGCGATTGCGCCTGGGTTCGTAAGGACGCGGTTCGCCGGCTGGCCTAAGGAAGTGTTCGATGAGGCGGAGAAGACGGTGCCGCTGAAACGCATCGCTACGCCGGAGGAAATCGGAAATGCGGCGGTGTTTCTAGCGGCGGATGGCACCGCGATCACCGGCGAGACGATCAATGTCGACGTGGGCCAGACGGCTATCGGCAGGATGGTGTAGTGTTTTCACGGCGCGCCGGGTGGACGCTGGAGCCGAACGAATATTCGAAGCTGCTGGAGTCCAAGCGGCTGGCTGGCGCCCCGGTTCTAGATCTTACGCTATCGAACCCGACGCGCGCCGGATTCAAGTATCCGCGGGAGTTGCTGGCGGCGTTGGCCGATGAGCGCGGGTTGGTTTATGAGCCGTCCGCACGCGGGTTGCCGGCTGCCCGCGAGGCGGTAGCGGCCGAGCACAGCGTGACGGCGGATCGCGTGATGATCACCGCCAGCACCAGCGAATCCTATAGCTATCTCTTTAAGCTCCTGTGCAATCCGGGAGATCGCGTGCTCGTGCCGCGCCCCAGCTATCCGTTGTTCGAGTTCCTCGGCACGCTGGAGAATGTCGAGATCGCACAATACTCGCTGGTTTATAACGATGGATGGCGCATTGACTTTGATTCTGTGCGGCGGCTGAGGAACGCGCGCACCCGGGCGCTTTTGATCGTCAATCCGAACAATCCGACCGGCTCGTATGTTCGGAAGGACGAGGTGGCGGAGATCGCCGCATTGGGTTTACCGGTGATTAGCGATGAAGTTTTTCACCGTTATCCCATCCAGGAAGCTGCGGATACCGATTGGTCGCCAGTAGCCGCGCAGTCGCTTCTGTTTCAACTCAGCGGACTGTCTAAACTGGCTGGGCTGCCGCAACTGAAAGCCGGTTGGATCATCCTTGACGGCCCCGAGGCGATGCGGCGGGAAGCAGATGAGCGTTTGGAATTCATTGCCGATACTTTTCTGTCCGTGTCGTCTCCGGTGCAGCACGCGCTTGGCACTTTGTTGCGCGGCGGAATTGAGGTAAGGGCGCAGATTCGGCAGCGCATCGTGACGAACCTGGAGTGGCTTCGCAGCGTGGCGGCGCCACTCGACGTGCAGGGAGGGTGGTCCGCGATTCTACGTATTCCGGAGCATCTGGAAGAATCGGCGCTAGTGCTGGAACTGTTAGAAGAGGATGACGTGCTGGTACAGCCGGGCTTCTTTTACGACTTCGAACAGGATGGGTACGTGGTGCTGAGCCTGCTAACTGGAGTCGATGATTTCCGTGAAGGAGTTCATCGGCTGCTCCGGCGGTGCCTGCTACACCCGGCAGACGAACACGATCGGCGTTCTGACGCCTCGGTATAGCTGTGGTGCCGGATTAGGCTGTTCAACAAGGTGTGGGGGGCGGCGCTATCCTTATGCGGTTGGGTTTCTGGTTCCGGAAACTCCCTACTTTGTGCTCGAGTCATTGGCTCCTCCGGACAGTCTTCCCATGATTAGTGTTGTGCGTTGCGATCCTTTTCCCAATTATTCAAAAGCTGCGGGAAATGGGTGTAATGAGCGGCTCTACGGTTTCGGCATACTGTCCCGGAGGCGCCAACCGCCAAGGGGGCAGGATGGCGGTGTTCGTTGTCCCGTCGTACTTACGCCGTAATTGCGGAATACGCGCAGTTACCGTTAATTGCTACTCGTTGTCTTCGTGCGTTGGAAGGGCTCTTTGGCGTATTTGGCGGCTTCTTCCAAAGCCCCTTGCGTATTGTCTTTGGTGCGCAGCGCGAGATTGTACTCATTCACGGCCCGTTCCCGCTGGCCGGTGATATCGAAGATTTTGCCAAGGTTGATATGGCTCCAGACTTCCGTCCATTTCGGATCCAGATCGCCATTCAGCGCCTCGCGAAACTCATTAGCGGCGGACTGGTAGCTGTTCCTCACATAGAACACTTCCGCTACCCGGTAATGCGCCAGAGAGCTGTTGCGGCTTACATCCAGCGCCTTCTGGTATTCTTTCAGCGCCTCCTCGAACTCCCCGACTTCGAACAATTGCTCGCCGCGCCGTATCGCTACCAGCACCCGCATCTGGTTGTTGAATCGCAGCACCTTGCCCTGCGGATCGATCACCAGCCTTTTTGGTTTCCCGAAAGTCTCGATTACAAACTCGCTGGCAGTACCCACCACCTCTACGCGCTTCTCTTCAGGATTCCCTTCCGTCTCGATCCGTAAATCCACCGGCATGCGGAAAGTATCCAGATCCTGCGCAATCTTTCCCATCACGCGAAACCCTTTGGTCGTCCGAAACACCGTGTACTCGAGCTTGAACTCGGGCGCTCCTGTCGATTCCACCCATTGGATAAAGAACGGTTGCAGACTCTGCCCGTAGGCTTGCTCCGCCAGCTTTCTCAAGTCGTCGGTGCTGATCCCCTTCCAGGCGAATTGATCGGAGGCCGCCTTCAACATCTTGGTGAAATTTTCAGCTCCTATCACGCCGCGCAGCATCTGAAACACCGCCGCCCCCTTGGCGCCCGTCGCCGCCCAGTACTCCGGCGAGTAATCTTCCAGCCTCGCCGATTGCAATAACGGCGGATTTTCGACCGTCAGCGCCTCGATATAAACGTCGCGCGATTCACTCTCCAATGCGGACGGCCCGGCTACGTTTTCCAAATATAGCATTTCCGAGTACCGCGCCAGCCCGTTGATGATCCAGACATGATTGCGTGACGCCGGTGCGATGAAATTACCCCACCACTGCCGGGCCAATTGATTCGACAACAGCCTCGTGTTTACCTGCTTGCCGATGGATTTCGGGGACAGAAACAGCACCCCCGGCGCCGAATAGCCGTTCGGCGCGCCGTCCTCGGTCTCCATCGCAAGCAGGTTGGTGGTCGGAGCCAAACCGAACAATCCGGTTTCAAACGTAAGGATCTTGCCCATCTCCTCGCCATACTCGCGAGCAACGCCCGCCGCCGTACGGAAGAAGATGTCGCTGGTGACCCCTTGCGACGAGACCCGAACAGCCTCGCCTTTCACAACCCCGATACTCCCTGGGAAAGCAGCCTGCGTAAAGCGGTACGTCTGCAGCACTTTGTCGCCGCTGGCTTCTTTCTTATCGATTCCGCTGCCCAACACGCGATATCCGGCCGGTACCGTAATGCGCATCTCAGAAGAGAAGCGGTCCGCCTGATAATCGTTTACCGGAAACCAACGGGCAGGATAAAGCAAAAAGGCATAATCATTCTGGATAGATGCGAATTTAATTCCGTAAATCGGGCTCTCTTCCGCCCCGCTGAGCCGGCCGTCATATTGAAAGTTCAGAGTCACCGTCTGCCCTTTCGGCAGCGGATCGTTGAAACTCAGCCGCAGCGTGGAATCCTGTTGAGACCTCGATGCCGGGATCGCCCGCCCGGATTCATCCGTCACTCGCGACACGTTCAAGGCGTTATTGAGTTCCAGTACTAACCCCGAAACGCGATCGTCCACCGGCATAAAGCGCATTTGCACCTTCGCCGCCAGCGTCTGTGTACGAGGATTAACTTCTGCCTCAATGACGTAATGCTCCACGTCCACGCGGCTTCGCCGGTCGCGCTCCTGGGCAGGCGCCAGCGCCGTGACCCCCAACAACAGACCAATCATGCCGAAACGCAGGCTGGTGGCCCCCACGCCAACCGCCCGCCGTATTCTCTCAGGTTTGCCTTGTGTACTCATCGAAATACTCTCTTACGATCCCGGCTGCCCGCTCCATTGGGTCTCCCGCCACCGAAAGCTTACGTCTAACCTCTTTCAGCCCCTCGCGCATGGCCTCCCTGGCTGTCGCATCCTTCAGCAGCCGCACGGTTTCACGGGCTAAACGCTCGCCCGTCATCTCATTCTGCATTAATTCGGGGGCCAACCGCTTCCCGGCAATCAAATTCACCATGGAATAAAAGGGCACCCGAACCAAAAAACACCCCAGCAGCCAACTAACCGGCGCTACTCTGTAGTAGGTAATCATCGGGGTGCCCAACAGTGCCGCTTCCATCGTCACCGTACCACTCGCTGTCAGGGCCAAATTGGCATGGGACAAGACATCCCACGTTTCCCCCTCAATCAGTTGGATGGTTGAGCCGGAAATGCGTTCCCGAAAAAATGCATCCCCACTCTTCTCACGGAAACCCAAGGGAGCGGCGAGCACAAAAGTAGCCCCGATCTCCCTTCGAATCCGCTCCACAGCGTCTATCAAGGGCGGCAGGTGACGTCCAATCTCCCCTCGTCTGCTTCCGGGACACAGCGCAATTAAAGGCTGGCCGGTGGAAATTCCATGCTTCGCGAAAAACTCCGCCCGGCCCAGTTTCGCCCTGATCGTTTGCGCCAGAGGATGGCCGATATAGTCCGCCGCCACTCCCCGGTCGCGGTAAAATTTCTCCTCGAACGGAAACAGGCACAGCAGCCGCTTTATCGTGAGGCGCATCTGCTTCAGCCGCCCCTGCCTCCACGCCCAAGCCTGAGGCGCCACCAGGTAAATTACCGGAATCCCCATCGCATGTACCTTCTTCGCCAACCGCAGATGGAAATCCGGACTATCCGTCAGAATCACGAAATCCGGCCGCTCCCGCCTTATGCAGCGGACCAGCTTGCGAAACTCTCCATAGATTCGGGGCAGATGAACCAGCACTTCCACCAGCCCCACTACCGAGAGGCTGCGCGCGTCTACCACCGTCCGCACGCCGGCCAATTGCATCCTCGGTCCGGCGCATCCAAACCAATCCACGCCAGACCAATCCTTCTGCAAAGCTTCGATTAGTGCAGCAGCATACATATCCCCTGAGGATTCCCCGGCGGACACGAATACCTTGGCAGGCTGCATAAAGAATAGCCGGGCTGCTACCATGGTACCAACTCGATGTCCCAACCCGATTTGGCCCGGATTAGCGTGGCCGATTTCATCGAGCGGTTCCGGCCGGAGATGGTACCTCTCTCAAGTACCTTCTCCTATTTTTTTGCCGGCGTGCCGCTTTCTGAAGATGACGTCAAAGAATATCTCGAAGACCCCATCGCGGCCCTGCCGCCGCTCGTCGTGCGCGCGCTCCCCAAGTCCCACGTCATCCTGGTGCCGTTTCTGGAGAAATCCAATGGCAAAGAGAAGCGGCACGGCCAGAATCCCCCCGGCAGCCGCGAGTTCATCCTTTTGGAAAAACCCGTCGACGGCAAGGCCTGCACGCACCTTCATTACCGGAACCACAATGGAGCTGACCTTATCTTCGCGGTCAAGGGAATGGATCTGGCCGATTATCACTACTATTTCTTCCACCAATTGGGAGTCCTGGCGGAAAGCACGCTCAAGGAAGAAACCCGCATCGAGTATCACGCCATGCTGGGCGATGAACTCGGGGCCCACGTGCACGGCGAAGTGGACGAAAGCAGTTGGCATCACAAACAGGCGCTACGCCGCCGCAGTTCCAAAGTGCGCCGCGATACCAAGGCGTTTGGAGACTACGCCCGCCAGTCGTTTATCGATACACTGACGCTCTATCTTCACGGCATCTGCTGCGATATCGATGTCGAAACCGGACCCCGGCAGCTTCCGAGCCGCATCCTGCGGAAACGTCTGATGTGGATGGAATCTCTGTTCCCGCCCCCGGGCGGCTACGCTGTCTTCCCGGAAGAACTGGATTCCGGCCCGCCTCCCAACGCCGAAAGAGCCTGAACTTCGGCCAATCCGCCGCCCATCTGCTATAACCGGTTTATGTTCCGGTGTCTGCTAATCTGCACTCTTGCCGTCCACGCCGCGGAATACCGGACGCCCGCGCAGAACCGCCCCGCCCTCCGCCGCCCTGGAGCAGCCAGCATCCTTCCCGGCGGCCGGGTCATCTCTCCCCTCGGCAAACAATTCACCACCGGACCGGGACCGTTCGGCCTGGCCGTCAGTCCAAATGGCAAAACCGTCGTTTCCACCGACGGCGGGCCTAAACGGTACTCCCTCACGGTCCTCCAAAAACAAGGTAAAGATCAATGGCAGACGCAAAGCATCGAGCCCTGGAAGATCGAAAAAGAAGACAAAGATGACGAGGATTGGATCAGTGTCTTCATGGGCCTGGCTTTTGAAGACGATAAGACGATTTATGCCTCGGAAGGCAACACCGGCCGCGTGCGCCTGCTGGACGTCAGGAGCGGCCGCAAGAAGCAACTTTACCGTCTGAATCAAGGGGAAACAAAGGACAGCTATAGCGGTGATCTCGCCTTCGATCCGGCCCGCGGACTCCTTTTCGTGGTCGATCAGGCCAACTTCCGGCTGGTCATCATCGACACCAGAAAAAAGCGCATCGCCAGCGACCTCCGGATGGGCCGCATGCCTTTCGCCGTAGCCCTTTCTCCCGACGGCAAACGGGCTTACGTCACCAACGTCGGAATGTTTGAATATGCGCCTATTCCGGGCGCAGATCCCAAAAGGCCCCGGGAAACCGGCCTCAGCTTCCCGGCGTTCGGCTTTCCCTCCCCCGAGGCTCGCAACGGAGTCGAGCGTGAAAATCTCGCCGGACAAAAGGTCAATGTTCCTGCCCTGGGCGATCCCAACGTCATCGAATCCAATTCTGTTGCCTTCGTCAATGTGGAAGATCCCGCCGCCCCCAAACTGGAAGGTTTCGTTCGCACCGGCCTCCCCTTCGGCAATGGGATACACGGCGGCAGTAGTCCATCCGGCGTTTTGGCGACCAAGGACCGCGTCTTCGTGTCCAACGCGCACAACGATTCCATTACGATCATCGACGCCGCCTCCCGCCAGATCGTCTCGGAGGTTCCCATCCGAATTCAAGGCCTCGAGAAATTCCGTGGGGTTATCCCGATCGGCATGGCATTTCATGAAGCCTCGGGCTGGTTGTTGATCGCCGAAGCCGGCATCAACGCGGTCGGGGTCTTCGATACGAAAAAGAACGCCGTTCTGGGGCATTTGCCGGCCGCCTGGTTCCCCACCCGGGTGGTGCTCGATCGCGATAACGTGCATGTCGCCAGCGCCAAGGGCCACGGCACCGGACCAAACGCCGCGCGCGTGGGGGGAGTGACGCGCACCTTCCAGGCAGACATCCGCCGCGGCGTCGTGAATGTCTTTCCACTGCCTGACGAATCCGAACTGCTGCGCCACACGCAGAGAGTTTACGCGAACAATGGCTTCTTTCCGCTGAACACGCCGCCGCCGCAATACCCGCCGGAAATCAAGCACGTCGTGATCATCGTCAAGGAAAACCGTACGTATGACGAAGTCTTCGGCGACTTGGGCGATGCCGCCAATGGCCCCACCGCCGGCATCTGGGACCTGGCAAGATTTGGAGCCACAGGAGTCATTCATCCCAGCCGCGATAGCTTACAACAGCGCTTCAGTCTGCGCAACGTCAACATCACGCCCAATCACCACGCGCTGGCGCGGCGCTTCGCTTTCAGCGACAATTTTTACGCCGATTCCGAAATGAGCGTTGACGGCCATCACTGGCTGGTTGGATCCTATCCCAACCCCTGGACCGAAAGTTCGATTATGGCCGGCGTACAGAAGGATTTCCGTATGCCAACCACAGCCCCCGGCCGTTTGAGGTTTACCGGCAGCAACGCCTCCGTCCACCCCGACGAGCAACTGGAGGCAGGCACACTCTGGCATCATCTGGATCTTCACAACATTTCCTTCCGTAACTACGGGGAAGGCTTCGAGCTGATGAGCGTCGATGAGGGGCCGGGCCTTAAACCGACCGGAGCCAGCGTCCTCACCAACGTCCCTATGCCGGGTCCCCTTTATCGCAACACCGCCCGCGATTACCCGATGTACAACACCAACATCCCCGATCAGTACCGCGCCACCCAATTCATCCATGACGTGGAAAAGCTCTACGTCAAAGGCGGCCAGGCATTCCCGCGCCTGATTTTCATCCACCTTCCCAACGATCACATGGCCAAACCCCGTCCGGAGGATGGCTATCCTTTTGAAGCTTCCTACGTGGCGGATAACGACTACGCTCTCGGCCGCATCGTCGAGTATCTTTCGAAATCGCAATGGTGGAAAAACATGGCGATCCTAATTACGGAAGACGACGCTCAGGGCGGCGTAGATCATATCGACTCTCACCGCACGCTACTGCTGGTCGTGAGCCCGTACGCCAAAGCAAACTACGTCTCGCACGTCAATTCCAGTTTTCCCGGCGTGCTGAAAACCGTGTTCCGGCTCCTGAATATTCCTCCATTGAATCTCTTCGACGCCGCCGCATCGGATCTGGCCGATTGCTTCACCAACCAACCAGACTTCACGCCCTACACCGTGCAGCCCATCCGTGAAGACCTGTTTAATCCTGCCGAAGCGCGCGATCCGCTCGATCCAAAACCCGGCCCGCGCATGGATGACCCCAAGGTCCTACGTGAACAACACCGCAATCCCTAACGCCCGTCCGCGTCCCACCCGGCGGCCCAATGATGCTCATTGGCGATCTCACGAATCAGCTCCGTCGCAAGCTTTCCGCCCTGATCGCCATTTGTCATCACCACGGCTCCATTGCCACTCTCCAGCAGCATCACGAGCGCGCATTTGAATCCGGCGTTCGATCCACCATGGCCAAAGTTGAACGCCGCCCCCTCGCCGCGCAACTGGACGCCGAGTCCCCAGTTGCCTTTCTGCCGTGTCAGCATTTCCCGCGCCATGCTCCGCTCCAAGATCTTGTTAGACCGCCCGAAATAGGCCTCCCGAACCTCAATCGCTCAAAGCGCCAAGTCGGTGGGAGTCGTCCACAACCCGGCCGCGGCCATCTCCGGGTAGACATGCCACCGCCCCTTGATGGGATTTCCATTGCGGTCATGCCCCGTCGCGGCGTTCTCCCGCATGCCCTCCGGCAAAGGCTGCTCATAGGTGCTCCGCCTCATCCCGATTCTGCCCAGCACCATGCGCTGCAGGATCTCTGGGAATGCCCATCCCATGCGGTCCATCATCAACTGTTGCACCACGGTGAACCCGCCTCCGGAATAGCGCCACTTCGAGCCCGGCTCGATATCGACTCGTACCGGCGCTGAATTGGAAGGCTTCCCGCCATCCAAAATCTGAAGGAGCGTCGGCAGCGGGGCGTCTACTTCATAACCGGGAAAACCATGCACGGTCATTCCCGCCGAATGGCTCAGCAACATGCGCAAGGTTACTTTGCCGTCGGGAACTTTCCACGTTTTCAGCTTCGCATTCACATCCTCGTCCAACGTGAAATTTCCGTTCTGAGCCATGAGCAGCGCGGCCATCGCCGCCACCGGCTTGCTGATGGAGGCCGCCTGGAACAGCGTCTGGGGATTCACCTTATCACCATAGCCCGCGGTCCAGGCGATCTTTCCGCCCTCCATAACGGCGATGCTAACCCCCGGCACATGCAGCGCCCGCATGCGCCCGGCGATATTCTCCGGAGAAGCGCCAAACGCCAGCCCCAACCAGAAAAAGACGGCAAAATGACGGCTCATCCTATCCCCACCACGGCCGCCCCGAGGAACGGGCTTTCCGATTGCTAAAACTCTACGCGGAAGCGGAACTGTAACTGCCGCGCACCGCTCATTTCGCGCCCGCCGCCGCCTTCACGGAGTTGCGTCACGCGACCCACACTGCCCGGTACGGAGATGTTCGCGGCCGGGAAATCAAAATGCGGATGGTTGAAGGCATTGGTCAACATCGCCTGCAATACGAACTTCACGCGCTCTGTGATGTGGAAATCTTTCACCGCGCTGAAGTGGTGCAGGTTCAAGCCCGGGCCTTCGAGAATGTTCGCGCCGGAGTTGCCAAACCGGCCCTGGGGCGGAACGGCAAAGGCGGACGGATCGAACCATCGGTCAGGACTCGGGGAGTCCAGATTTCCATCGCCGATACGGTCCGGAATGCCTCCCAGCGTGTTGGTGTTCGAAGGATCCGAGCCCGAGAAGGTGGGTGTGAAATACTGCCCGCTTTGCAGATAAGTGATCCAGCCCAGTTGCCATCCGCCGACCACGTAATCAGCGATTTTCGGGGCATTCGCCAGGTAGTGGCGGCCCTTGCCAATCGGCAGATCGTAAGTGGAATTGAACACGAAACGGTGGCGGGAGTTGAATTGGTCGCGATTCCAATAGTCGTGCTTATACGGATTTTCCAGGTTCAAAAAATTACTCGATGCGTTGCTGAACGTGTAATGGGCATTCATGAAGAACCCGCCCATCCTTCGCGTGACCTCGAATTGCGTCGAGTCGTAGTTTGACGCGCCGTCCGAGTAGTTGTACGTCGCGCCCACATACTGAGGATAGGGCCGCCGATCTGCTGTGAAGCGGATCAGGCTCGGCTGGGGCTTGTTGAGTGCGATTGCATAATTCAGTCCTCTGCTGCGCGACCCGACGTAGGAACCGCGCAAGCCAAACCTGCCGATCTCGCGCTCGATGCTCAGATTGAACTGGTGAATCATGCCGTTGTCAGTATCCATCGGATAACCTACAACGCTTTGCGACGGCACTCCCGCCCCTGCCAGCGTAGATGGATAGGGATTCGGGAATGTCAGGAACGGCGCGCCATTCACAATCGAGTTTACGTAGGTCTCGGCGATTTGGAACGGTCCGGTTCCCTGGGCGCGATGCAGCGGTCCGAGCGTTTCCGTATAAATGCCGTAGCCTCCACGCACCACGAACTTTTCCGTGATGCGGTAAGCCGCGCCCAATCGTGGCCGGAAGTTGGTCTTCTTGGGAGACGGAAATACATTTCCCGCGCTGACAGGGATGGTCTTCGGATAGAGCGGGCTGATCTTCGCGATCGCCTCCTGAGGAACCATCACGCTGCCGGTGACGGGATCCCAGTTATACTGCAGCCCGTCCTCGTACCTGGCGTGGCGGAAGAAGTCCCAGCGCAATCCGAGGTCTAAGGTTAGTTTGGAACTCACCTTGAAGGTATCGGTTACGAATAATCCCAATTCGTACGCATGCTGGACACGATTCGTAATCGGATCGAGCCGTGTGCTGGTCTGCGGCGTGCCAAGCAGGAAATCCGCAAAACCCACACCCGACCTTGTTCCATCGCCAGTCATGCTGCCATCGAAAGTGAACGTACCGTAATTGCCTTCAGGAATTCCACCATTGAAGTCGCGGAACGTCCGCAAGGCGGCCCCAGTCTTGAACACGTGGCGTCCAAGGGAATAAGTCAGCGAATCCGTAAACGTCAGATCGTTCCGGTTCAAGTTCACGCCGCCGGGCTGCTGCCGCAACTGCTGAACGCCCGTGATCGTCATGGTGGGGAAACCCATGACGGAATACCCTCCCCGGTTGACGCCCTGCAGTCCGATTGCCGCCACCGCGGCATCGCCCTTCTGTGGCGTAAATCCACCGGTAGACTCGCCATCGATAAAATAGTCTCGCGCCCACCCGAACAGGAACGTATTCACCAAGCGCGGTGAAAACGTGTGCGTATCGTTCACGGCAATGGAATGGTGGTTCCGGCTCCGCGTCCATGCTCCCAGGTTTTCGAACGGCCCCTGCAGTACATAGGGCGTGAGGCGATTGATGAACCGTCCGAACAACTGATTCTTGGAGTTGATCACCCAGTCCACGCGTTCGGTCACGCTATCCCATTTATACAAATCGGTGGGCCAGGGAAACACATACTGGTAGTTTTGAAAAAGGCCGCCGGCGGCGCCGCGATTCGGCGTAGGAATAAACAAGTCCCGCGTCTTTGCGGACACGGGATTAATGCGGTTAGCCGGAATCTTATTGTCGGGAAATGGAGTGCGGCCGTTGAAAGGATCGTAGATCGTCGCCAGGCCGGTAAAATCGCCGTTACGCATGGCCGTGGTCGGCACATCGCGAATATAGAGGCTCGAGCTCGGAATTCTCACCAACGAATACGCGGTATAAAAGAACAGCTTGTTCTTGATGATCGGTCCGCTGAAATTCGCTCCGCCGCGATGCTCCTTATACGGAATTTTTCGTGCCTCAAAAAAGGTGCGCGCGCGCAGGGCGGAGTTCACCATGTCATAGTAAACGCGCCCGTGAAATGTGTTCGAGCCGCCTTTGGAAGCCATGGAAAACTGCGCCACTCGGGAATACTCGGCTGTATTGTTGACCGCCACGACGTTCAAATCTTCAAAATCCTGCATGTTCTGCACCAGGTTCACGGTGCCGTCGTTCGGCACGCCGTCCATATTCTCGGACACCTGCGCAGAAGCCTGCCCCGCGAATCGAAGAGCCCAACCGCCTTGCTGCGTCTGGATATTCGGCAGCGTGGTCATGTAGGCCTGCGGAAAAAAGCTCTGACTGAGCGGGCTGTTCACGAATGCTTCGCGGCTGAATCCGCTGGAAATCTGGGCACCCTCGGTGGCGATCACGGCGGCTCCCCCGGTGACCGTTACTTCCGACCCCACCGCTCCGAGTTCCAGTTTTACATCCACCCGCCGCATTTCGCGGGCGCGGATCAGGAGATCGCTGGCGACAAAATTCTTGAAGCCCTGGGCCATCACCGTCAGCGTATACGTACCCTGTACAACATACGGGATCTCAAAATCACCGTTTTCATTCGACACCGATTCCCGCGAGGTATTTGTGCCCACGTTCAACAACGACAATTTGGCATTTGGTACGGAAGCACCGGTCTGATCGGTCACAAGCCCACGAAGCGTGGCGAGATCGGTTTGCGCGAAACCCAGTCCGGCGAGCAGCACGGCGAGTGTAAATCGGGCGATCAGTCTATACACGAAAATCTCCTGAAGTCTGCAATGGGTAGAGTTTATATTAAGGTCGCGGGAGGATGCAACGTGGCCTCGCAGGCAAACGCCGAGCATACCATAGCTATCCTTCTAGGCGCCATGTTCGAGGCACCATATCACCATATAAGCTACTCGAGCCCCGCTATACTAGGTTCGATGACCCTCCGTCACGCCATCGTCCTGGTCTCTGCCGTTTGTCTGTACGCAGAGATCGACGCGGCAAAGGAGGAAGCGTGGGTCGCCAACCGGCGTAACTACTGGGCATTCCAACGGCCGGTGCGCCCCCCCGGCGGTCCCAAGACGATCGATGGCTTCCTGCTGGATGCCTTGAAGGTCAAAGGACTCGGATATTCTCCGGAACTCGATCGCGAGCATATTCTCCGGCGGGTCACGCTCGATCTCACCGGACTTTCCCCCACGCCGGGGGAGCGCGACGCCTTTCTCGCCGATCCATCTCCGCAAGCTTACCAGCGCGTAGTGGACCGCCTCATGGCGTCGCCCCGGTATGGCGAACGCTGGGCGTTGAAGTGGCTCGACGTTGTACGCTACGCGGATACGAACGGCTTCGAAGGCGATCGCTTTCGCACGTCCGCCTGGCGCTATCGGGATTACGTCATCGATGCGTTCAACAGCGGCAAACCTTACGATCGCTTCCTGATGGAGCAACTCGCCGGCGATCAGCTCTTTCCGGGAGATGAATCGGCGCTGATTGCCACTGGTTTCGTCGGCCTTGGCCCCGTCCATATCTTTGGCGGTGTCCAGGACAAAGAGCAGAGCCGCCATGAAGTAGTGACCGAAATGACCGCTGCCATTGGCCCCGTTTTTCTCGGGATGACCGTGGGTTGTGCGCGCTGCCACAACCACAAGTTCGATCCCATCCTGCAATCCGATTACTACCGGCTACAGTCGATCTTCGCCGCCACGGAAATGAAAGAGATCCCCATTGCAACGCCTGCCCAGCAACAGGCGGCTACGGAAGCCAAGAAGATCCACGAAGCGAAGTTGAAGCCTCTTCAGGACGCGGTGGCACAAATCGAAAAGCCTTATCGCGAGCGTCTCCGCGCCAAGAAACTGGTCCAGCTCGATCCCGCTCTACGGGCCGCGCTCGACAAGCCCAAGGATCAGCAAACCGAAGAAGACCGGCGCCTTGCAAAGGACGCCGCGGAACAGCTCAAAGTCACCTGGGACGAACTGATCCCGCTCATACCCGAAGAGGAGAAACGGACGCGAGCGGGACTCCGCCAACAGATTTTCCGTCTCAATCAGCACCAGCCTGACGCCGCTCCAGCCGCCTTCGTTGCATCCGAGATCGAGGGCGAGCCTCCGCCTACCCACATCCTCAAAGTAGGGGATTACAAAGCGCCGACGGATGTCGTGGAGCCAGGTTTTCTGAAAGTGCTGGCCAGGGAATCGCCGGTCATCACGACCAACCGGCGGGCCGCGATCGCCAAATGGATCGCTTCTCCGGATCATCCGCTTACCGCCCGGGTCATGGTCAACCGTATCTGGCAACTACGCATGAATACGGGTCTGGTCGGAACGCCCAATGACTTCGGCGTGCTCGGGCAGCGCCCAACCAACGTCAAGCTACTCGATTTCCTCGCCCTCGAATTCATGGATCGAAACTGGAGCATCAAAGCCATTGACCGCATGATTGTGCTCTCCCAGGCTTACCGGCAAGCCGCCACCGGCGATGCGGAAAAGGCAAAGATCGATCCCGAAAATAAACTCTACTGGCGCATGGATCGCAAACGCCTGGAAAGCGAGTTTCTGCGCGACAACATTCTTGGCGCCTCGGGTTTGTTGAACTTAAAAGCCGGCGGCAGGCCGGTTTGGGTGCCTCTCGAACAAGAAGTCTATGATCAGCTCTTCACGGAAGGTGAGCGCGATCACCTTTGGCCGGAAACCGCTGATGCCGCCGAGCACACGCGGCGCAGCCTTTACCTGCTTAATAAGCGCAATCTGCGTCTTCCCCTGCTGGCAGGCTTTGACCAGCCGGATACCATGACTTCATGCCCGGTCCGCTCCGTGAGCACTCACGCTCTGCAAAGCCTGACGCTGTTCAACAGCGACTTCATGCAACAGCAATCGGCAGCATTTTCCCAACGTCTCCGCTCCACCTGCGGAGATAACCGCAACTGCCAGATCCAGACCGCCTACCTGCTGGCGCTTGCCCGTGCGCCGAAGCCGGTGGAGGTGGATATGGCCGCATCGTTCTTGACCAATAAGGAAAGGCTCCAGTATTTTTGTCTGGCGCTCTTGAACCGCAATGAATTCGTGTACGTTCCCTAAAGCAATCACCCGGCGCGATATTCTTCGCGGCGCGGCCCATGGCTTTGGCGCCGTGGCGCTGGAGCACATGCTCCAGGCAAAGCCGCGCGTCAACCCGCTGGCCGCCAAGCCTCCGCACTTCCCCGCCAAAGCGAAATCCATCATCTTCATCTTTTGCGTCGGCGGCCCCAGCCAGATCGACACTTTCGATCCGAAGCCCGCGCTGGAAAAATACAACGGCCAGAAGCTTCCGGAGAGCTTCGGCAAAGTTGTAGGCCAGTTTACCGCCGGCGATACCCCGCTGCTTAAATCGCCCTGGAATTTCAAGCAGTACGGCCAAAGCGGGCAGTGGGTCTCCGAACTGTTCCCCCATATGGCGCAGGTGGTGGACGACCTCTGCTTTGTGCGAAATTTCTACACCGAAAGCGTAGTCCACGCGCCCGCCATGTATCAGGTGCACAGCGGACGTATTCTCGCCGGCTTTCCGAGCATGGGAGCCTGGGTTACTTACGGCCTGGGCAACGAGTCAGAGAATCTTCCCGCTTATGTGGTTATGCCGCAGCCCGAAGGCACGGTGGAAGGCGGCGTTCCGTGTTGGAGTTCGGGCTTCCTTCCCGCCGTATATCAGGGTACGATGCTGCGCAGCGGCGCCAATCCCATACTTCATTTGAAATCGCCGCTGCCGGCCGGGGAACAGCGCGCCACACTCGATCTCTTGCAGCAGATGAACGATCTCGATACCGCCGATGGCGACACGGAGATGGCTGCCCGCATCAGCTCTTATGAGCTGGCGTTTCGCATGCAATCGCACGCTCCGGAAGCGGTGGACCTTTCGAAAGAATCCGCCGCCACGCGCCAACTTTACGGCATGGATCAGGAGCATACGCGCGACTTCGGCTCCCGGCTGGTGCTGGCGCGCCGGCTGGTGGAACGCGGAGTCCGCTTCGTACAAGTCTACTCGGGCGGTGGACCGCTGAGTTACCAATGGGATGCTCACAGCCATTTGAAGGCCAATCACGAGAAGATGTGCGGGCACACGGATCAGCCCATTGCCGCCTTAATTCGCGATCTCAAGAGCCGCGGCCTGCTGGATTCGACGCTCGTCGTGTGGGGGGGCGAATTCGGCCGCCTTCCCATGTCGCAGGGCGGTAACGGCCGTGATCACAACCCGCATGGCTTCACGATGTGGTTCGCCGGCGGGGGCGTCAAGCCCGGCCAGGCAATCGGCGAGACCGATGACCTTGGAGTCCGAACCGTGGGGACGCGCCATCACATGCGCGATTTCCACGCGACGCTCCTTCACCTGCTGGGATTGGATCAAAACAAACTGTGGTATTTGCACAACGGCCGTAATGAGAAGCTCACCGATTTCGGGGGCACGGTGATCAAGCAAATGCTCGCATAGCCAGCGAGTGGATGAGCGGCGCATCTCGGTTGGCGACTTGCTGGCGCTCCAAGAATGGGTCAAAACTGGTCCCGTGGCACCCGTGGGCGATTGGTACAAGGACTTCGGCTCTTTCCTCTTGTGTGGCAGCGGTCAGTGCAGCAGACAGACCCCGCGAGGCAGGTTAGAGAAGTGAATCTTCGGCAATCGAGTCCTTCCCGAAGATTGCGCGAATCAGATCTCGCCCAGCCTCGTTCTTACGGGATGAGTCGTCCTCCGCGAGGAAGCGATTGAATGACACCTCGAGTCGTTCCTTGGCTTCGGCCTCAGCTCGCACGCCGCGCTCAGCCAGAGCCAAAGGCCCTGCTCATCGTAACACGGCGTTCCTTGGCAATACGCCGGACTTCCGAAACCAGCGTTGCCGGGATTGTAACACTCTGTCGAACAGATCGGGCCGAGGCCGCTTTTCGCCGGGTTGCCATGCTTAAAGAATTACAGAGTGCACCAGTGTGGTGCGGCCGGATGGCGCCTGTGGCGATTCGTGTCCCTGGGCCCTGCTACTTCACCTCTGCCGGGACATTCCCGTACTGCCACGCGCCCCGCGTCGGGACGGCTTTCGGAGCCGACGGGACCGCCCCGGGAGTCATCTTGTTCGCCAGCGCAATGCCCGCCGCCGCAATCTGCCGCCCGGCCGCCGGAATCAGGTTCGAATAATACGTGAGCCGCGTTTCGTAACCACCGCCCGACTCACCCAGCGCCTCCTCCGTCGGCACATATCCCACGCATCCATTCGATAGCTCCGCCGGAAATGTGTACGGGAACCGGCTCTTGGCCTTGATCTCCAGACCGAACTCGACAAAATACTCCGCCGGGTTCGACACAAACACCGCCGGACCAATTTGAATTGTCTGCACTTCCACATCGGCCACCGGTTCGCGCCGGATCAGATAATCCAGCATCACCGTTTCCTTGGCGAAGGTCCACTCGGTGACACCCACGGCGGCGGGCTCCTTGGCAACCATTTCCGTTGCCAGCCGGACCTTCTCCGGCGCCGGCTTGCGGCGCGGAATCTTGAGAACCGTCACCGCCGCATCCACCGGTGTAAGGGCGCCGCGCGGCATCGACAACAACACACGGATCGTCTCCGCGCCCACGCGTCCACCCACGATCTGAGCCCACTCTTCCGCGCCAGGCTGCTGCGTCTGGTTAAAATTATCCACCTGCGTGATGTCCCCGCTCGCACCCTGGACGAACACCACCGTAACCTTTTCGCCGAAGAATCCGCGGATCGCTTTCTCCAGGTAGTAAATCCAGTTTGCGGATATGCCGCCCGGGCTGGTCGTGGCGTGGCAGGCGTAATTCACGATGCAGCCCATAAGCTGACCCTTACGGTCCCACGCCCCCACGACGCCCACCTCGGGATCGACCGGGCCCGCGTACTTGATCATGTCCGGATTCAGTTGGCCGGGATGGGTGAACGTGCGTCCATTTGTCATCCGCACGCGCCGGTTGTAGGCCGCTTTTTCTTCCGTCCCGGAGCCCACGCCGCAGACCAGATCCGCTTTGCTCCCATCGGCCTGGCAAACCGCGGTCACAATCGCCGCATGCACCTTCTTCAAAAACTTCGGATCGGCGCAGGACGATTTTTCATAGGCCAGCTTTTTGACCATCTCCGGAGCGCCATCGAATTCACCCGGCTGCACCATGCCGATCGGCCCCGACGAATGCGAATGGGACGCATTGATCAGCACCGATTCGCCGGGAATTCCACACTTCGCGGCAATCTCTTTTCGGACCTCCAACACCAGTCCGCGCGGCACGATCAGGGCGTCCAATCCAACGATGGCAACCCGTTTCTTTCCGTCATCGAAAACCGCGGCACGCGCCTTACAGGCGTCATGAAACGTGCGATGGAAGGATTTGCCGTAACCGCCCGGTTGCTCCATGCCGATCTCCGGCGTGATGTCCGTCTCGGCGAACCCCGCCTTCACGGTGGGACTGTTTTCCCAACGAGCCCAGACCGGCGCCGCGGCCGTCCATGCTAAAAACGCTCTACGCTTCATTTTCCCGCCTTTGGGTCCGAGTTTTTCATAGAATCAAAGTTGCTGTCAACGCCCGGCGCACCCACTGATAGAAAGCGCACACGACCACTGGTACGCTGGCTCGCCTGGTTTATTTTACTTGTCCTTGCGCCCCTGCTGATTCTGGCGGCGGTAGAGCTCGCATTACGCCTGACCGGCTACGGATATCCAACTTCCTTCTTCATTCCGGGGAGCCGCCCGCACACCCTCATCACCAATCGCCAATTCGGCTGGCGGTTTTTCCCGCGCCGCATTGCCCGTACGCCTTTGCCGGCGTTGATCCACTCCCGCTCGGCTCCCTCTACCCGTATCCTTGTTCTCGGCGAGTCCGCGGCCATGGGCTTTCCCGACCCGATGTTTGGTTTTGCGCACCAGCTACAGGCGCAATATAGAAGTTCGGACGTGGAAGTAATCAACATGTCGATGACTGCCATCAATTCGAATGTGATAGGCGACATTGCGCGCGAATGCGTGCGGCTGCGTCCCACCCGCATCGTCATCTATATGGGCAACAACGAAGTCGTAGGACCCAGTGGACTTGCGCTCACTTTGCGCCGTTTGCGGCTCGGGCAGTTCCTCACGCCGCAGCGTCAGGACCTCAACCAGTGGCGCGGTATGGAAATGTTTCTCGACCGCCAAATGGAAGCGGACGATCCACGTCTCCAGAGTATCTACGAGAATTTTCGTGCCAACCTCACACGCATCTGCCGCATCGCGGTGGCTTCGGGCGCCAGCGTAGTCCTCAGCACCGTCACCGTCAATCTGAAAGACAACCCGCCGTTTGCTGGTTCGAAAGCCGCGGAAGCCTTTCGCGCCGGACATTTCGCCAAAGCCCGGGACTTGGACACTCTTCGTTTCCGCGCGGACAGCCGGATCAATACCATCATCCGTGAAGTGGCGGCGTCCTTTCCCTCCGTACAACTTCTGGATGCGGAGAAGCTCATTCCGCCCGATGCCACATCGTTCTACGAACACGTCCATCTCCGCCCCGCTGCGAATGCCGCCCTCGCGGCCGCTATCTCCGGCTCGGAAGCCAGCGCGGTTTTCACCCCCACGCCCTGGGACGAGCACCGCATGTTGCGCGATATCGTGGCCATGATGAGCCGTCCGCCTTTTCACGGTGCCGCGGCGCTGCAACCGGAACTCGAGCAACTGCGCGGGAAAGTGAACTTCGCTCAGGCCGAGGAGGCTTACCGTGGCTGGTCCGCCCGCTTTCCCAACGACCTGCTGGTGCGCGAACGTTATGCCGAGCTGCTTGCGGAAGCGGGCAAATTCAATGAGGCTGTCGAGCAGTGGCGGCGGCTGACCGCACAGCTTCCGGAACTTCCCAACTGGCAAACCGGACTCGCGGAGTCTCTTTTTTCGATGAGCAGGTGGAATGAGGCCAAGCAGGCCTATCAACGGGCGCTGGACATCGATGCTGAGTTTATCGCCGCCCGCATCGGACTTGGCGCGGTTGCGTTCGCTCTTGGCAATCCGGCCGAAGCGGAAGCTCACTTTCGCGCCGCCCTCGCAATAGATCTGTCATCTCCTGAAGCAAACAACGACTTGGCCGGCATCCTGGTACGCCAGAACAAATTGCAGGAAGCTGCCGGGCACTTTGAGTCAGCGGTCCGCGTCAAGCCGGAATTCGCCAATGCGCAATACAGTTACGCCGCCACCCTGGCCCGCCTTGGCCGCACCACCGAAGCCCTCGATCATTATCGTAAGGCGCTCGCGGTGAAGCCGGACTTTCCGGCAGCCCATTACGACCTCGGGCTCCTGCTCGCCGAGCAGGGGAATTTCGAGGAAGCAATCCGCCATTATCAGGGCACCCTGCGGCTCGATCCCAAGCATGCGGATGCGGAGAACAACTGGGGCACCGCTCTTGCCCGCCAGGGCCGCATGCACGAGGCCATCCCCCATTTTGAAGCCGCACTGAAACTGCGGCCCAATCACGCGCAAGCTCTCAGGAATCTGGCGTCAGCGCGCCGCTCCCGATAGCGCCAGCCTCAGATTGGCTTCCGCCGCGCGGTTCTGGGGATCCACCGCCAGCGCCTTGCGGAACAGCGCGGCCGCCTGCTCCCGTTGGCCCTTGCGCGCCAGGATGGTCCCCAGATTCACGTACGCCTCCGGCAAATCCGGATCCGCGGCAATCGCCGCCCGCAAGTCCGCTTCATTCGAACGCGCGGTTCCCAGCAATGTCAGCAAAAACGCATCCGCCGGGGAATGTTTCAAACCGCCAAGCAGTGGCTCGACGGCGGGATAGCGGCTCAATCCGAGCCCGCGCCATGCCGCCATCAGCGACGGCATCTTTTGCAACGCCCATTCGTAAAGGGGAATCGCCTCCTGTGCACGGCCGGCATTCCTATAAGCCTCGGCCAACTCGAGCCCGAACTTGGCTCGGGGGAACGTCTTCTGAAACTGGCGCAACTGATCGATGCCGCGTTCCAGATTCGTTCCGTCCTTCACCTGCGCCACGGCCGCGTAGAGCGCATCTACCTCTGGCGGATAGTAGGCCATCACTGGTCCCTTATACGGCGGCAACTCGGGACCGTCCGCCTTTCCCGGCACGCGCTGGATGAAGTGATCGGTGAGCGTGGTACGTCTGGCGTCCTCGGGACGCCGCTTCGCCATATGGCATGCGGCGCAATCCTGCTCTTGATTGTGGGCTTCGGCATGGCATCCCACGCAGCTATTCTTCGCCTCCCGCCGATGAGCATCATGGCACGTCGAACAGGTCATCCGCCCGCCGCTCTTCAAGAAACAGGCCGACTTCTTCAGCCGGTAGGGCGCGCTGACCACTTCGAACTTTTCCGAATGTGCCGTATTCGCCGGATGGTCGAAATACACTTTGAAGTCCGCCAGCGGCTCTCCCGGGCGAAAGGAGAAAGGCGCCCGGTCATAGCGGCGCAGCGCGTGCGGCAAGGGCTGGGAAGTCGGCTCCAGATGGCACTGCATGCAGATCTCTAATTGACGTTCGGTTGAAAGCTTCCGCGGATTGAGAATGGTTCCCCGGCCTGGAGTCCGCAGATGCTCTTCCGCCGGACCGTGGCAGCGTGCGCAATCGATCCCCAGCGGCAGCGGCTCCAGATACACCGGATCGTCGAGGTCTACCGCCGGGATCTTGGGATAGGCATTGTGGCAGAAAAAGCACTCGTAATTGATCTTCCGCCGCATGCCGGCATGGTCCGGCCGGTCGTAACCGGGAGCCATCTCCCAGTAGCCGCCTTTCTCCGCGTACCAGGAAACCGGCAGCGCCAACAGGCGGCCTTGCGGCGTCCGGTTCACATAGCTGCGCGCGTGATTGCCCGATCCGAGCGCGTAATGGATCTGCTTTTCGAGGGTTCCATTGGGATGCTCGCGCTTCATGAAGAAGCGCCCACTTCGCGCCGTCATCGTGAACCGGCTCTTAGAGGGTTCATGATAAAAGCTATTACGGCGCGAGAAATCCTCCACCCGGTTTGATTCCGCAAGCTGGAAGAATGACCGCCCCATGCCCGTCTTCAGGTAGGATTCCACGATCGCCTGGTGGCAGGACATGCAGGCCAGCATTGCAATTGCCACCGGGCCCATAACGCCCTCTTCAAGCGTTCGTAATGGTCACCGGTGCACGGGTTTTCCATTTGCCGCGGGTGAAATCGGGAAAGTCTACCGGCGCGCTGCGTTTGGCGACGGAATCCGCGGTAAGCGGCGTGATCGCACTCCACACCGCCGTATCGTAGACATCGATAGGTGGCTGCGTGCGATTCCGAACGGCTTTCAGAAACTGGTGCATCGTCAGGTAATCCGCGCCGCCGTGACCATGGCTCTTCGCCTTCTCAGCCAGCGCCTTCCACAACGGATGCTCATAGTCGCGATAGTAGCGCGCCGGGTCTTCCCAGGCGTCCGCTTTAGGACTCTTGTTGTCAATGTAGAACTGATCGAGCGTGCCGGAATAGATTCCGCGCGTTCCCTGCGCACGCAGAATCAAGTCATACGGCCGCGGCAGCGTGGTGTCGTGATACAGGGTCACTGTAGCGCCGCTGTCGGTCATCAGGAGGCTGGTGTTCACGTCGCCCAGGGCGAATTCGCGCTTGGCGTTGGCATTGCCGGCGCCATGCTTCCGAGTGACATAATCGCGCATGCCTCGCGACTTGCTGCTCATCGACGTGAGATAGGTGAACCGGTTGCCGCGGTTGATGTCCAGCCACCAGCCGATGGGTCCGATGGGATGGGTGGGATAGATGTTCCCGTTGGTCCGCGCCGCATGCAATCCACGCCACGTGATCTCGCCCGGTACATCGCGCCTCTCATTTCCGATAAACGCGCCGCGCACGTCGTGCTGATATCCGCCTTCACAATGAATTATCTCGCCGAAAACGCCCTGCCGGATCATATTCAGCACCAGCAGCGCGTTGCGGAAGTAACAGACATTTTCAAGCATCATGCAGGGCATGCCGGTCTCTTCCGAAGTGCGCACCAGCTCCCAGCATTCTTCAATCGTCGTAGCGGCCGGCACTTCCGTAGCGGCGTACTTGCCTGCCTTCATGGTTGCCACCGACATTGGCGTGTGGAGCTCCCAGGGGCCGGCGTTGATCACGGCATCGAGATCGTCGCGGGCGATCAGCCGTTTGTAATCCTCAATGCCGCGGCTGTACCCCTCGGGACGCTTCTGCCCGGCTTTTTCCACACTGTCGCCCGCCCGCGCCAACCGCTCTTCGTTGATGTCGCAGATCGCGCGTACTTCCACCGCTTCATGAGCGAGAGCGCCACGAACCAGGCCGCTGCCACGGGATCCCACTCCGATAAATCCGAGCCGCACGGGGCGCGTCTGGCCCTTTATGCTCGTAGCGCTGAGGGCGGCGGCGCCGAGAAAACCACGACGGGTCCACATATCTTCCTACTTTAAGCCGGGATAGGCGGCGGCTACCGGTTCTCCGTCGCGGCGCAAGCCGATGGCGAGCGCGCCGGGCTTCCCCACCGCCCGATAAGCCTGCAGCGGGTACTGATAAGCCGCTTCCGCTTCCCGCCGCAAGAGCAGGTTTCCCCGCGGGGAGCGCAGATTCGAAAGATACACGGGCCGCGGAGCGATGGCCGCCACCAGGTCGGGAAGATCGTAGCGGCCGAGAATCCCTGGAATCACCACATCCTCGATATCCCTGTGCACGGCGGCCGATCCCACGGCCGCATAGGAAAGCAAACTGTCTTCGAGGATCACGCCGTTGATCCGCTCGTCAATCGCGGCCGCATGAAGCAGCACCGGGCCCAGTTTTCCACGCGCAAATCCCCGCACTCCGGCGGCGGGCAGAGCCTGGATTTCCTGCAAGGCGTCCAAGCCGCGGACGATATCGTTCATTCGAATTCCCGTTATCGGTTTGCCCACCATGAGCGCCAGCCAGGCCACTTGAGTAGACGACCACGGCGCCGAAGGGTTTCTCGCGAAGGCAACTTCGCCGGTGCCCGACACATCGACGGCAAAAACCCCGTAGCCGAGTTTCGCCAACTGCGGAATGTCGCCGTCTGCGGTTAGGCTGTTCGACTTGCCCCGGGGATCCAAATAAAGCACCATGCCGCGCGGGCTTGCCGCCGCAGGTTGTATCAGTGCGGCCGGAATCGTCAATCCCGTTTCGGCCTGGAAGGTCAGCATCTCTATGCGAAGTCCGTCGCGGTTGACGACGCTTCCGCGTCGAATCGCTAGCGGTGCAGCGGATCGTTCAAATCGCGTCAGCCGCCTCACCTCTTGCCGGACTTGGGTCCGAAGGGCCGTCAAATCACTGATTTTCGCTAAGTGCGGGCGCGGAGGAATCCGGGTGCTGAAGCGCCGCATGTTATTCGCGCTCGCCGTTTCACCGCCAAGCGACGTGGCCACCTGGCCAGTGGCAGTGGCGTTCAAATCCTCTTCATGTTCGGCGATCAGCTCCGGCTCCCTGACGGGAGAAAAATCTCCCTTGAGCCATTGCTTCATAAAGCCCGTGATCGCCTGACGGCTCGCCGGAGGCACGCCATGACCGCCGGGTTCGTGGAACCACTGGATCTTTGCGGCGGCATCGTACAAGGCGTAAATCCGCTTCATCTCGGTAAAGGTTTTCCTTGCCCCTTCGAGCGGAAAGAAGTCCTGATCGGTGGAGACGATCAGATAGGGCTTCTGCCCCGCAAGGCCGATCCAGTCGGCGTGATCCAGCCCGTGCAGCAGTTGATCCGGGAACTCCTGCTCGGCGTCCTGAGGTCCGGTCCCCTTCAATTGATCTTCCCAGGACGAGATATAGCAGGCCGGAGCCGCCGCCTTGACGCGCTCGTCCAGCGCCGCGATATAAGTGGTGAGCGTACCGCCGCCGGAGCATCCGGTCACGCCGATGCGTGCTGCATCCACCTCGCGCAGAGATGTCAGCAGATCAATGCTGCGCAGACCGTCCCAAACTCGAAAGCGCGCGAGACTCTCGCCGCCCAGCAGGCTCTGCCAGCCGACCATACTGTGTTCCACCGTGGGGCCGCCAACCTTGGAATCGTCCAGATCCTTATCCCAGAAAACCCGCCGTTCGCCTTGACCGATCGGATCGTAGGTCAGAACGACGAAGCCCTCTTTAACCAGAGCGAGAGCGATGCGCTGGTAGAAGGCGCGATTCTTGCCTGTCACACTGTGGCCGATTGGCTGCAGGACAGCCGGAAAGGGCCCCGCCCCCCGGGGAACGTAGAGATTCGCCGTCACGAAGAAATTCGGCCGGCTCTCGTAGACGATTTTGTCTACCCGATAATCCCCGCGATCCAGCGTGCCGGTCGTGCGGAGGTTGAGCGGAGTCCGTTCTTCAGAGAGTCCGCCGATCATGCGCAATGCGGCTGCCCGCAGGCGGGCTTTTCGTTGTTCGTACACTTCTTTGCTGGCGATCGCTTCCACGTCGCGCCGCCGGTTGGCGAGCTGCTTTTGCGCGATGTCCTGTAGATACGAACTCAGCATCGCCTGCGGCGCCGGATACGATTGCGGGTCGAGCGCGCGGAATTCTTCCGCGGCCGCGAGCCCGCCGAAAATGCACAAGAACAACCAGGTGCGGTTCATTGGCTCGATTTTTGCACTTTGACGGTCGCAGCGTCTATACCCGGTGGGACGGCACAGGCTAAAATGAACTCTGTTTATGAAAATTGTGAACCTGCTGCAGCTGGCATTCGTTGTGTTCTCCCTGTCGACAGCTTTCGGCCAACGAACCACCACCAGCATTTCCGGAACGGTTACCGACGCCAGCGGCGCGAACGTTCCCGGGACGGAAATCCGCGCCGTCAGCCCCTCTACCGGAGCGACGGCAAAAGCCATGTCCAATAGCGATGGCTTCTACGTAATTTCGAATCTCTCTCCCGGCGAATATCATTTACGCGCGGAGAAAGCGGGCTTTCAGGCCTTTGCCCAAGAGGGCGTGCTCCTGCAGGTAAACCGCCCCGTTACGGTTAACATTGCTCTCCAGATCGGCGCGTCCACGCAGACGGTCACGGTTGCCGGAGAGTCTGAGCAGGTCAACCTCCGCTCCCAGACCCTGAGTTATACGGTTACCTCCGAGATGGCGAAAGAGCTGCCTCTGAACGGGCGGAACATTCTGCAACTGATGTCGCTTGCACCCGATGCCGGACCTACGTCTTCCTCCGGCTATCAGCAGGGCGCGTCACGGCCGGAGAACGCCAATGCCTTCGTAGGGGCCAGTGGCGGCCGCGGCGATTCCACCACCTTTTATCTGGATGGCGGACTCAATGAGGATGCGCTTACGGAAGTGGCCAACATCTTCCCCAATCCCGACGCCATTCAGGAGTTCAGTTTCGAGACCAACAACTACAGCGCCAAGTTTGGCGGCCGTGGAGGCGGGGTGATGAATGCGGTCACGCGCGGCGGAACCAACCAGTTTCACGGCTCCGCTTTTGAGTTCGTGCGCAATGGAAAGTTGAACGCGCGCAACTTCTTCGCTCCGGTGCAGGACGGTTTGAAGCGCAATCAGTATGGCGGGACCATCGGCGGGCCAATACGTAAAGACAAAACGTTTCTCTTCTTCTCCTATCAGGGCACGAAACTGCGCGTGGCGCCGACCACCAACACCTCCACCACACTTACCCAGGCCCAACGGAACGGAGACTTTTCCGCCGTGCGCCGGCAGTTAATCAACCCCGACAACAACCAGCCTTTCGCCAACAACCAGGTTCCCGCATCCTTATTCGATCCCATTGCGCTCAAGATTCTGGCGCTTGTTCCCGCGGGCGCGCCGGGAACAGGGCTGGTGTTCTATCCGTCGCGAACCGTCCAGAACACCGGTCAATATGTGACCCGGCTTGATCATAACTTCAATGACAAGTTTCGGGTCTATGCGAGCTATCTTTTCGACGAGCTGCTGGCGCCTTCTACTTCCATCGCGGACAATCTCCTCACGGCCACCACCAATCAACGTTGGCGAAGTCAGACGCTCGTCCTCAACACGAGCTATGCGTTCCGTCCGAACCTGTTAACCACCTTCTCGGCGTCCATGAGCCGGCGCTTCAACGCCTATACCGGACCTCCCGGCTTCCCTGGTTGGCCGGAACTCGGCGCCCGCGTCCCGAAGATGACCGATCAAGGTTCCAAGACCAGTCTGCGGCTCAGCATTTCAGGGTACTTCGGGGCCGGGTGGAATGGCTTTTACACAATCCCCTCGACCGTGGGGAACGCCGGTAATCACTGGACATGGATCAAAGGCAATCACTCGTTCGAGTTCGGCGGAGAAGTCACTCATAGCAAAGTCGTCAAGAACCAGGACTTTCTGAGCGACGGCAACTACAATTTCAACGCCCAACTTTCCGGCGACAACGGGCTGGACTTCCTGCTCGGGCGGCCCAGTGTCTTCTCGCAACAGGAGCCGTTCTACATCGTGCCGGTGCGAACGCTGCCTGCGCTCTATGTCACCGACACCTGGAAAGTGTCGCGCCGGCTCACGCTGTCGCTCGGTGTGCGATGGAATCCGTTTGTTCCGGTGGACGAGGTTGCCTACCATCAAGCCGGACTGTTCAGTCTGGATCTCTATAACAAGGGCGTCCGCTCCACGCTTTACCCCAACTCGCCTCCGGGCCTCCTGGTGCAGGGCGATCCCGGCGTTCCCGCCCGCGTGATGGAAACGCATTACGCTCTGTTCAATCCCCGTGTGGGTTTCGCCTTCGATCCATTCGGCGACGGCAAGACCAGTATCCGCGCGGGTTATGGCATGTATCAGGATCAGGCCACCGGCAACACGATCAATCCTAATTACAACCCGTTCACCATCCAAACCACCATCAATTTTCCGGCCAGCACGGCGGATCCGTACCGAGGTCAGGTGAACCCGTTTCCTATCGCCCGGCCGCATCCCTCTACGGTTACCTTTCCGCTGCCCATGACGGCGAATCCATTTTCCTACGGCATGAAGGCGCCGACCATTCAGCAGTGGAATTTCACCATAGAGCGCCAGTTGCCGGCTTCCGCCCTGATCCGCGTAGCCTACGAAGGACAATCCGCCTATCACCTGTTCGGATCCGTGGAAGCCAATGCGGCGGTGTATGACCCTTTGCTCTCGGTGAACGATAACCGCCGCACCATCACGCAGCGGCGTCCGCTCGGACAGTATTATCAGGGGCTGGCCCTGGGCAAAAACATCGGCACCTCCAGCTTCAACGCACTCGTCGTTTCCGTGGAAAAGCGTATGGCCCATGGCTTTAGCGTGCTCGGCGGTTACCGCTGGTCGAAGTGCTTAAACATGAGCGATAGCGCGTTCTTCGATGCCAACGCCTACGCATCGCCCAATCCACGGTTCGATCGCGGACCGTGCGGCTATAACGTGCCGCATCAACTACGCTTTTCTTACGGCTGGCAGCTTCCCGGCTTCCAGTCACTGGGCAGCATTGCGAAAACGGTCATCGGCGGATGGCAAACCAACGGGATTTTGAACGTGCGCGACGGCCTGCCCTTTTCGGTGTCTTCCGGCATCGACAATTCATTCACCGGCATCGGCCGCGACCGCGCCGATATCATCGGGGACCCCAATCTTTCAAATGACCGGCCCAAGGCGGAAAGGGTCGCGCAATATTTCAACACACGGGCGTTCCAATCGAATGCTCTTGGGACCTTTGGAACATCCAGCCGCAATATGCTGATTGGGCCGGGTCTAGCCACTTTCGACATCGCGATCTCGAAGCAGTTTCCGCTGCGGTTCGGGAAGTTCGCGGAAACCCAGAAGCTGACCTTCCGCGCGGAGTTCTTCAACTTATTCAATCGGGCGAACTTCGGAAACCCCAACGCTTCTCTGATCTCTTCCACGTTTGGGAGGATCACCAGTGCGGGCGAGCCGCGCATCACCCAACTCAGTATGAAGTTCGTCTTCTGAGACGCTCGTGAGTATGAAACTTCGGCTAATGCTTACGGCCGCCATCTCGTTATGCGCCGCATCCGCGATTGATTGGCCACAATGGCGAGGTGCGGATGGTGCTGGCGTGGCAGATGGCGGCAAGCTCCCCACGCAATGGAGTGAGACGGAGAACGTCCAGTGGTCCGTGAAGTTGCCGGGATGGGGTACCAGTTCTCCTGTCGTGTATGGAGACCGGCTGTTTGTCACCTCGCAATCGGAAGAAGGCGGCAAAAAATCGCTGCTGACGCTCTGCTTTTATCGAAAGACGGGCAAGGAATTGTGGCGTCATGACTTTGGCCTTGGAGTGGATCAGGGAACGCGCGACAAGTCCAACCTTGCCGTGAATACTCCCGCCGTCACCCGGGACGCAGTCTATGTGGCTTTCGGCAATTCCGACATTGCCCGCTACTCCCACGAGGGCGAGTTGATCTGGGTCACGCGGTACATGGCCTTATTCGGCAACCCCAAAATGGCCTGGGGCTACGGGACGAGTCCGGTGGTTCTGGAAGACTCTGTGCTCCTGCCGTGGGATCATCACAAGGGCCCGTGCCACCTGATTGGTCTTGACAAACGCACCGGCCAGATCGCCTGGAAGAAGGAGCGTCCCATCGGCACGGCCCACGCCACGCCGCTCGTCGTGGCGCATCACGGACAGACCGACATCCTGGTACCGGGAAAGAACCGCCTGACGGCTTTCGATGCACGGACCCACGAGGAGTTGTGGAAGTACGGCGAGGGAGAGGGGCCGTTCAACGGCGAGATCATCGTAAGTCCGGTGTATGGGGATGGCTTGGTATTTCTGCAACTGTGGCGGCAGAGTCCTATTCATGCCATTCGCCTGGCCGGCGGGGGGCGTCCCCCGGAGGTAGTTTGGGTGAGCGGGAAACCGGGGCCGCAGGAACCATCGCCGGTCTATTATCGCGGATTGCTGTATGCGCTGATGGACAACGGCGTACTGGTTTGCCTGGACGGAAAGAGCGGCAAGGAGTTGTACCGGGAGCGGCTCGGCGGCGCCTGCAATTCCTCTCCCATCGCCGGCGACGGGCGCATTTATTTGAGCAACAACGAGGGTACAACGTTCGTGGTGAAAGCGGGCAGAGAGTTTGAGTTGCTTGCCAAAAACAGCTTGGGGGAGAGAATCACCGCTTCACCCGCGATCGCCGGAAACGAGTTGTATTATCGAACCGATTCCCACGTGTACTGCCTTAAAGAGAAAAGCAGGCGGTGAGGGGTGGGGTCATGGCCGGGTGGATGCCCGCTGGATCGCCTCAGAGACCGCAGTGCCTAGCTGGGGGTTCGGGGTTTGCCGCGCCTTCTGAAAATGGAGCATCGCCAACTCCTTCGACCCTTCGCTCAACAAGATGATTCCGAGATGATAATGAGCCTCATAGTCCTCTGGGGAGGAACGTAGTAAAGCCTCAAACTGCGCCTTGGCCAGGGTGTTTTTGCTTTGCCGCATGAACGCCAAGCCCAGATTAAACTGTGCCGCCGCCAAGCCAGGCTGATCTTTAAGCACCCGCCGGTACTCTTCGATCGCTTCGTCCAGGCGGCCCTGGCGAGCCAGGATCATGGCATGGCTGACAGCCGCCTCGGCGAATTTTGGTTTCAGCTTCAAGGCAGTCTGAAATTCGCGCGCGGCTTCCTCGAGCATGCCGCCGCGAGCCAATGCCCGCCCATAATTGTAGTGGGCTTCGGCATAGTTGGGCTGGAGGCGCAGCGCGTCACGGAAATACCGGTCTGCC
Organism: Bryobacteraceae bacterium; assembly: GCA_035526195.1. Classification (GTDB taxonomy): domain Bacteria; phylum Acidobacteriota; class Terriglobia; order Bryobacterales; family Bryobacteraceae; genus CADEFT01. The sequence goes on from DATLCW010000039.1 coordinate 35,933, forward strand.
TGCGTGAACTCTCCGGCCTCGCTAAGTAGATTTGCAAGATTGTTGTGCGCCGCGGCAAAATCAGGCGCCAGCCGGATGGCAGTTCGTATGGCGTCCATGGCGGAAGCCTGCTCTCCCTGGCGGGAAAGTGCGGCCCCCAGATTCACGTGAATTTCCGGAATTTCAGGATCGATGTCCGCTGCCCGCCGCAACGTTGCGACGGCGTCCCCAGTTCGGCCCGCGCCAAGATAGGCAGAGCCAAGCGCATTCAACGTGGCAGCGTCCTGCGGCGTGCCTTTAGTGGCCTCCAGGACGTGGATGGCGTCCGTGATCCGCCCCGACGCCGTGAGCGCCGCCGCGTACTGGAGCCGCCCCGGCGGGTATTCCGGCTGCCGGCGTAATGCCTGTTCGTACCACGGGAACGCCTTGTCATTCCGGCCCGTCTTCGCGTACGCGTTTGCCAACTCGAAATAGAATTCCGCCCGCTGCGGCTGGAAGCGTGCGATGCTCTTTTCCAGCCGTGAAATGCCGGCCGTCAGATTTGAGCCGTCGAGCACCTGCGCCACATCCAGATACAACGATGCTTCTGCGGTCAGGTCCCGAGGGTACAGCAACACCACTTCGCCTTTATACGCTGTCTGATCGGTATCGTGCCCCTCGCGCCGCGGCGCCAACGGATCCCCTGCCGGTTTTCGCCGGGAGATATTGTGGTCCGTCATTACCGCGTTCACCACATCATCGGTACGGCGCTTGACCATGTGGCATTCCACGCAGGCATTGGACGCCGTGTGCCGCGCCAGCGGAGGCTCGTGGCAGTTCCGGCAGATCTTTGCATAATCCCGCCGGGATTCCTCTCCGTGCGGGTCATGACAGGTCGTGCAAGTGAGCGCTCCCTTGCTCTTCCGGAAACAAGCCGATTGAAACAGCCTGTACGCGGAGTGAGCGATCTCGAAATCGCCGGATTTCTGGGCGCGGTCGAAGTGCAGAATGTAGTCGCTGAGGGGCTCTCCCGGGCGGTAGGAGAAATAATTGCGGCCATAGCGCCGGATCGAATACGGTAAGCGATGGCTGGTGGATTCCAGGTGACACTGCAGGCACACTTCAAGCTGCCGCTCTTTGCTAAGCCGGGCCGGATTCACCACTGCTCGACGCACTGAATCGGCGTCCGCAGCGGCTTGCGCAAGCTGCACATGCTTGCGGCCGGGCCCGTGGCAGCGCTGGCAATCGATTCCCTCTGGTACCGCGCCTGCAATCGCAAGTTCGCGCCGGCCAGGAGTAGCATCGGGAGCCACTGCCGGATAAGCGTTGTGGCAGAAGAAGCATTCCCGATCGATCTTGCGCCGGAAGTCCATGTGATCGGGACGGTCATAGCCCGGGTTCATGGCCCAGAAGCCGCCCCGTTCGGAATACCATCCCACCGGTAGCTGCAGCAATTGCCCGTCGGCGGTTTCATGAAGGTAGGTTCGGGCATGGTTACCAGAGCCAAGCACATAGTGAATTTCCTTCTCGGCAACGTTCTGCTCGCGTCCGCCGGATCCAATCTGATGGCGGCGCTGGTAATAACGGCCGCCACGCTGGACCATCGTGTAGTGACGGTCCGATGCCTGGTGATAGTAAGTATTCCTGCCCTGAAAGTCTTCTACCACGCTCTGAGACCCGATGCGATAGAAGGAGCGCCCCATCCCCGTACGGCGGTACTTCTCAGCGATCTGGCTATGACAGCCGGCGCAAACCGCGGAGTCGAGATAACCCGCGTCTTCACCGGAGACAACGGGCGCGATCGGCGACTGCTGCGCCGCAGCCAGCAAAGCGGCCAGCGCCAAGCCCCGAGGTCGCATTGGTAGATAATAGCGCGGTACTGGCGCTATGCCAGCCCGTTTCTATGTTCCCCTTTCAAACCGTGCGTGCCGTTTTCCGGCACACGGCTTAACGATGATCTTCTTGGTGTGGCTTGCGCCGGGTATTTCACGGTGCCCATCAACTTGTGCAATCCCATTCCGTGTAGCAGATCGACGGTCAATGGATCTCGCTTCGTAGGCCTTTGCCCGCCCCGCCGGTATTGCCAGCGTCGCAGGCTCTTGACCACGTAGTAGTCCATCTTGTTGAACTCCCGGTCGGCATTCCCCGTCCGGAAATAGCTCCCCCAACCGCGAAGCACGGGCGTCAGTTCCGCGATAATCTGCTTCACATCTTTCCCGCTTTGCCGCTTGCTGGTTAACTCTCGTACCCGGCCCCGGAGTTTCTTCGTCGCCTTCGGCGAAGGCCACCGCTGCATGTAATACTTGCCCGGTGCCCTTTGAATGCTCCTCTTCTTGCGAATCGTGCATCCCAGGAATACGAAGCTCTCCTTGCCGCGTCTCAAGTCCACCATCCGCGTCTTCTTTGGATGCAGCGTCAGTCCAGCCGGTTCATCACCAACCCGATCCGCCGAAGCGCTTCCTTCGCTGCCGATTCCGTACGGCACATCGCCACCAGATCATCGGCGTATCGGACCAGGATTCCCAGTTGGCTACACCTTGCCGCGCAGATCCGATCCAACTTGTTCATGTAGATGTTGTCCAGCAGCGGCGAGATCACTCCGCCCTGCGGTGTTCCCGCCAGCGTTTCTCTCACCGTGCCGTCCTCCATCACTCCCGCTTCCAGCCATTGACGAATTAACTTCAATACCCTTCGATCCGAGACCCGCTCCTTCACCAATTCCAGCAAGGTATCTCGCTGGATATTGTCGAAGTACCCCTGAATGTCCGCATCGACCACGAAGTTGTGCCCCTGGTTGCCCGCTACTCGGATTACTTCCAGAGCTTGCAGCGTGCTCCTCTTTGGCCGGAATCCGTAACTGCACGGTTGGAAATCCGCCTCGAAGATCGGCTCGATCACTATCTTCGCCGCCATCTGCACCACTCGATCCCGTACCGTCGGTATCCCCAACGGCCGCTGCTTCCCATCTGCCTTCGGAATCCATCGCCGCTTCACCGGGGAAGGACGATATCGGCCTGCCCGCAACGCTGCCTCGATCTCCGCCAAAAACTCTCCTGGCCCTCGTTGTTCGATCGCCTGGATCGTCTCCGCGTCTACCCCGGCCGCGCCGCCATTGCTGCGCACTCGCCTCCATGCTTCCCACAGAACGTCACTCCTGTAGATCCGGTCGTACAGCGCATGGAACCGCCGTGTCCTACTCTGCTTGGCACACACATATAGCTTGCGTTGGAGTTGTCGTACTTTTTCTTTGGGGGTGTTGGTCATCTCTGACATGCCCTCGCACTTACCTCCTCTCAAGCTCGATCAAAGCAAGGCCTCTTCCCTCCAGCGCGTTTTCTTGCACGCCTTCTTCGGTACTACCGGCCTCTCGGACTCCCTCCCGGCTCCCTGCGACTTCAGTCTTCCGACCTTATACCCACGGTCTTTGCCTGACTTGGCTGCCAGGTAGGGTCTCTCCTGTTCCGCGTTGCTCTTTCCCAACGTGCCACCGCCTGCGACCCCGGGGAGGTCCAGCATCCGTTCCGATCCAGCATGCTGTCTGTTGCCTTCGCCGTGATATGAGCGGCTCGGCCCTCCCAAACACCTTTCGGCTGATAATATGACGAGGCTATTGCGTTCACTGATTGTTGCGGCCCGCCGGTTTGCTCCCTTCTCTTTCAAAGGCTTTCGACACTCCGCTCGGCTCGGTCGGATCTCTCCTTCCGGCTGGAGTCTGCTACCGGGCGCTTCGGCGCTTACCCGGACAGGACTTTCACCTGTGAGAACACCGCGTCTTTCAGGACGCACCATACAAGTATTGTAATGATCGCTTGTTGCATAATGCGGAAGGAGCCAATACCCATGCCCACTTCCCTGGATCGGAGAGCCTTCCTGACCGCAACAGCGAGCCTCGCACAAACCGCAGCCAGTCAGGATGCGCGGCCGGCGTCCATTGGCTTCATCGGCGTGGGGAATCGCGGCACCAGTCTGCTGCGCACCATGCTTGCTGTGCCCGGAGTGGAAGTGCCCGCCATCTGCGACATCAATGAATCGAACCTCGCCCGCGCCCAGGGCCTGGTGGAGAAAACCGGACGCCGCCGTCCCGAAGGATATTCGAGCGGAGTGGAAGACTTCCGCCGCCTGATCGGCCGCGAGGACCTCCATGCGGTCCTCATCGCCACACCTTGGAATTTACATGCCCCCATGGCGCTGGCCGCCATGAAAGCCGGAAAGTACGCCGCCGTGGAGGTGCCCGCGGCGCTCACGCTCGAGGAGTCCTGGGAGTTGGTGGAAACTTCCGAGAAGACCGGGATGCCCTGTATGATGCTGGAGAACGTATGTTATTTCCGCAACGTTCTCATGGCGCTCAACATGGTGCGGCAGGGATTGCTGGGCGAACTGCTGCACAGCGAGGTGGGCTATCAGCACTTCGTGCGCGGCAGCCAGTTCACCAAAGAGGGGGATTTGACGTGGCGGGGAGCATACGCGGCGAAGAGGAATGGAAATCAGTACCCGACCCATGCCATTGGCCCGGCGGCGTGGTGGATGAATATCAATCGCGGCGACCGCTTCACCTATCTGAACTCGATGAGCAGCATCTCGCGCGGCCCGCATCTCTTTGCCACCGGCAAGTTTGGAGCGGAGCACCCGGCGGCGCGGCGAACTTTCGCCCAGGGCGACGTGAACACCACGCTGATTAAGACGGAGAACGGCCTAACGGTGACGCTCTACTACAACACGCAGTCGCCGCGGCCCTACGATCTGATCCTGCGCGTCCAGGGCACCGGCGGGATTTATTCGGGCACGCTGGATAAGGTTTTTATCGATGGCCGGAGCCCGGCGGGCCGTAACGGAGAGCCCGCGTGGGAGGATAGCGCCGTTTATTACGAACGGTATGAGCATCCGCTGTGGAAACGCCTGAGCGCGGTGGCCGCCAGTTCCGGACACGGGGGATCGGATTACATCACCCTGCACGAATTCGTGAAGGCGGTGCGGAATAAGACGCAAACTCCCATCGACGTCTACGACAGCGTGACCTGGAGTGCAATTACCCCGATGAGCATACAATCGGTGGCGGCGAGAGGCGCCCCGGTCGATTTTCCCGATTTCACCAGGGGAAAATGGCGGACCGCCAAGCCGGTCACTCTGGAATAATTACTTTCGCGCGGCGAAAACCGGCGCAAAGATGCGTGACGATTGAGCGCCTTTGTGGTGCAGGGTCTCGGTGGCGATTTTTATTTTTGCCGCCGGCTCGTAAGTCAGACGTTCACCCGTCTGCGGATTCGGGTGATAGAACGGCGCGCCGGTACTGGCCACGCTGACGCGGATGCGATGTCCCCGGTTGAAGACCTGGCTCAGATAGCCCACATCGAAGGCAATTTTATACACTTCTCCCGGCTTCATCAACGTTTCCTTCTCCCAGGAGTCGCGGAAACGGGCGCGCCGTATCCCGTCGATGATCAGGATCGACCGGCCGTCGGGGTACACGTCGGTCACGCGAACGATGAAATCCGCATCGGGCGCGGTAGACGACACGAAGAGTTCGGCCCGGACCTTGCCGGTCCACTCCACCGGCTCCGTCAAGGGATCCGTTGTAAAGGTTCGTACGTCGGGATGCTTCTCATGCTCGCGGGCGTCGCGCGCGCCGGGAAAAGCGCGACCTGGAATCGGGGCCGGATTCGCTGGGTCACTGTTATAGGTTGTGGTGGCTGGTCCCGTAGGTGTCTTCATCGAAAGCGAACCCGCCGGGCTGGAGGTAGAACCGTGCAGATAGTACGCTGTCTCGCGAGCCGGCACCGGCCAGTCCGGGGCATCGCGCCATTGATTGCCGGGAGCGTCCTTCTCCCCTTCCCCGACAGCGCCCATGACGTAGTAGCGGACCACCGGCTCGCGCTCTACTCCGTTGTCGATCCCTTTCAGATAGTGATCGAACCAGCGGATCATGTGTTCCCGCACCGGGAAAATAGAATTCTCGGGATAGACGATATCGCCCACGGGGCCCGTATGACGGTAGCTGGACCCATGCAGCCAGGGTCCGATCAGCAAGTGCTGTTTACCGCGCGACCGGGGGCCTCCGTGGTGCTGGCGTCCGATGTAACTCTCGATCGAGCCTACGTTCATGAAGTCATACCAGCTTCCGAGGGTAAAGCAGGGCACATTCATTTTGTCGAAGTGCCTGGTGGTGTCTTCCAGTTTCCAGTATTCGTCATAAACGGGATGCCGGAACATCTCTTTGTTCAGATTCACTGCATCGCGGGGGTCTCTGGCTTCCTCGAAAGCCATGTTTTTTCTCGTCGTGCCTCCCCTGCGATAACCGAGGTGGAACAAGCTCTGGCCGGTATCCGTCATGTACTGCGCCACCAGGTTCGGCGGCTGCGTAACGGCGAGAAAATTCTGGGCATAACCGGCCTGCGACCCGCCGAAAGTGCCGATCTTGCCGGTTGACCACGGCTGCTTGGCGAGCCACATCACCGTGTCATATCCATCCTGCTGCTCACCCCAACTGAGCGCCCGATAGCCGGTGTAGACGCCTTCCGAAAGCTGGGCTCCGCGAAAATTCTGGGCGGCGACGACGTACCCCTTCGCCGCCATCGCAGCATAGTTGGCGCGGCTGGCGGCATTGGTGATCAGGGCGTAGCGCTGCTCGTACAACACAGGCCACGGGCCCTTGCCTTCGGGCATGAAGAGGTACACCGAAAGCTTGGTTCCGTCCCTCATCGGCACCATCAGGTGCTGCTCGGTCTGAGCGGAGGCGAACGAGAGCGCCACCGCGAACATGATGATTAAACGCATCGAAACTGACCTCAGCTACACGAGCTCTTTGATCGGCTCGCCGGTAGCGTCCTTAATCGAATTCGCAATCTTGATCGGACGCCCCACCGGCGTCATGTATTCCTTGTCCCACTGAATACCCATCGCTTTGTAGACGGTGGCAAAAATGTCGCCCAGGCTGACTTGGCGCTCCACGCAAAACGCGCCGCGCTCATCGCTCTTGCCAACCACCTGGCCGGTTTTGATGCCGCCGCCACCGAGCGCGAGCGACCAGCAGATGGGCCAGTGGTCGCGGCCGAGGCCGGGATTCATGTGCGGCGTACGTCCAAACTCGCCCATGACAACGACGATGGTCGATTCGTACAAACCCCGTTCCACCAGGTCGTCGATGAGGGCGGAAACCGAGCGGTCCAGGGACGGCGTCAGCCTGTCGCGATGAGTCTTGTCGTTGTCCGAATGCGTATCCCAGGAATTGCCGTGATAGCCGGCGGCGGTCACAAACCGGCTGCCGGCCTCTACCAGACGGCGCGCGAGCAGGAGACTCTGGCCCACGGAGTCGCGTCCGTAGCCGTCCTTCGTCTTGGCGGATTCTTTCGAAAGGTCGAACGCATCGCGCACGCCCGGCGTGAGAATCATCTCCCAGGCTTTCTGCCGGAAGGCGTCCATTTTCGCGTGCTCCACATTCTTGACCGAGTTGCGATAGTAGCCGTCGATCACATCGAGAAACGCTCTGCGGTTCTCGACGGCGGCCGGGGCGAGCGACTTCGGCAGCGTAAGATCGTCCACCTGGAAGTTCGCGTTCGAAGGGTCGGGGATCGTCAGGGGATCGTAATCCGGCCCCAGAAATGCCGACTTGAAATAATCCTGATACTGCCGATTGCGTTCCCAGCGCGGCGCAATGACATAGGGCGGCATTCCTTTTTGCGGCCCCAACTCCTTGGCCACGATCGCGCCGAAACTTGGGAACTGCATGGCAGGATTATGCAGGTGGCCGGTAGCCGCATAGTGCATGGCCTGTGGATGATCGTCGCCGAAGGAGCGAATGGACCGGATGAGCGAAAGCTTGTCCATGCGTTTGGCAAGGCTCGGCAACAGTTCGGAAACCTGGATGCCGGCGACATTGGTCGAGATGGGGCGGAAGGCGCTGGTGGGCTTCGGATCCCAGGTATCGATCTGGCTCGGACCACCTTCGAGGAATACGAGGATGCACGCTTTCGCCTTACCACCGGGAGTGACGCCGGTAGCAGCCATGGCGGACTCCATTTGCAGCGCCTGTGGCAAATTGATACCGAGAAATCCCAGGGCGCCCACTTTGATAAAATCGCGCCGGGCGAAGTCTTGCTTCGTGCCGGAAATACAACCGCGTTGAAAAATCATGGCATTCCTTTTCTGAGCTTCCTTAGTGGTTCTCGGCAAACTCGCGCGAACTGATCACCGCCCACATCAAATCCCGCAGAGCGTTCTTGCGGTCCGGATTCTGATCGAGCAATTTCACTAGAGCTGCGCTCTCCTGTTGCGTCGGGGTGCGGGAGAAAGCCGCTAGATACAACTCGTCCACCACCTCGCTGCCGGACGCTCCCCGCGTGAGCCAGCCGTCAATGCGTCCACCTTTGGCGAACAGCTTATCGTTGTAGGTGGTGCCGGCCAGGATGTGCAGCGCCTGGCTGAGATTCGGCTTGGCATTCCGCTCCGGAACGGAAAAGCGATTGGGTCGGCCGTAAATATCGAGGAACGGCGAATGATAAATATCGGTCTCTTTCAGTTGCACGGCACGAGTTCCGGGCGGGGCCTGTCCACCGGGACCTTTAGCATCGGGCATCTGCATACTAAAGGTTTCGGGGACGCCGGTTACGTCCGAGATCGCATCCAGCAGGATCTCGGCATCGAGTGCCCGCGCCAGGGCGTGCGAGTAGTTGACGGTGTCTTCCTCATTGCCCGGTTTGGTACGGCTGGATAGCTGATAGGTGCGCGACTGCGCAATCAGCCGCATCAGCTTCTTCAAATCGTAGCCGCTATCGGCGAAGTAGCTGGCGAGGCGCCGCAGCAGTTGCGGATGCGTCGGAGGATTTGTGCTGCGGTAATCGTCGACGGGGTCCACGATGCCCCGGCCAAAGAAGTTGCTCCAGATCCGGTTCACGGCGGCTTCGGCGAAATAGGGGTGAGAAGTCATCCATTTGGCCATCTCCAGACGAGGGAAGTTGTTTGCTGTGTAGGGAATCTGTTTGCCATCGAGCAGCGCGGGCACCACTTCCTGTTTGGTGCGCGGATGCAGGACACGATAATCCTTGGCTCCGGCGACGTCGGCGGCAATCTCCTTGCCTCCGGGATGATCGAAAACCACCGCCGCCGGGTTACCGCCCAGCTTGAACATGGCGCCGAAGAAAGCCGCCATGCCCCAGAACTGGTCCTGACTCCATTGTTCATAGGGATGGTCGTGACATTGCGCGCAGTCGAGGCGGCGTCCCATGAAGACTCGCACCTGCTCGCCCATACTGTCCTGCGGCGGAGGCACGACGAAATACGGAAGATAGTGGCGCGAAGGAGCGCTATAGCCTTGGGCGGAAATGCGCTCCAGCGCGATCTGATTATACGGCTTGTTCTCCGCGATGCTGTCGCGAATCCACTGCCAGTACGCCTGGCTCCATTTGGGATTGATGCCGACGGGAAACACCGCCACCCGGAACAGATCGGCAAAGCGGAATGTCCAGTAGTCGATATATTCGGGCGACGCCAGCAGCGTCTCGATGAGCTTCTCGCGTTTCTTCGGATCCTTACTCGCCACAAATTCGCGCACGCGTTCCGGCGGCGGCGCCGTGCCTGCCAGGTCCAGGCAGATGCGCCGCAGAAACTCCGCATCAGAAGAGAGATCCGAGGGGACGATGCTGAACAAGCGCAGCTTGTCGAATACCTCGTCGTCAATGAAGTTGTTACGGGAGACTTGCGGGTAGTCTTTCAGCGGTTCGCCGAGAACGCCCACGCCCGCCCGCACCAGGTTGCCCACTGCTTTGATGAGGACGCCGGTTTCTCCGGGCTTTTTCGCCTCCACCAGGCCGCTCGAGGATACGCTCGCGACACTCGATTGACCGGCTTCGTAAAGCACCTGATGGGTGAAGTCCTCCGCCCGGCCGTCTTCATAGAACGCGGTTACCAACAGACGATGCTTTTCTCCCGCGCGCAGGAAGATGTCCCTGGGAAACACTTCCAGCCGCGCGACTTTGGGATTGCTGGCTTTGTCCTCTGCGCCGTAAGACGCTCCCAGACGAACCCAGTTCACGATGGCATTAAAGTCCTCGGAGCCTTTTTCCAGGCGCAGCCCGCCGCCATGCGGAATCCCCATGGTTGCCTTTTGCAGAATCAGGCTTTGCTCGGGATTCTTCAGATCGATGCGCGGCTTCTTCTGCCCGGCGATTTCCTCGGTGAGAACCTGGAAGACTCCGCCTTGAACGATCCATTTGTAATCTTCTTTAGGATGGATTCCCTGGGTGGAGAGTTTGAAGCCGGCCTGGCCTTTGATCCCGCCGTGACAGCCCGCCGTGTTGCAGCCGCGGCGCGTGAAAATGCCGATAATATCGCGCGGGAAGCTGAATGGCCGATCGACGCCGGAGCCTTCCACCTTGAGCGAAGCGCGGGCCGAGAGTCCGCCGGCGACGGCTGTCAATGCCGTTTGCCCGTCAGCGACTGCGAAGACACGCCCCGCTTCATCGGCGCGGGCCGAGCCGGGATTCGAAAGCGTGAAGCGCGCCTGCCCGGTCAAGTCGCGTTCGCGTTTATCGGAGTACTGCCCGATCACCAGAAATTGCTGCGAGGCGGTCTTGCCGTGCAGCGTGCGTTCCTTCGGCATCAGGCGCAGAGAGAGCAGCTTCGGGGGCGCTTCCGCCCACCCGTGTCCCAGCGCCATCGTAAGCAGCAACAACCCGGTAGCCATCGATTTTTGCGTGTGAATCATTTCGCAGCCTCTACATTTGCAGCCTTCACCACGGTGACCAAAATGTTCTTCGCCGTGAGCGGACGTCCCAGTTTGCCTTTGATCACCGGCTGGGCAACGATTCTTGCTTCTACCGGCTTCGATGTGGGGGCCGCATTCTCTTCCGTCATGAACAGAAACGTCGCTTTCTGGCTTTCCGGCCGGAACCGTTCGACCTTGCCTGGATTGTACGGCGGCGGAACCTGCGGTTGCAATTCGGTGCCCATCAACGCCCGCACACCGTCCGGCAGCCCTTCCACCGTGAGCGCGATCTGGCCGTCGAAGCCTTCTTCCTGGTCGGTTTCCACACTCACCTTGCTGACTTCCCCGGCGATGAGATTGATCTGCTCCTCGGCGACGTGAATTTCGCCCACGTGCGGAACTTGCGGGCGCAGGAAAACACGGTAGGCAAAGTTCGGATCGCCATAGGCGTGCGTGATGTCGCGAATCTCCAGGATGAACTCTCCCGCGCGTGGAAAGGAATAGGTGGTCTTCGGCTGAATCTGTTTGAGGATGGTATCGCCACAGGTGTTCACGGTGGAGTGCACGTTGGTGAAGGCTTCATCGCCATCGGCCGAAACGATTCGCAGGTACGGATTGAACATGGGAATGGTTTTTCGCATTGTCTCCACTTCCACGGCGACGCGGTCTCCGGACTTGACGCCAAATTTCACCCGGTGCACCTGCGCCGGACGATCGATGGTTCCTTCGAGCAGGGCAGGAATCGAAACGGACACTGCCTGCTCGCTCAGCCGCACCACGGCGGTCTCCGGGGCCGCGCTTTCTCCTGGCGCCAGGACCGCCCGCGACCACAGAACCTTCAAGCGATCCGGTTTCAACTCGCGGTTCCAGGTTCGTTCCCTCCATGAGATATCGGATGCCGGCGGCGGAAGGTGCGCCGGCCGCATCGGGTCGGTTTCCAACTCGCTTCCGGAAGTTCGGCGCACAGAAAGTTGATAAAGATAATCCGCACGGCCCTCACCCAGAAACCCGCTTACCCGGATCAGATAGCGGCCCTTTCGCGCAAATTTATAAGTGATCCTGGCATGCACCGGTAGCCCCGGATACGCAACCTCTTCGTCGTTGAAGGCCAACTCTGTCAGGCGACCGGTCCGGAACCAACTCCCGCTGGGTTCGAACAGCGTCAAACCTGGATCCAGGCCGCTTCCCGGCGTGAGCGCATCGAAGCGAAACGTCTCACCCTGCTGGGCTTCAAACGAATAGTAGTCGAGTTCGCCGCCACCGGTAAGTTTCCCGTTGATCAACACCGGGAAGGCGGAAATCTGCTGGGCGGCGCTTGGATCGGTGTGCGAGCCTGCATCCTCCAGAATGCCGGGCTCCGCGTGAACTCGAACGGGAATGGCATTGGAAACTCCGCCCGGAGTCAGCACCCGCATGGAATGCACGCCTGGTCCGGCTCCCGGCGCTACGTTCACATCCACCGACAACAACTGAATCGGCCCCGAGGAGGACGCCTTTTTCTTCCTTGAAGGCGCCGGGGGCGCAGCGCTGGCCGGGTCATTCTCCACGCCGGCGATGGTGGCCGTAAGGTGCTCACAGTCGAACCAGATAGCCGTAGCGCGGTCCAGCGAACGGCCACGGATCGTGGCCTTGAAGCCAGCCCCCTGCTGCCCCCCGAACGGGAACACGGAAATCAACTCGGGCTCTCCCGGCGCGGCCGCTCGTAAGACCAGCCACAAGGAAGCCGGGAGTAAGGCCATCCACAACGTTAGGCGCATCGGTGTCGTTCTACCAATTATGACACGGCTAGAACTGAATGCGGCCCCGCAGCATGATCTGCCGGGCGGGCGCATAAGCCCTGGTGCTGCTGATCACGCCGACGTTTGTCGCATTGATATTAGAAGCCGGGTTGCTGAAAACCGGGTGATTGGCGACATTCTGCGCCACCGCCATAAACGTGAAACGCAGACGCTCGGTAATCGGGAAGGTCTTGCCAAGCGTCAAATCGTGCTTGTGGAGCCCGGGGCCCTCCAGGATGTTCGTGCCTGAATTGCCGAACCTGCCAGCGCTCGGACGCGCGAAAGCCGACGTATCGAACCAGCGGGAAATGGTCCGCTGGTCGGAAGGCAGGTTTCCGTTGGCGAGCCGGTCCGGGCGGCCGGACGTGGTGTTCGTATTCGACGGGTCGGCGCCGCTAAACGTCGGCCCGAAAAACTGCCCTGTCTCCATGAACCCGATCCAATAGAACTGCCAGCCGCCCAGAACCTGATCCACCACCGGATGCGCATTGGACATAAACCGCTTACCTTTGCCGAAAGGTAATTGCCACACGCTGTTCATCACGAGCCGCTGCCTTACCGTGTTCGGGTCCCGCTCCCAGAATAGGGGCGCGTATGGATTCTCCAGGTTCTGGTAATTCCAGTAGTTGGAAGCGAGCGTCCAGTGAACATCAAAGGTCACCCCACCCACTTTGCGCTGAGCTTCCACTGTGACGGCGTTGAAATTCTGCTTGCCGTCATTGCGTGCGAAGCTCGCACCCACCACTTGAGACCAGGGCCGGCGGGATTGTGCGAATGGCGTTAGCGAGGGCTGCGGCTTGTTGAGCTCAAGGCTGTAGTTCATGCCGCGGCTGCGCATGCCCTGGTAGGATACGCGAATGCCGACATCCTTGAATTGCCGCTCCATCGTGGCATTGAACTGATGGATTCGCCCGTTGTCGGTCGCGATCGGGTAGCCGGCCACTGACTGCGAAGCCACGGCACCCGTCCCGGTTGGGAAGGGATTCGGCCACGGTAGGATGGATGCCGTATTGTTGAAAAACGTTTCCGCCAGTTGGAAGGGCCCGGTTCCCTGTGCCCGCGCGAACCGACCGATCTGCTCGGTGAAGGTTCCATAACCGCCGCGAACCACCCAGTTCTGACCGAGCGGACGCCATGCAATGCCGATGCGCGGCTGGAAGTTTTTATTCGAAGGGTGCGTGCGGACGTCTCCATTTACGACCTTGATTGTATTCACGGGATAGAGCGGGCTGATCTGGGCGCCTTGCGGGACAATCACATTTCCCGTCGCCGGATCCCAATTGTAGATCTTGCCATCCTCATAAGTCGGAGAGCCGAAGCGGTCCCACCGCAAACCCAGATCCACGGTCAGCTTGGAATTTACCTTCCAGGTATCGTTCAGGTACATTCCCAGTTCTTTGTCGAGCTGCTTGCGATTGGTCAAGGGATCGAGCCGCTGTGAGGAAAATGGGTAACCGAGGTAGAAGTCCGCCACCGGATATCCGGTCAATTGGCCAGTGAACGCGAAATTTCCGTAGGTGTTTTCGGGGATCGTATTTACCAGAAGGCTTGACAGCCGGAGTTCGCCGCCGAACTTCAAGGTGTGCGCACCCTTCGACAGCGTCACCGCGTCCGTAAACGTTTTCAGAATATCGTTCTGTCCGGGGTTGCCCGCGGGATTCACGCGCATGGACTGGAAACCGGTGATGGCAATTGTTGGAAAACCCATGCCGGACAAACCCTGTGGATTCACGCCCTGTATCCCCAGATCCCTGACCACAGCATCGCCCGAGATCGGTGTGAAACCGTCTACGGTATCGCCATCGATCAGGATCGGCTGATACCAGCCAAAGCGGAACGAGTTGATCAAATTCGGGGAGAAGATATGCGTGTCTTCGGCCATGATGTTGCGCGAGTCTCGCACGCGTGTCCACGCCATGCCTGGGAAATTGCCTGCCAGCACGTACTGGGGCTTTGAAAGAATGGCCCGCCCGAAAATCGTATTCTTCGAGCTGATGTGGTAATCGAGCCGCTCCTCGAGAGCGTTGTAATAGAAGAGATCGGTGGGATAAGGAAACACAAAACCGAAATTATTGGTTGTCTGGCCGGGCGCGCCCAGGTTGGGAGCCGGCAGATACTTCTCAAAGACTTTAGCCGACACCGGATTCAACCGCTGCTGAGGAATCTGATTGTTTGGGAACGGCTGGCCGGTCAACGGATCCCGCACGATCGTGCCGCGCGACAGTAAAGCGGAGAAATCGCCATTGCGCATCGCGGCCGTCGGCACATCGCGCAGGATAAAATTCGATCCGGGCCACTTTTGGCCGGAAAGGGAAGTGAAGAAGAACAGCCTGTTCTTCAGGATGGGACCGGAGAGTTCCCCGTGCCAGGTGTGAAACAGCGTAGAGGGTTTGACAGCGGCAAAAAAGTCGCGAGCCGCGAGGGCGTTGTTCTGATGCCAGTACGCGCCCATGCCGTGCCACTGGTTCGTTCCGCCCTTGGTCGTCATGTTGATCTGAGCGGGCCGGGAAAACTCGGCCGAGTTATTGCCCACCACCACATTGACTTCCGCCATGATGTGGACGTTTGCCGTTTGCAACGCGCCGCCATCGCCCGCTACTCCGTCGATGGCGGTCTGTGTCTGTGAATTCGAGATGCCGGCTACCTGAATGCCATACACGCCGGTGGTCATCTGCACCATCGGCAGGGTCGCCATTATCACTTGCGGATTCCTTCCATCGCCCACCCACGGCGCTTCCTCGAAACGCTTCTGGGTGAAACTCCCCTGTATCTTGGCCGAGTCGGTATCGATCACCGCCGCATTGGCCTGTACGTTGACCTGCGTTCCCACCGCCCCGACTTCGAGCGTGGCATCGATACGGCGAATCTGCGAAGACTCGAGCACGATATTGTCAGCCACGAACATCTTGAAGCCCGGCTGGGTGACGGTTAACCGGTACGTTCCACGCTGCAGATCCGGAGCCTCGTAGTCTCCGTCGTTGTTGGTAGTGATATCTCTTTCGACGTTTGTCAGTATGTTGACAATCTTGAGTTGCGCGCCGACTACGACGGCTCCGCTCGAATCGCTGACGTGCCCGCGAATCACCGAAGTGGTGAGCTGTGCTTGCGCGAGCAGCGGTAATAGAAGAACCGCTCCAAACAATGAGAGTTGTCTCAATGGTTACCCCTCTTTCTCGATAGCCGCCCTCTGTTGCGACGCGGAGGGCGCGTGCTTCCTGGATGCCGCCTAGTATAGCTCACGGATGGCGCGAGCGGCCTTGATTACCGCCCTATAAAAAGACCCTTCGGGATCATCACGTGCACGCCGCGCTTTCCGTCCACCAGTTGCGTCAGACTCAAATCGGCGGCGTCACTCACCAGCAAATAGGCGTCTTCGCGGCTAAGCTTGTAGCGCACGACCAGAAGGTCGATCATCTCGCGTACGGCAGTCCGGATAGCCGTGTCCAGATTCTCATCGAAGCCCATGGTTATGTAATGGGCCGGTGTCTCCGCGCGCGGCCACCGCAGCCGCTGGCCTTTTCGCACGGTGAAGTGAAAAACACCCGTAAGCACGGTTTCGAGTGCGGTCAGGCTAACCTCGCCGTTGCCCTGGCCGGCGTGCGCGTCGCCCACCGAGAATAACGCACCGCGTACGTGCACCGGAATATGCAAAGTGGTTCCCGCCACCAGTTCCTTGTTGTCCAGATTGCCTGCGTGGATCCACGGCGGCGCGCTGTTGATTCGTCCCAACGCCTGCGGCGGAGCGACGCCCATGCTGCCGAAGAAGGGCCGGAGCGGGATTTCGACTCCCGGTGCGAAATGCGCCACCATCCGCTTCTCATCGAGCCGGACGATTTTCCGGTACTCGTAGGGGAAATCTTCGGGAAGCACGCCCAACCCCGGCAGGAAGAGGTTTAGGGCGTAGGGAAGACCGAGGCGCACCGAGTCGATGCGTACCTCAAGAGTGTCGCCCGGTTCGGCTCCCTCAATAAAGATGGGCCCGGTAAGGATATGCGGCCCCGGCCCCCGACTCTTGATCTCCCGGTGGATTTCCCGGCTGGCCGTATCTATCTGAGCAGCGGCGACACCAGCGCGCTCGAGTTCCTCCGGCGAATCGATCATCGCCGTCCGAATTTCTACAGAATCGCCCGACCGCACGCGGAGTACTGCCGCCTGCGTCGCATCGTAGTAACCCCAATGGACGGTCTTCGGCGTCGAGGCGAGTGTGTGCCGTTCGGCAAGGGCGGCCATCGTGAAGGTGGACAGCAGTAGAAAAGATGCCAGCATGAATCCACTATCCCACCAAGGCATCCCCGCGGCGGAGATCGCCCAGAATCGGGCGCTGCTATCGGCACGCGACGCCGTGCACATTGCGGTCAGGGAGCGCCACGGCGTTCGGTCGATTCTGAGGCTCGACGCCGCTTTCGACCGATGGCCGGGTCTTCAAAGAATCCAGCGATTTCGCGCCCTGCTCCACCTGTATCCACAATCTCAATAGGAGCTCGTCGACACTCGGCACTTGCGAAATTCTGTGGACAGCCTCCAACCGGGCGCAATCCGGGATCTTTCGGGTTAGAGCCGGTCAGGTTGCCGAAGGCCCGGGCCTGGTCTTCGATGGCGGTGTCCGGCTGACGGCCTATCCGCAACGCGGACATCCCGGCGCGGCGGCGGTAGACTGGATCAGGAAATGAACAGGCGAATGTTTCTCGGCGGTCTCGGCACTCTCAGCGCCGCTGCGCAACCGGCAGCCCAAGGCGTCAAAGTGATTGACGCTCACGCACATCTCTATCACCACGGCGGCACGGCCTGGAGCGACGGCGATCGGAAAGTGATCGACGCCGCCGACAAACTCGGCATTGACCAGCTCTGTTGCTCCATCCTGCCGCCGCAGCGGCCCGCGACTCCGGAGAGCTTTCGCGAATGCAACCAGTGGGTCGCCGAAGCCATGCGCCGCTTCCCGGGCAGGATTCTCGGCTACTGCTTCGTCAATCCCGGCTATATGAAGGAAGCGCGGGACGAGATCCGCCGCTGCGTGGAAGAGCGCGGCTTTATCGGCGTGAAGCTCTATAATGACTACCGCGCCACTGAGCCCGTCGTGTTCCCGCTCGTAGAATTGGCGATTGAGCTGCGCATCCCGATCCTCCATCATGCCGGACACGTGATGTGGCTTTCGCAGGCGCAGCCGCGCATCAGCGATGGCGGCCATTTCGCCGAACTGGCGCGCCGTTATCCGGAAGCGATGCTGATCTGCGCGCACATTTGCGGCGGCGGCGACTGGGAGTGGACCATCAAAGCGCTCCGCAACGCCCCGAGTGTCTTTCTGGACACCAGCGGCAGCGTCGCGGATGAAGGCGTGGTCGAGATGGCGGTCCGCACACTGGGGGCGGACCGCTTGCTCTTTGCCTGCGACATGTCCATGACGGCCAGCGTGGGGCGCATCCGCGGCGCCGAGATCAGCGAGGTGGACCGGCGCAAGATCCTCGGAGGCAATATGCAGAGCATTCTTAGCCGGAGGAGCAGCCGGTGATCGATGTCAATGCGTACCTCGGTCATTTCGCCTTCCGCCAGCTTCGTCACAATACCGCGGACGCTTTGCTGCGGCTGATGGACCGCAAACGCATTGAGCGCGCGGTGGTGTCGAGCGCGGCGGCGATCACCTATCGCAACGCGCATGCCGGCAATGAGGAAGTGGCCGCTGAAATCACCCGTCATCGCGACCGGTTGATTGGTTGCGCGGTGATCAACCCGGCCTATGCCGGCTGGCTGGATGATCTGAAGACCTGTCACGAACAATTCGGGATGAAGGCGTTGCGGCTCTACCCGCGGTGGCACAATTACAAACTCACCGATGCTATTTCCGTGGATCTCGTTCGCCATGCAGCCGAACGCGGGATGGCGGTGACGATTCCGGTGCGGGTGGAGGATCGCCGTCAACAGAGTTGGCTGGTGGACATTCCCGATGTTGGGTTAGACGAAATCGCGGCGCTCATCAAGGCCGCTCCTCAAGCGTCGTTTATCGTGCTCAACGGTTCGGGCTTCGGCAATTCGCCGCTCGGCCGCAAGAACAACGGCCTGCCCGCCAACTACGCCATCGACATCGCGCTCCTAACTGTGGAACTGGGTAACGAGGTGGGCCAACTCCTGTCGAACGTCGGCGCCGGCCGCATCGTATTCGGCACAGGCATGCCGTTCCATTACGCCGACCCCGCGCTGACGAAGCTCGAAATCCTGGAGGTGAGCCCGGCGGTGAAAGAAATGATCAGCCGCGGCAATGCTCTTCGCCTGCTGAAGCTTTAATGAGCCGCCGGCTGTGTCACCACGAAGTCCCATTCCTTACTGGAAACCTTTTCCAAAGAGGGTAAATCGCTTTCTAACAGATACCGGCCGTCAATCAGTTTCTGCGCCGCGGCACGAACCTTACTAAGGTACGCCGTACGGTCGCCGTAGCGCTGGATTGCCGCCTCCCGTGGAAAAGGGAAGTACGAACCGGTCATGCTGAATAACTCCTCCGGCGATCCAATCGCCGGGTTTCTTAGATTCCATCCCGTATGCGCCGCCAGCGGAACCGCCACCTGCGGCGTCTTTAATCCCCCGATGTCATTTCCATCGGCGTCCACCTGCGGCACCAGGATCGTGAAGGGCGGCCCCATCTTCGGCGGCTCAATAGTGACGATGCCGCGTGAGCGGAAATCCGGGCCGAAATCCAGCCGGAAAACCTCATGCAACCGCTTGGGAGCGGCAACCCCGGCAAGCTTCGGGAAGCGGATGCGATCGATTTTCGCAAGTTCGTTTCGATCCACCCGCGGATAGATGGAAGGCGGCGGAGCGGCATCCTCCGCAAGCCACCTCTGCATCGCAACCAGCAGACCGCGCATGAGCCACTGATAATCGTTGCCGTTGCTCAGGTAGCGTGTATTCGCACTCCTGGCCGGCGGTATGGAGCCGGGCCCATGATTACCGCCGGCCATCACGTAAAGCCTCGTGTTCGCTGCTAAAGGCACATCGGCTGACCCGTCGAGCGTGGTGTGCATCAGCGATGCGGCGCGCCCGTAATATTCGTACGCCGAGTTCGTGTAGAAGATTTTCGGGACCACATGATCCTGCTCCGCGCGCACTAAGATGCCGCCTTCCAATCCCGTGACGGGATCCGATTGCTTCAGGTCGGTAAACGGAAATATATCCGTTGCATAGTAAAAGTTGAAAAACGGACGCGCGTCGCGCGAAGGCTGCGCGAACTGATGGTTGAAATTACCTCGTCCCGCTCCGGCAACATTCGCCCAGACGCCATCGAATACCCGCCGTCCCTGCTCATCGCGATTGAAGCCCTGATAGAGAAAGGTCCGCAAAAACCGGCCGCTCTGCGAGCTTCCATAAGCCAGCGAGCGCCGCGCCGCGGGAGCTAACGCCGCCAGTGGCGCGGGAGCTGTGCCAGCCTTTAGAGCGGAAATGAAGTCGCGGATGCCGGCCATGCCCAAGCCTGTCACCGGCGGATCCTGTGACCGGTACACGACCTCATAAATCTTGCCGGACTCGAATCCCGAAGCCTTTTGCACGGCTCCGCGATCTTCCGTAAAGCTCCAGTCACTACGGGGAATCACGCGCCGCGGCCCATTGGCCAAACTCCGCTCGGTAAGTGTCGCCGAAGCATCGTTAGGGTCGGCTACGCGATAAGGGAAGAACAGCCTGTCGCCGAGTGAGAAGGATGTCAGCGCCTGATCGGGGACAAAATCGGAGCGCACCACCCCTTGAATGGGCGAGCCATCCGGTTTCTTCGCCACCGGCACCGTCACGCTCATCAGCGGCGGTTCGCGGGGAACATCAAACTGCCAGCCGAGCCACGCCAAGGTGAATCCCTGATTGAGCAGCAGCGCATCGCCGAACTCCGCCGCCGTCCGTGGATCGTTAGACCCTTGTCCCAGGCTAAATGCATGTAGCAGCCCCTTCCGCCCGCGATTGGACACCTCGAAAAACAGCGTGCCGTTGCTCTTCTTCGGATTCACTGGAGCGAAAACAACAAAGTCCGCGTAGAACTCCACTTGGCCTTTTGCATTCCGCGGAGCAAGTTTCAGGTTGACGACATCGCGATTTGCCGCGGCCATCGGATCGACGGCAAAGTGGGCCTTGCCGATGATCCGCTCGTAGGCTCCGGCCTGCCCGAAAGACTTGCCGGCGAGAATCGGAGAGCGCTCGCTAACCTCGACACGGACAAGAGCCGCCTGCATAACAAAGGGAGTGAGAAAGAGAAGTGCGCGCAGTGTCACGCCTGCCATTGTAGTCGATGCTCCCTCCCGGCCGGGCTATGGCGATTCGTTCGCTAATTCGCTCAGGACATCGCCGTGACAAGCTTCCGGCGCGCACCAGCATCCAAGCACTTTGCCTTTGAGCTCCGGCAGCTTCTGGAGCAACTCCGGATTCAACAGCAGCGATGCGCGAAACTTGGCGATGCACTCCCCGCGGGTTCCATCTTTTCCGATTACGAAAGGGTTTGCCCACACCGAAGCCTTCAATCCGCTGCGCGGAACGGCTCTGCCGATGTACACGTCGTACTTCTCCCTTTTGCAGTGGACCACAAGGCGGGACATCAGGAAACGACCGCCAGTGCCGGCATCTGATCCCAAGTGCGCCCTTCCAACTCGCGTCCGGCCTTCTTCTTCTGAACGCCGCCCCATTGCTTAAAGAAGAACGCCACGCCCGCTTCCAGGCACTGGCCCCAAATGTCTTTCAGCCAATCTATGTCCATCGGACGTGCACCCGGACCCGACTCGCCGCCCGCGATGGCCCAGTCAATCCCGCGCAGGTCCATCTTCGGCAGCGGCCCGAGCAGCGGCTCCAGCGACAGAAACTTCACATGCGCGTTGGTCCGGCGAAGACACTCGATCCGGGACAGGTATCGCTCACTTTCCACGCTCACCCCCATCCAGATATGCGGGGCCCATGGGAGCAGCGGACTCAGCTCTTCCAGTCGCTCCGCACGCTTGGTCAGCACCTGATACTGATGCCAGTTCGCTGCGTTCATGACGGCGAAAACCCGCTGAATGTATTCAAGGGGGACATCGTCATGAAAAAGGTCGCTCATGGAATTGACGAAGAACTTCCTGGGCTTTCTCCACTCCAGCGGACGGGTAAGCATTTGCGGTTGAAGCGTCAATTCAAACCCGTTGGAGTAGTTCGGATTGCGCGCCGCCTGCAACCGTTTCGCCAATCGCTCGGCATAACAGTGCTTACATCCCGGACTGATCTTGTCGCAGCCCGTCACCGGGTTCCAGGTCGCGTCCGTCCATTCGATCGCTGTGTTGTTTGCCATCACGTGTCAGCGCTTCTTTTGGGCCCGCTGTTTGTAGAATGTTTTCCACTCCTGCCCCGCGCGGCCGTTCAGATCCCACACCACTTCGCCCGCGCGAAGCGTCAGTTCTCCGGCCAGCATCTGCGTGCCGTCAAAACGCGCGCCCAGCGAATCGATAAAGCCGTAGTGCCCGCGATCCACGCGCAGCACTGCCACATCGGCCTCGGCCCCCTCCGTCAAATGGCCGTGTTGGGGCCGCTTGATCTGCATGGCGGGGTTGATGGTCGACCGGCGGATCACTTCATACAACGGAACACCGTTGTTGAGGATCTTAGACATCACGTTCAACATGTCCTTCATGCCCGCGTTCATGCTGCTCTGGTGTAAGTCGGTCGAAATCGAGTCCGGCCAGAATCCCTGCGTCAGGAGCGGCACGGCGTTCTTCCAGGAGAAGCTTCCGGCTCCGTGGCCCACGTCGAACTTAACGCCGCGCTCACGGGCCTCCCGGAGAAAGGGGCGAACCTTGCCTTGGGCGTCAAGCAGCGGGGCCGCGGCAATGAAGAAGTGCGTGTACATATCGCCGGGCCGCAGGCGTTTGGTGACCAGCTCCTCGAAGGGGCGCTCGGACCGGAACGAGCCGAAGTCGATCATGACGGGAATATTGGCGAGCGTGCCGGCTTTGACCGCGTTGTCCACTGGAGTCCATTCCGGCCCGGCGTAGTGTGCCGTCTTGACACCGACGATGTCTTGAGGAAACTGCCGCGCCACCTTCGCGGTATCCTCCGCGCTCATGTCGGAAAGGTTCTGCTCCACCTTGGCCCGCCCGGCCATGCCGCTGCCCACGATGTTTAGCATGGCGTAAACACGAGTCTTCGATAAGGCAATGACGCGCTCTTTGAACTCGGGGAAATTGCGCCAACCCGAGCTACCCACGTCGACGGCGGTGGTGACGCCGCTGCGGAACGTAAAGCCATCCGGATGGACGGCGCGAAAGCCCACATAGCTCGTGGTGTCGCCGTGCAGGTTGGATTTCAGCCCGGTGGAATAGTAGAGATGGACGTGAATATCGACGAGGCCCGGCGTGACGTAAAGGCCCTCGCACGGAATAACTTTCTTCGCTTGCGCCGCATCGATCCCCGCGGCCACTCGGGCAATCTTTCCCCCGCGGATGGCCACGTCCATTTTGCCGTTGATGTTGTTCTTCGGATCGAGGACGTGGCCGCCCTTCAGGAGAAGATCGTAGGGCGCTTGTGCCGCTAATGCCGAACAGAAAACAAGAGCCAGTAATATAGAGAGCATCGAAACAATTCTACATCTGAGACACTGGATCCCATGCAGGAGATAAATCGCAGAGATCTTTTGAGGCTCGGCGCGGCTGCGGGCCTGCCGGCACTGGCGCCGCGGGTCTTGTCCGCCGCCGGCCGGATGCGTTTCACCAAGTACGAAATCTTCCCTACCAGCATTCCTATGGCGGAACGTGTACGCGAGGCCTGGACGGAAAGCTACCGGCTCCAGGGAACCTTTCAAACTCATTACAGCGCCGTTTTCGTGCGGCTTCACACCGGCGACGGCCTGGTTGGCACGGCCGAATCGCTCACCGGCGCCGCTCAAACCGAAGCGATCCTGAAGCGGATGATGGGGCGCTCCCCGATCGAGTACTGGCAGGACGACTCCATCCAGGGCGTCCTCATGGCCGTACATGATGTTCTCGGGCAGGCGTCGGGCATGTCCGTGGCCCGGCTGCTTTCTCCCTCTCCAAAGACGCGCATCGAGCACACCTGGTGGACTCACTGCCTCCCACCGGACCTGATGGCCGCCGAGGCCAAACTCGGCGCCAGCCTCGGCTATCGCGTGCACAAAGTAAAGGCGCGGCCGTGGCAGGATCCGCTGGCACAAGCCGCCGCGATGTGCGCCGTGGTGCCCAAGGAATACCGCTTCTGGGCTGACGCCAATGCCCATTGGGGTTCTCCCAGCCGTGCTTTGCACTTTATCAACGGCTTGGCCCGGCACCCCAATTACTTTGCGGTGGAGTCGCCTGTGCAGTACCGTAACGTCGACTCGTTCCGCGAATTAAAAGGCAAATCCCCGCTCAAGATCGCTGAGCACATGGGCGAGGATCCCTCGGTCTTCATCCGCGAAGGTCTGCTCCAGGCGTTTGTCATCGGCGGACCTCTGGGGCGCACGATGGCCAAACGCGCATTGATGGCCGAAGCCACGGGAGTGCCGCTTTGGGTGGAGTACGCCACGCAAAGCGGGATCGCGCAGGTCTATCAGGCGCAACAAGCCGCCGCGTATCCAGGTATTGAATATTGCATCACGGTCGTCCACTGTCTGGCGGATGATTGCATGGTGGAGCCGTTCCGCATGCAGAGCGGCTATTACACCGTGCCCACCGTGCCCGGACTGGGCGCGACGCTGGACATGGCGGCCGTGGAGAAGTACCGCGTCCGGTAACTAAGCTCGACTGCGAGCGACACTTTATCCTATGGAACCCCAGAAGTTCACCCAGCCGTCTGAATCCCCGTTAGGGAGGAGGGCTTTCCTCGGACAGACCGCCAGAATGGCCATTGCGGGCCTCGCGGTCCGGGCGCAGGCCGCCGTTCGACCTAATATATTAGTCATCGTAACGGACGATCAGGGATATGGGGACGTGAGCGCCTATTCCCATTCCGCCGCCGATATTTCGACGCCGAACATGGATCGGATCGGCAAAAAGGGCGTGATGTTCACGCGAGGCTACGTCACTGCTCCCGTCTGCAGCCCTTCCCGCGCCGGCTGGAATACGGGACGTTATCAGCAGCGATGGGATCCCGAAGCGGGCTGGACCCCGGGGTTGCCCAAAGACGTCAGGACAATCGCGGAGTATTTGAAGAGTGCCGGATACGCCACCGGCAAAGTCGGCAAGAACGATTTCGGGCGCGGCTACCACAGGCAGGACGGCCGGGAGTTCCCCTTGAATCACGGCTTCGACGAGTTCCTCGGCTTCTCATCGCATGCTCATGATTCCTTCCTCCTGTCGGAGAAAATCGATAGGATGACCCCTGATCCCCACGGCCATAGCGCGGCGCTGGGCCCGCTGTTTGAGAACCGCGGCCGCAGAAGTTTTGAAGGCGGCTACCTCACAGACATCTTCACCGATCGTGCGATCCAGTTTCTCGAGCGGCATCGCAGCGGGCCGTTCTTTCTCAACGTGGCGTACAACGCCATCCACACACTGGTTCATGAGGTTCCGGAACGCTATCTCCGGAAGTTCGGTGTGAAGCCGATTCCCAAATATGATCCAACGACAATGGGCAAGTACGCCGGCTACTACGACAAATATGCGCAGCTGGGCGTCATCCCGGATGAAGATATGCGCAAGTACTACCTGGCAAGCCTCGCCTGCCTCGACGATAATATCGGCCGTCTGCTGAACGCCCTGGGCCGGCTCCATCTCGCCGGGAATACATTAATCGTCTTCTTCTCCGACAACGGCGGCACTCAGCATGGCGGCGGAAACAACCGGCCGCTGCGGGGAACCAAGAGCACGACATTCGAAGGAGGCATTCGGGTGCCTTTCATGATGCGGTGGGATAAACAGCTTCCCACAGGCAAGACATTCCAGGATCCCGTATCCACGCTGGACGTTCTCCCTACCTGCCTCGAGGCGGCGGGAATACCGGTCGAATCCTTCCAACTCGATGGGCGAAGCCTGCTACCGGCCCTGCGCGCGGGCGCACGTTCGTCTGCCGGGCTCCGGACGTTGTTTTGGCTTTTTAGAGATCGCTGGGCGGTGCTGGAAGGAGAGTGGAAGCTTGTCCGGACACCCAATCCCGCCGGCCCGCCGGCCCATCAGGTTCTCTATGATGGCGACCCGGCGGACCGCAAGCCCGCCCTGTTCAACCTCAATCGGGACCCGGCTGAGCAACACGATGTTTCGGAGGAGAACCCGGAGATTGCGAGGCGTTTGACGCGGCTGTTCGAAAATTGGCGGCGAGAGATGCGAGCGGAGGCGGCGTCCAGGCATCCGCTCGGGTTGTGATTGGAACAATATATACTGTCTCCTACACGCGGAACGGCGCGCCGCCGCGGGCGAGTTTTGAAACCCGAGAGGATAGCTTATGAAGAGAATAACTTTGCCGCCATCCGGATTGACACGCCGCGCCGCGCTCGCATCCCCGCTGGCGCTGCCCGTTGCCGCGGCCGCCGCGCCCGCCAGTGCAAAAGTCATCGCCGAGGACGATCCGGCAAACCTCAAGATCGGCCATATCATGAATTGGAACGTCTCCGACGACTTCCTCCACTTCTGCAAGCAGATTGGCCTCAAATGGGCGCGGCTGATGTACCACGAGGATCCCGGAGTCGACAGATTACGTACCATCCAAAAGCGCTTCGAGAGCTATGGCGTGCGCATCTACAGCGGTTGCCACTACTCCTATCGTTCCCTCCGCGTGCAGCTTGGCCAGCCCGGCCGCGACCAGGATATCGAGACTTTTCAAAAATTTCTTCGCAGCCTCGGCAAGCTCGGGATTCCCGCCGTCAATTACGATTTCCATCCGGCCAACACGTACACTACCGCGTACATCGAACACCGCGGCTACAAGACACGGCAGTTCAGCGTCAAAGATTTTCGCGAAAACATCGAAAAGCAGGCTTTCGATCGGGAGTACTCCGCCGAGGATATTTGGGCCAACTACACCTACTTCATGAAGGCTGTGCTTCCGGTCGCCGAAGAAGCCAACGTCAAAATGGCTCTCCACCCCGACGATCCGCCGCTGGCGAAGATGAACGGAGTGGCCAAGCTGTTCGTCCACTACGACGGCTACAAGCGCGCCGAGCAGATCGCCGGAAACAGCAAACACTGGGGACTCCGCCTTTGCGTCGGCACCTGGATGGAGGGCGGCGACAAGATGGGCAAGGACACGATTGGCATGATCCACGATTTCGGACGGCGCGGAAAGCTCTTCGACATCGACTTCCGCAACGTCAGCTCGCCCCTGCCCGTCTTTCACGAAACCTTTCCCGATGAAGGCTACACCGATATGTACCAGGTGATGAAGGCGCTGCGTCAGGTGAAGTTTTCCGACGGGATCGTGCCCGACCACATTCCCCCGCTCGCCGGCGACACACAGGAACGGCGCGCCGGCCTCGCCTACTGCATTGCGTACTTCAGAGCGCTGCTCCGGCGCGCCAACGAAGAAGTGGGGTGATCGAACCCGCCGGCCTCATCGAAGGGCAAGAACATGGACAATCACCACACCGAATGTTTGGGAAAGGAATGTTTGGACTCTTAGGCACTCATTATTTGGTGAAGGGTGTATACTCTGGGTGGTCAGGAAGCCAAAATGGAAATCCTGGTTGATATTGTCACGTCACCCGCGACGCACAAGCTGGTCCCAGAGGTACCATCCAGCGCCTCGTGGGGAATGGAGGGTTATGTCTTCTCTGCGGATGCTGGCGTTCTTTGCGTGCCTCGCCTTGGGTTGCCTTCCTGTCGGCGCGCAAACCACTTTTGCCACGATCACCGGCACAGTGACGGATCCGGGCGGGGCAGTCGTGCCCAATGCCAACATCACGGCCACCCACGTCCAAAGCAACTACCTCTACACAACCAAGTCGAATGAAGCCGGTAACTACGCATTGCCGCAGTTGCGCGAAGGCGAGTATCAGCTTAAGGCGGAGGTCTCAGGGTTCAATGAATTCGTTTCCCAGAATCTCCGGTTGATGGCGCGCGATGTCCGCCGCATTGATATCCGCATGGAACTCGGTGCCATTGCGTCAAAGATTGACGTTACCAGCGAAGTGGCCCTGATCGAGACCGACACCACCCGCATCGGCGACACCCGCAACGCGGAGACGTTGAAGTCACTTCCACTCAATGACCGGTCCATGTACAGCTTCCTCCAGCAAATCCCCGGCATGCTGGTGATGACCGGCGGCAACGCCTATATCCGCTTCGCCGGCAGCCGCGGCAATCAGGAAAACGAAACCATCGACGGCATCAGCTTCAATAACCTCTACGATGGAAGCCTCATCGGTCCGCTGGCGGACTTCGTCGAAAGCGTCCAGGAGATGCGCGTTGACCTCGCGAACAACACCTCCGAATTCGGCGCCTTGGGACAGGTCACACTGGTGTCCAAGTCCGGCACCAACCAAATCCACGGCAGCGCCTTCGACTATTACTCCACCGCCGGTCTGAATGCTCGTAACCCCTTCGCCCCCTCGCGGAGTTCCTACGTCCGGCACACCCCGGGAGCCTCGATCGGCGGCCCGATCTTCCTGCCAAAAATCTACCACGGCAAGGATCGTAGCTTCTTCTTCTTCTCGTATGAAACGCTACAGGGCGGGGCCATCCAGGACCTTCTGAATCCCACCGTTCCGCTGCCCGCCTGGCGTCAGGGCGATTTTTCGGCTCTCCTGCCGGGCACCGTGATTCGTGATCCGTTCGCGAACACCCCTTTCGCCGGCAACCGTATCCCCGCCGGCAGAATCAACCCGGTTGCGCAGAAGATTCAGGATCGTTTCTATCCCTTGCCCAACGCCGGTTCAAGCGATGTGCTCCAAAGCCAAAACTTCCGTTTGCTGGGCCGCCGCGCCTTCGATCCCGATACCTTGTGGACCACTCGCATCGACCACCGCTTCAGCGAAAAGTCATCCATCTTCGGCCGCTACACCTGGCAACGGCAATTCGTGCGACCGTTTGAAGGCAACCTCCCCACCATCGGACAGCGCTGGCAGCAGCGCGATACCAGAGGCTTTAACGCCTCCTGGTCCCAAACAATCCGGCCGAACCTGCTGAACGAATTGCGCGGCGGCATATCCTTCAACGACAATCCGCGCGAGCCTACTACCAATGGTAAAGAGTTGGTCACCCAGTTCGGCCTCGTCGGTCTCATCGACAACCTTCCGAATCTCCCCGGCATCCCTAAGGTCAATTTCGCCGGAATCGGCATCTCGCCGATTACGGTCAGTCAGGAGTGGCGTCACCCAGGCTTCCGGAATCGCGTCTATCAGTTCCACGATCAGCTCAACTGGCTCCATGGGAAGCACAGCGTCAAGATGGGGGTCACCGTCAGCCGCGTAGGCTTTGGCGATGGCCAGGTGAACGCTTCCCTGTTCGGCAATATGACGTTCTCCAACCGCTTCACCGGCCAGCCATACGCGGACTTCCTGCTCGGAATTCCCACCACTGTTTCGCGCGCGTTTCCACCCCTGGAATACGGCCTCACGCGCTGGGGGCAGGAGTTGTTCATCACCGACGATTTTAAGGTGACCAACCGGCTGACCCTCAATCTCGGCTTACGCTACGAGTTGAAGCCGTCCTGGAAGGAAGACAACGGACTCCTGTCGATGTTCGACATCGGCTCAGGCAAGATCGTCGTACCCGATGGAGCACTCGGCAAGGTGAGTCCGCTGCTGCCGCGAGGCTATGTCGACGTGGTTGAGGCCAAGCAGGTCGGCTTGCCCGGCAAAACCCTGCTCAAGACCGATCGCAACAATTTCGCCCCGCGCATCGGCGCCGCCTGGCGGCCCTTTGGCAACAACACCGTCTTCCGCGCGGCCTTCGGCATCTACTATGATGTCGTTCCGCGCACCACCGGCGCCGGCGGTGTCCCGTTCCTCATCAACGAACCCCCGTTCACGAATCCCCTGGATGCCCCCACCGTAATCCTTCCCCGCGTCTTTCCCACGGTTGCGGGCGGCGTCACCACCGTCGGCTTACCCACGGCCATCAAACCAGACCTCCGCGTGCCCTACAGTATGCAATACAACTTAACCATCGAGCATCAGCGATGGGACTCCGGCTTCCGTCTTTCCTACGTTGGCACCAACACACGCCAAGGTGAGTGGGCCTACAACATCAATCAGCCGCTCCCCGATAACCGGCCCTTTGTCGACAAACCGCGGATGTTTCCGCAGTATCCCAACTTCAATTACCTCACCAACGGCGGCGGCCATCAGTACCATTCGCTCACCTTCGACGTGAAGCGGCAGATGGTGCGGGGCCTCCTGTATCAGTTCTCCTATCAGTTGGCGCGTGACATCGGCGACCTCGAGCGCGGCCAGGCTCCCGAAAATGCCTACGACCGGAAACGCGAGCGCGCCGTCTGGCTTGACGTGCCGACCCACCGCGTTACCGGCAGCTTCATCTACCAGGTGCCCGTGGGCAAGGGGCGGAAATGGATGACTGGTTCAAACCGTCTGGCGCAGGCGGTGTTTGGCGGGTGGGAGATTTCGAGCGTGCTCAGTTACTATTC
The DNA here is from genome assembly GCA_035526195.1 of Bryobacteraceae bacterium. Classification (GTDB taxonomy): domain Bacteria; phylum Acidobacteriota; class Terriglobia; order Bryobacterales; family Bryobacteraceae; genus CADEFT01. Next base: position 65,864 of record DATLCW010000039.1, read on the forward strand.
GGGCCGCTTCCTCACGCCGCTATGGACCGGTCCGGATCCCACGGGCACCGTCTATACCACCAGCCGGACGCCCGCCAACGTTACGATCCGTCCGGACATTTTGCGCGATCCCAATCTGCCGGGCGATCAACAAAGAGTCAATCGCTGGTTCGACACAACCGCATTCGCTGCTCCGAAACCGGGCTCGTACGGCACGTCCGCCAAGGGTGTCATTAAGGGGCCCGGCTTGAACGTGTTGAATGCCGGGCTATCCAAATACTTTGCGATCTACGAACGGCTGCGCCTGCGCGGCGAGATTACCTCCACCAACGTGTTGAACCATCCCAACTACTCCGAGCCTGGTTTAAACATTTCCTCGCCCGATCAACTGGGAATCATTAGCGGCGTCGGTGGGGTGGTAACTTACGACCAGAGCGGTCCGCGGACCGTCCGCATGGGTGTTCGGGTCGAGTGGTAAAGGACTAACGATTATGCGCAGACATTGGATTGTTACAGGGTTCGTGTGTCTTCTCGCCGCCTGCGGCGGCAAGCGTGACGGCAATCAAAATGTTGA